>JBAXQU010000008.1:0-63052 GCA_037131555.1 Bacteroidota bacterium
ATTTAGCAGGGACTTATAATGTTGCCGTGGGTTATCATGCATTGAATGGAAATTCCGTAGGTACGACACAAGTAAATAATGTGGCATTAGGCAGTGAAGCGGGATTCAAAAATCAATCAGGACAAGATAATGTGTTCGTTGGAAACTTAAGTGGATATAGCAATATAAGTGGCTCATATAACTTATTCTTTGGTAATAATGCAGGCAATAATAATACATCTGGATATAATAATATTTTCATGGGCGATCATGCAGGATACTTGAATACCATTGGAGACAATAATTTCTTTGTCGGTATTAATAGTGGTCATGATAATATTAATGGTTATCAAAACACCTTCCTTGGGGCTTCTTCAGGAGAACATAATATAAACGGACATTTTAATCTTTTTGTGGGATACTATTCTGGAAACTCTAATGTAACAGGTGCTGGAAATTCTTTCATTGGTTACAATGCTGGTTTAAATAATAACAGTGGAAGTGATAATTCCTTTGTTGGTGGACATGCTGGTTCTAAATGTATCTCAGGAACTGGAAATTCATGCTTTGGTCTTGCAGCAGGAGATGATTTAAATCCCTCTGGGTCGAACGGAATTACCACCGGACATGATAATACTATGATAGGTATGGGAACTGGAGGCTTGATTGCCGTGGGTGATAGGAATACATATTTAGGAGCATATTCTGGCGCATCTGGTGATTTTTCAAATTCTAGCGCGCTTGGGAGCAATGCTATTGTTGGAGCCAATAACAGCATGGTGCTAGGTGATAACTCGGTAAATGTTGGAATAGGAACTTCAGTACCAACCAAAAAATTAGATATAAGAGGAGATGTTCAAGTTGGAGATCCAACTCCTTGGTCATCTTCATCTCAAAATCATTTTATAAATTTTGGAGATCCAAATTATGTTTATATAGGAGAAACAGGAGCTGATGATAGAATGGAATTGAAAGCTACACAATATTATTTCAGTGGTGGTAATATCGGACTGGGAACAGCAACACCTTCATCAAAATTAGAGGTATGTGGAAACACTAGAATTATTGGCACATTGAATGTAAGCGGTGTTGTTTCGTCAAGCACTGGTATCACTTGCTCATCCGACCGAAGATTGAAAAAAAATATTCTTCCATTAACAAATGTATTGAACGAAGTAAAAAAACTACAAGGTGTTTCATATAAGTGGCGAAAAGAAGAATTTCCAACGCGAGGTTTCACAGATAGCCTTCAAATAGGGTTGATTGCCCAAGATGTTGAAAAGATATTTCCTCAACTCGTGTTTACAGACTCAGAAGGTTATAAAACTGTAGACTATTCTCGTTTAACCCCTTTGTTGATAGAAGCAATAAAAGAACAACAAAAAATGATTGATGAATTAAAGAACATCAATAGAACACAGAATAGGAAACTTGAAAGATTAAATGAACAAGTAACGTCTATTCAAAAAGAATTGAACTCATTAAAAATCGAAAAAACATCATCAACCTTAATAACAGAAAATAAATAATTATATTTGAACAATAAAATTAATCACATGAAACAAACCTACAAATTTTTAAGTATTGCTTTATTAAGCATCATTACTTTTAAAGCACATTCGCAAACTCCAAGCTTTTATCAACCTGTGATGTATGGAGCAAGTACTGGCAATGAATATGTAAAAGATATCATTGGTGATGCCACAGGAAACGCTTATGTGCTCGGTTGTTTTACTAGTAGTCCTACTTTCACCATAGCTCCAGGTTTTACGCTAACCAATCATGGTGGTAGTGATGTTTTTCTTGCGAAATACAATCCGCAAGGAGGTGTGGTGTGGGCAAAATCGGCAGGTGGAACTCATGCGGATACTGCAACTGCAATTGCTAAAGATGGAAATGGAAACATCATCATCACAGGGTATTTCAAAAGCGCTTCCATTATATTTGGCACCACCACGCTTACCAACGCTGATGCTTCGGGAACAACGAATGATATTTTCATGGTGAAGTACGATGCTTTTGGCAATGTGATATGGGCGGTGAGTTATGGCGGTAGTGGGGATGATAATGCTAATGATATTGCAATAGATAGTTATAACAACATCTACGTTGTTGGGAAATTCAACAGTGCTAACTTGGTATTAGGAACTGCCAACTTATCAAATGTTGGAGGTTGGGATGTACTCTATGCTCAATTCGATGCGAATGGAAACCCTGTATGGGCGCATAACGCATCGGATGTGGATACTGAAACGGCTAATGCGGTGACGGTTGATGGATACAACAATATTTATATCACTGGTAGTTTCAATGGTTCTTCGCTTACGTTCGGAATTATCACCCTAAATCGAGTGTTTGATTACGATGCATATATTGTAAAAGTGAATTCATCAGGAACTGCTTTGTGGGCGTATAGTGCAGGAGATTTTGGAACTGATGTTGGTATAGATATAGTAGCCGATGCCACTAATAGTATTTACATGACAGGAAATTTCAATAGCGGTACAATGACTATTGGTTCAACCATGTTGACTAATAGCGGTTCGAACGATGTGTTTACTGTGAAATACGATACCGCAGGAACCGTAATATGGGCTAAAAACACAGCAGGTACTGGAGATGAATTAGTAAATAAAATAAATTTCGATGCTTGTGGTTATATCTATCTAGCAGGAAGTTATTCAACTAGTTTTACTTTTGGTGCCAACAGCTTAACCAATTGGGGAGGAAAGGATGCCATGATTTTGAAATATGATGATGCAGGAAATGCAGTGTGGGGGAAAGGTTGCGGAGTAACGAATGAAGATGATGGTACTGCTTTATCGGGCAATACAGGAGGCAACATCATCTTTGCTGGAAATACATTTAACTCATCGGTTTCGTTGGATGGAACCAATATACCGAATTCTGATATGTCAGGTACTACAAGTGATTTCTTCCTTACTAAAGTACAAACCACAGCAACCGATATCTATGTGAATGTAAAGAATTCGTTAGCGCAACCTGTTACATCGGGTATGGTATATTTATATTCTCGTCTCTCGGCCTTTGCAGTGATTCATCCAGTTGACTCTATTGTACTAACTACCGGACAGGTTCATTTTGCAAGTGTATTAAACTTGAATTATTTTATTAAAGTAGTGGCCAATACCTTTAACTATCCCAATATGGTGAATACCTATAATGGTAATTTCTCGCTTTGGGATTCAATTGCCACTTGGCCTCATAATTGTTCAACTAATGATACCATTAATATTACCATGATAGAAGTGGCACCAAGTTTGGGTAATGGTAAAATAAGCGGTACGGTAAGAAAAGGTACTTATTACGGACTATGCCCTACTTTGGTTGATGCTCTTCCACGCCAAGCTGGTGACCCTATACCGGGAGGAGATGTGAAAATTGGTAATAATCCGGGAGGTAACATGATTGCTGCCACCACCACGGATGTGAATGGGTATTATTCGTTCGACCATGTTAATATTGGCAGTTACAAAATATATGTAGATATACCCGGTTTAGGACGCGATTCCTCTTATTCGGTGGACATTACACCTACTGATACCCTTTTTAGTCAACGAAACTATATTGCCGACTCGGATTATGTATACATTGATTTATCAGTTGGATTGAATGCTTATACCTACGATGAGCCAGGAATAAGCATTTCACCTAACCCTTTCTCTACTCAATCAATATTAACTTTGACTGAAAATTCAAATAACCAAGGAAATAAAGAAGAATTGAACGTGGTCGTTGTTGATGTTTTAGGAAACGAAATCAGAAAATTGAATGCGCAAACGAAGAAAATAGTAATCGAAAAAGGCGATTTAAATCAAGGAATTTATTTTGTGCGTGTTCAATTTCCGAATCGGAAGACCTTAAATAGAAAGATAGTTATACAATAGACGAAATGGTATATTTATTTTAATCGAACCCATGATAATCAACTGTCTTTGTCAAAAGAGCCTTTAGTATTTTACTTCTGAACTTGAAATAACACTGTCAATCTGTTTTGAAAATTTGATTGCGCCTTGCTTATTTAAATGGTCAACATTAAAAAAATCAGCATCCGAAAAGCTTGAACTATGTTGTGCATCGAAATAAATCAAATTGTATTTTGCTTGAAGTTGGTGTATAAATGAAAGGTTAGCATCTACAATTTTTTTGTCGAGATTATTGTTGAAGTATTTTGAACATGGTGAAGTGATTAGAATGGGTGTAATTTTGTTTTGCTTAAGAACAACGATTAACGATTCCAATTCGGAAGTAATAAAATTGTGTAATTTCGATAGCTTTATGTCATTGTTTAACTGTGCTACACGATCTTTGCCAGCGGCCTCTGATAAATGCATAAAGTCTGTTGATTCTTGACCTGCCCAACCATGGGTATGTTTCGCATTTTCATGATTGAATAAATATTTCAACGACACTTGAGGTGAATAAACGTTGAAGAAAAATGAAAAACGCTCCTTCCAGAAGTTTCGTTTATTCACATTAAAACCAAAGTAACGATAGTAAAAGAATTCTCGTTCGTACCCCCAATACAATGATGGATAATCGATGCTGATGATTACATACTTCAGTTTTTTAAGCATTGGAATGTATTTCAATACAAGTTGTTTGTCGTACAAAATAGATTGAGATCCCAAAGCAAGGTTATAGGCCGGTAGTTTGAAACACATCGGGTCGATGCCATTGCCAGCATGTGAATTGCCTACTGCTAATATCTGTATGCTATCTTGCAATGCTACCAAACCATCGCGTTTTATTTCATAAGAACTTTGAATCGTTCTTAATCTATATTCAATGAACAAGAACAGTAGAAGAAATGGAAGGATGAAGAGTGCTAACCTATTTAGAAATGCTTTCATTTTGCTGTTAGAATTGAAAGTAGATAAATTGTTGAGCTTTGCATCCGAAGAAAACGATTGCAAAAACAATACTATAGTAAAACATCCATCGAATAGGGAGAAGCCATTTTTTACCAAATTGTGCAATGGCATATTGTTGTTCGCGACCTATCCACTCAATGAAGATAAACACTAGGAGTAACGAAATAATGATAAAAGGATGGTTGGTACTTCCTCCGAAAGCTCTTCCTTCGGGTAGGGTGAAGGTTGATTTTGAAAAAACAATGGAAATATAATGAAATGCTTGTTTTACATTTACCGACCTAAAGAATATCCAGGCAAAAACGGTTAATGCGAAAGTGATTATCATATTGATACTTTCTTTGAATGTGGGCAATATCCTTCCTTGCGCTACCATGTCGAGATGGTTTCGGTTGGTGTTAAACATTATGGAAGGCATGATGTAAAGTGCATTGAGAAAGCCCCAGATAAGGAAAGTCCAATTGGCTCCATGCCAAAATCCACTCACTAAGAAAATAATGAAGGTGTTGCGTATTTTCATCCAATTGCCGCCTTTACTTCCTCCTAGTGGAATATACAAATAATCTCTGAACCAAGAAGAGAGTGAAATGTGCCAACGTCTCCAAAATTCGGCTATATCTCTGGAGAAATAAGGGAATGCAAAATTTCGTAATAAATCAATTCCGAATAATCGGGCGGTGCCCAATGCTATATCCGAATAGCCCGAAAAATCGCAATAGATTTGAAATGCAAAAAATACGGCACCTAAGATTAATGTGCTTCCCGAAAAACTAGTAAAGTGATTGAAGGTAGCGTTGGCATATTCGGCACAATTATCAGCTATTACTACTTTTTTGAACACTCCCCATAATATTTGTCTTAATCCATCAATAGCTTTTGATGAGTCGAATTTTCGTTGTTTCAATATTTGGGGCAATAAATGTGTTGCTCGTTCGATGGGGCCTGCAACTAACAATGGGAAAAAGCTTACAAAAACCGAATAGGAAATAAAGTTCTTTTCGGGTTTTATTCTGTTTTTATAAATATCGATAACGTAAGACAATCCATGAAAGGTATAAAACGAAATGCCTACTGGCAAGATTACATTTAAGGTGCCAAAGTTCGATTTTATGCCGAGTTGGAGCAATGCTTCGGCCATGGATGCTGCAAAAAAATTGAAGTATTTGAATACACCTAAAAAACCTAGGTTGATGGTGATACTTATCCAAAGCCATAATTTTTTGGAGTTGGTTTTCTCGGCACTTGCTATTTTTAATCCGGTGTAATAATCTAATAAGGTTGAAAAGATGAGTAAAAATAAGAAGCGATAATCCCAACATGAATAGAAAAAATAACTCGAAACCAATAATAATAGGTTCTGAAGTTTTAAATTACCCTTGGTGGCAAACCAATAGAGAAAGAAAACAATGGGTAAAAAAATGGCAAAGCTAATTGAGTTAAAAAACATTGGATTGGGATACCGTATAAAATAGTTACTTAATCAGCCTTGGGTAAAATGAAGGCACAAAACTATATATTTTATCGAATTGTGAATAAAATTTAATTTTATGCGATGATTTCATTGGTCATTGCACTTTTCTCTTTGTCCTCTTCGATGCCGTTCGAACAAACCCAGTTTCTGCCAAAAAGGCAGATTTTAGCAAATGCAGGTTTACGCAACTGTCAAAAGTATCGTTTTTCTCGTGTTGCGTAATTACGCATGTGCCCAAAGTAACGTTTTTCTCGTGTTGCGTAATTACGCAACTGCCAAAAGTATCGTTTTTCCCCTGTTGCGTAATTACGCAACTGACAAAAGTATCGTTTTCCTCGTGTTGCGTAATTACGCATTTTTAGAAATTAACAATTTTACCGACCTGAATAATTAGATTTATATCCAAAACCTTTGTTTTTTGAATCCTAACAATTCTAAATTTAGAGAAAAAGAAGCCATGCCGAGAAAACTGCTTTACCCAAAAGAAGGTTAACCCACGATTTTTGGTTGAAAATATTATTTCAACATGTAAATGATAAGCGAACTTCAATCGAACAATTGCCTTACATTTGCATCCAATGAAAACAAAATTGATTCATCCTGTATTCGAAATCATAGGTCAATGTGCTGACGAGATGCAGGTAGATGCTTATGTGATAGGAGGTTGGGTGCGCGATTTAATACTCCATCGTCCTTGCAAAGACATCGATATTGTGGCCATCGGAAGTGGCATCGATTTGGCACAAAAGGTAGCCAAACGCTTAGGAAACAAGTATCATGTAACGGTTTATAAAAATTTTGGCACAGCACAAATAGCCTATGACGATTATGATGTGGAGTTTGTAGGAGCTCGAAAAGAATCGTATCGTCAAGAAAGCCGAAAGCCGATAGTAGAAAATGGGACTTTGGAAGACGACCAAAACAGGCGCGATTTTACCATCAATGCTCTTGCTATTTCGTTGAACAAAAGCACTTACGGAAAGCTCCTCGATCCTTTTAATGGATATCGAGACATGGAAGATGGCATCATCCGAACCCCACTCAACCCTGATGTTACTTATTCTGACGACCCTTTGCGAATGATGCGCGCCATCCGATTTGCTACTCAGTTGAACTACGTTATCGAACAAGAGTCATTGGCAAGTATTGCACGCAACAAGGAACGCATTCAAATTATTTCGAAAGAACGAATAACCGATGAGTTGAACAAAATCATCCTCTCACCTACTCCATCCATTGGTTTCAAATTATTGTTCGATACAGGCCTGCTTCATTATATTTTTCCGCAAATGGAATTGTTGCACGGAGTGCAAACGGTGAGTGGAAAATCGCATAAAGATAATTTTTATCATACCCTCGAAGTGCTTGATAATATCTGCAAAACCACTGACGACTTATGGCTCCGTTGGTCGGCCATATTGCACGACATTGCCAAACCTGCCACCAAACGTTTCGAGCCCGAACATGGTTGGACTTTCCACGGACACGAAGACCGAGGAGCACGTATGGTGCCTAAACTATTTGCCGAATTGAAACTTCCGCTGAACGAAAAGATGAAATACGTTCAGAAACTAGTTTTGCTTCACCTTCGCCCCATTGTACTTGCCAAAAACGAAGTTACCGATAGTGCCATACGCAGACTATTGTTCGAAGCTGGAGACGATATTGACGATTTGATGAAACTCTGCGAAGCTGATATCACTTCGAAAAACGAATACAAGGTTCAGAAATACTTAAATAATTTTGAACTTGTAAGACGAAAACTAAAAGAAGTAGAAGAAAAAGATAATATCCGAAATTGGCAACCACCCATCACTGGTGAAGATATTATGAAAACCTTTAATATCCCAGCTGGCCGCGAGGTAGGAATCATAAAAAATGCCATCCGCGAAGCTATTTTGGATGGAATAATTCCGAACGAATATGAGAAAGCATTTCAATTTATGATTGAAAAAGCAAAAGAACTGGGATTGACAAAATACAACGAATAGAATATGGTCTCAATTCAAAACATAATTCTTATTTTTGTAACCACAAACGAGTACGAAAAATTACATCAACCATTCATAACTTTTACATAAAATGTCAGTTTACCGATTCAGAGTATCCTTCGAAGACAACGAAGAAATATATAGAGAAATAGAGATAAAGTCGTTACAAAATTTCGAAGATTTCCACACCATCATTCTTTCATCCATAGGATTTGATAACAAACACCAAGCATCCTTCTTCATCAGCGATGATTATTGGCGCAAAGGAGATGAAATAACACTGAAGCCTGTGGATGATGAGGATAATAAGAAAAGAAAAAGAGAAGAACAAAGTCCGAAAAAGCAGATGAGCAAATGCAAAATGGCTTCGTTGATTGACGACCCTCATCAAAAGTTTGTTTACGTGTACGACCCAAATGTCTCTTGGACATTGTTAGTCGAATTAATCAAAATACTTCCAGACGATGCAAAAGTCAACTATCCTCGAATTTCGAAAAGCGTGGATGATGCACCTATTCAATACAAAAAGAACAACTTTATTGCTGTAGAACAAGTAGAGGAAGAATTTGATGAAGATGAGGAAGAAATTGAAGATGATGATGCATACTCCACCACAGATGTTGATGATGGAATAGCAGAATTAGAAGGAGAAGAAGGAGAAACCGAAGAAGAACTATCGGCCGATGACCTCGAAGCATCCGACTTCGAAGAGTATGCTGACGAACTTCCTGAAGAAGACTAACCTTGCATTCAACAATTGATTCTCAAGTAAAATTGCCTATTTCGGAGAAAAGAAAAAAGTACTTAATCATTATTTTAGGCCCAACAGCGGTTGGGAAAACTTCGTTAAGTATTCAACTTGCAAAGCATTTCAATACTTCCATTGTATCAGCCGATTCGCGACAGTTCTATCAAGAAATTTCGATAGGCACTGCAAAACCTACAGTAGAGGAAATGGATGGTGTACCTCATTATTTAATCAATTCTATTTCCATACACCACGAATACAATGTAGGGAAATACGAATCGGATGCAATGAGTATCATTCAATCTCTATTCAAAGAAAAGGATTTAGTCATTCTTGTTGGTGGTTCCGGTTTGTACATCGATGCAATAGCAAAGGGATTCGATGAGCTACCCGAGGCGAATCCAGAAGTGCGAGAACGAATAAAAGCAATTCATAACGAATCAGGAATTGAAGGTTTGCAAAGTTTATTAAAAGAGCTTGACTCAGAATACTACTCAAAAGTAGACTTACAAAACCCTCAACGAATGAGTAGAGCATTAGAAGTTTGTCTCACCACTGGCAAAACGTATACATATTTTCGAAAGGGAACAATCACAAATAGAGCGTTTGAAATTATTAAAATTGGCGTGAATACCTCTCGAGAAGCATTGTACGAGCGCATTAACCTTCGAGTGGATGAAATGATGAAACAAGGTTTGCTTGAGGAAGTAAAACAGGTGGAACCGTTTAAACATCTTAATTCATTGCAAACAGTAGGTTATAAAGAACTATTCGACTACTTAGAAGGAAAGATAGAGTTAACGTCTGCTGTAGACTTAATAAAGCAAAATACCAGAAGGTATGCAAAACGACAACTAACTTGGTTCCGAAAAGATGAAACCATTACTTGGTTTGAGCCCACAGAAAAGGAAGAAATCGTCAAGCATATCAATCAAAAACGAACCGAATAAATTGTAGCATGCTGCGAGCTATTCAAGATTATTTAAAACTCGAACGATCTTTCCACAACTTAGTAGTTGTCGAACTTTTCGTTCAAATCATAAATGTTACCTTCATTGCAATTCTTCCATTGTATATGAAAGTAGAAGGATTTAGCGATGCTCAATACGCACACTTCACCTCTTATCGATATTTAGGAATGCTCGCTTTAGCTTTATTTCTTGGAATGTTTATCAAGGGACGCAAAATATTACCCATGTTTTATGTTGCTGCTGTTGGAGTTCCGCTTTTTGCACTATTCATCTTAATAGGAGTTCATTTTCACATCTCGAGTTTAGTATTGGTTTCACATTTGTTATGGGGAACTGCTTATACCTTTATTCAAATACCCATTTTACCCTACATCCTTCGTAATGCACCAAAACATCAACAAACACTCGCTATCACACTCAATTTTGCAACGTGGAGCATTGCAAGTATTATTGGTAGTTTAGTGGTTGCCGTATTGAATGGAATAAACAAGCATGTTTTTAATGAAGAGAATTTGCTGTTTGGAATTTCCATCTTGGGGTTTGCTGGAGTATATTTTGTGATGAAAATAAGTAAGTCGGAACACATACCGAAACTTACCGAAAAACGTAGCAATTTGAGAGAATACGATTGGAAAGTGATTATTCGAGCATTGGTACCCACCACCATCATTGCCATTGGTGCTGGATTCACTATACCGTTTATGAGTCTATTTTTTGTAAGCGTTCATTCAATGAGTACCTCAACGTTTTCATTTCTCAATTTCACCACAGCATTGTTGGTCACTAGTGTTGCAATCTATGTTCCTAAAATTAAAGACCGTTTTGGCTATTTAAAGGCAGTTACCAGAACACAACTTGCAGCCATATTTTGTTTAATTATTATGGCAACCACTCAGTACTACAATACCTATTTTATCTCCATTTATATTGCAGCATTGTTCTATCTTTTTCGCCAACCACTCATGAACATGGCCGTTCCAATGACATCAGAAATAACAATGAAATACGTAGGTGAACGAAATAGAGAAATGGCAAGCGGCTTAACTTCTGCTATTTGGTCAGGCTCCGCTTATTTTAGTGCCATTGGATTTGGTATACTTCGCCATCTTGAGGTGGCTTATGTAAATATATTTTGGATTACCGCAGGGATGTACCTTGTGGGAGTATTTTGGTATGCATTACTTATCAGAGATTACAACAAAAAAGAAATATCAGGCCTAATCAAACATTAAATCAAAATCCTAACCAACTTCCCTTTACTCCATTTTTATTAAATTCTAGTGATGGTGCAGGTATTTTCACAAACCCAATTGAGTAAAATACGGTATTCAACAATTTTGATTTTGTTTTTATTCTCGTGAGGTCTACATCAAATGAAAGGTAAAATTGCCGATACCTTTCAAAGTTAATTTGCCAACCATTTCCATCTATATAAGGAGGATTAAACACTGCACCAGTCATGCCTTCAGCACCATATCCAAAGGCAAGGTTCAACCATTTCGGAAATTTTGATGATTTCGCCATAAACGAATAAAGATTAACAGACAACCAATAAGTCTGTCCATTGTAATCTTTCAAAGTGTTCTCAGCTAAGTCCTTTCCTAATTCATTTGGTCTATAACGTGCGTATTGGCTTTGCTGAAATGAATATTTTAAAACGATTCGTTGGTCATCCCATGTTAATTCTTCTGCAACCACAATTACTGAACCAAATGTATTAGCGGCAAAATCACCCACCGAAAAACCCCATTCTGAGGAAAACCCATCTAATACTTCAATGGTACTTTGATACACCGAACCTAACATCCCTCCATACCAAATGGCTTTCTTTCGCTCTACTCCACTCCATTTTAAAAGACCTATTCCGACTCGCCCAATGTAATATGAAGTAGTGGTGTGCCCTACTTTGTCCATTTGTAACCACTCGTTGTTATCATTAAAAAAATGAAAATTAGAACGAGGATAATCCTTGTACCACAAAGCATTTAATCCGTACATGGAACCACCATAAAGTAGCGCCTCTGTGCCGATGACAGCTCCTAATCTTTTCTTGTTGAATTGTTGTGCTAGGTTTGATTGAGTTGAATCCTTTAGTAATGGACTTCTATTTGAAGATTCCATCTGTGCAAAGGAATATTGAAGAGTTAAATAGAATACACCAACAAGAAAAAAGATTTTTTTTGAATCAAGCATTAACTAAAGTGGAATTAAAATGTAAAAAGAGATTACTCTTTTAAAGGTCTTGCATACGCTAGAACCTCCTTTTCCGTAATTGTTTTATCGCAAAGAATGATTAAACGTTCAACAACATTTCTAAATTCTCGAATATTACCTGTCCAATTAATCTTTTGAAGTTCTTTAATAGCTTCTTTTGTAAAGGTTTTAGTTGGCATACCATGTTCTTCACAAATTGTTTTAAGAAAGTGTTCAGCCAACAGCGGAATATCTTCTTTCCGTTCGTTCAATGAAGGAACATGAATAAGGATTACACTTAAACGGTGATATAAATCTTCTCTGAAATTTCCAGCTGCAATTTCTTTTCTTAAATCTTTATTTGTGGCAGCAACAATGCGTACATTCACTTTTATTTCTTTCTCACCCCCTACTCTAGTAATTTTATTTTCTTGTAATGCTCTCAAAACTTTAGCCTGCGCTGAAAGACTCATATCACCTATTTCATCAAGAAATATTGTACCTCCTTCAGCTTGTTCAAACTTTCCTTTTCGTAGACTTATTGCGGAAGTAAAGGCTCCTTTCTCATGACCAAAAAGCTCACTCTCTATGAGTTCACTCGGAATGGCCGCACAATTTACTTCAACCATTGGAGCATTTGCACGGTTGCTCTTTTCGTGTAGCCAACGAGCGACCAATTCTTTTCCACTTCCATTACCTCCAGTTATCAAAACCCTAGCATCTGTTGGAGCCACTCTTTCAATCATTTCTTGTATCAACAAAATTGGTTTTGAAGCACCAATCATATCAAATGTTTTGTTTACCTTTTTCTTCAATACTTTGGTTTCAGTTACTAATGTTGATTTGTCCATTGCATTTCTAATGGTTACCAATAAACGATTTAGGTCTAAAGGTTTTGCAATAAAATCAAATGCACCTTTTTTTACTGCCTCTACTGCTGTTTCAATATTTCCATGACCTGAAATAATTACCACTGTAGTATCAGACGAAATTTGCATAATTTTATCCAATACCTCAATGCCATCCATCTTTGGCATCTTAATATCACAAAGCACAACTTCGTACTTATTTTTCTGAATTAAAGCAATTCCTTCCATTCCGTCTGCAGCTTCATCTACTTCGTATTTTTCATATTCAAGTATTTCGCGTAAAGTTCTACGAATACTTTTTTCATCATCAATAATCAATAGTTTTGCCATAATATATTTTCTTTTTTAGAATCTGTTTATTTACGTTTGTTCATTATCAACCAAAGCACGCCTTCTTTGAGTGAATATGTTGAAAGTCGCATTTTTTTGATATTAAAGGTTTTTAGAACCAAATTCACAATGATACTCGCAATCACAATCATGTCGACTCTCATAGCTATCAACCCTTTCATTTTTATTCTATCTTCTTTGGTTGATTTAATAACATCTTGATAAATCGTTTCACAATCATCTAGGTTAAAAATGTATTCCGTTTTATTATCAAGAATAGTAGGCGTGTAGAAACGATGGGCAATCATTTCGGCAAGTGAATCAAATGAACCGGACGATCCAATTAGCTCATTAACAGGAGAAATCCTCAATGCCTCTACCAAAGGCTCCAATTCTTTTAATATATATTTTGATATCGCTTCGAGTTCTTCATTCGTGATAGGATCTGAAGGTTTGAATTTTTCCAACAATCGAGATGCCCCAAGGAGAAAACTTTGCTTCCAAACAATTCGTTCGTTGTTGGCGACTATAAACTCTGTACTACCCCCTCCAATGTCAATAATCAATGAGTTTTCGGAGGACACCTTCACTGCATTTCGAACACCGTAGTATATTAATTCAGCTTCTTTATCCCCAGAAATCATCTGTATTTGAATTCCGGTTTCTTGCTTTACTTTTGTAATAAATTCCTCACCGTTCGATGCTGTGCGAACAGCAGAAGTTGCGAATGCAAAAGTTTTTTGAACATTAAATTTAGCGACCGTTTGTTGATAGGTTCTCAAGGCCTCCACTCCCCGTTCAAAAGCTGCATGTGCAATGTAACCTTGCTCAATTCCTCCTTCGCCAAGCTTTACTGAAATCTTGGTTTTGTAAATTGTATTTGAAGTTTGTCCAGCTAGTTCAGTGATGAGTAAATTGAAAGTATTTGTACCGATATCAATAATGGCAATTCGTCCCATACTTACTAATTTTACTCTTTATGTACATTACAACTATTTGTTTTTTACTAGGCTTTATTGCAACATTAATTCTCTATCCTTTATAAAATAACCACTTGCCTAATTCACGCCAAGTTACCTTTTTACCATACATCAAAATTCCTGTTCGATAAATACGAGCAGCCAACCAAGTAGTAAATATAAAACCAAGTACCAATAAACTCATTGATAATGCGAGTTCCCATGCCGGTACACCAAAAGGTAAACGAACCATCATAACGATGGGTGAAGTAAGAGGAATAATGGAAAACCAAAAAGCCATTTGGCTTTCAGGATTTTCAATGATTGTTTGTGCTACTACAAATGACAATATGAGAGGAATCGTTATGGGCATCATAAACTGCTGCGTATCGGCTTCACTATCCACAGCCGAACCTACTGCAGCGAACAATGCACTGTACATTAAATATCCAGCTAAAAAATAAAACAAAAAGGAAAAAAAGATGGTTAACATGTCAACCGATTTAAAGTCGTTCCATATTTCAGTCACCATATTTGGTTTCTCAATTTTCTTCATTTCGGTGTATTTCAAGTCGGCACCTACTTTTATTACCTGTTCCTTCTGTTGTATTTGCTTTATATCAATATCTTTTAATATGGTGGCGCTAGCCAGGCTATAAAGCGAAGTAGTGAGTATTACCCATAATAAGAACTGAGTAAGGCCCACAAAAGCCACTCCAATTATTTTTCCCATCATCAATTGAAATGGCTTAACTGAAGATAATATTACTTCAACAATACGACTTGTTTTTTCTTCCATTACACCACGCATTACCTGCACCCCGTATAGAAAAATAAACATATAGATAAGAATGCCACCTGCTAGACCGATTGCCATAAATAAACCTGTATTAGTCTTTTTGGTTTTACCGGTTTCTTCTAACATTTCTGTGATTACCTTGAACTGAGAATTTGTTTCCGCATCTTTAATTACATTTAAATCTACTTTGTTTTTAGCTAGAATAATATCGTACATCATCTTCCCAATCGTAGTTCCGATATATTCCTCTGTTCCGATTCCCAATTGCTTTTTATAAAATATTTTCACCACCTTACCATCTTGAAAAATATTCTTTGGTATCCAAAGAATTCCATCATAATGCGTATCGTAAAAGTGTGCTGTAGCCTCATCGAGGGTTACAGGAGGATAATCAAAGTGAATAATATCCTTGGTAGGAATCAAATCTTTTATTAATCCACTATCATCAATCACTTCGATGTTTTGCACCTCTGTTTTATGCATCGACAGCCAAATAGGAACTACCATAATGCCTGCCATCAATATCGGACCAAGAATGGTCATGATGATAAAGGACTTCTTTTTTACCCTCGAAAGGTATTCTCGTTTGATTATTAAAAGTATTTTATTCATAGTAAGACTTTTTAAATATGATTAATAAAAATCGAAATTATTCTGTAAAATTGCTTTGTGTGCCCAATGCCGATTCGTCACCAACCACTTTGATAAAGATATCATTCATGCTAGGAACAATTTCTTTAAACATTTGAATTTGTGCAACAGGAATAATGGCTTGCAATAAATCATTCGAAGTGGTTTTACCTAACAACCTTACGAGAGCTTTATTTTGTTCTCCATCAGTTGTATGTTCCAAAAGTTCAGCACCCGTCCACATGGCATTGGTAAAACCCATCATGTTGCCAGTAAACTCTAGTTCATAGGTATTTGTTTTGTATTGTTTACGGATGTCTTTTACCGAGCCATTCAATATTTTTTTTGACTTGTGTATCAGAGCGATGTTATCGCACAACTCTTCAACAGAGCCCATGTTGTGTGTAGAGAACAAGATGGTAGATCCTTGTTTTTTTAGATGGAGTATTTCGTTTTTGATGATGTTAGCGTTGATAGGGTCGAAACCACTAAAGGGTTCATCTAATATTAATAACTTAGGCTCGTGAAGCACAGTTACAATAAACTGAACCTTTTGCTGCATACCCTTCGAAAGTTCTTCTACCTTTTTATTCCACCACGCAGCGATTTCAAATTTCTCGAACCAGTACTTAAGTTTCTTTCTTGCATCAATGCTCGACATCCCTTTAAGTTGAGCCAAGTATAATGCTTGTTCACCAACCGCCATTTTTTTGTATAACCCACGCTCTTCGGGCAAATAACCTATTAATTCAACATGCCTTTGCTCTAATTTTTCTCCTTCAAAAAATAACTCACCACTGTCGGGACCGGTTATCTGATTGATGATTCGAATTAAGGATGTTTTTCCTGCTCCGTTAGGACCTAGTAATCCAAAAACACTCTCACGAGGAATTTCTATTGATACGTCATTGAGTGCGGTATGGCTAGCATATCGTTTTACAATGTTATTTGCTGAGAGAATATTCATTTTTATGGTCTAATATAGTTTATTGAATACTTTTAAATTACAAATATAATTTTAAGTGATTATTCTTTTTTGTCAATCACAGAAAATAGCAGATAATAACTGTTAATAAACACAATGATAACATTGGTAAAGATAATTGGAAAAGAGAAATTAAGTAAGACTCCATACCAAACAAATAAACAACAGCCTACAGTATTAATGATTCTTAATTTTTTAATATCCTTCATCAAAAAAGAAATGAGAACACCTAACGATGCCGCATATCCAATGTTTTCAATAAATGTAAATCCCATGTAGTGGTTTGGTTATACTTAATTTTTTCTGTACTTTTCGGTTAATTCGAATACATGTGAGAGTATTCGTTGTTCTGTTTCATCAAAAGCACAATGCCTTCGCTCGAAAACTCGCGAGGCTACTTCAAATGCATCTTTCAATTTATAAGTTGTAAAGCCTGCTGCTCCTCCCCATGAAAATGAAGGAACAAAGTTTCGTGGAAAACCACTTCCGAAGATATTTACATTCACTCCAACCACCGTTCCTGTATTGAACATGGTATTGATACCACATTTACTATGATCGCCCATGATGAGTCCACAAAAAGTTAACCCCGTAGAAACAAATCGTTCTTTTTCATAATTCCAAAGTTTCACTTCGGCATAATTGTTTTTAAGATTCGAATTATTACTATCAGCACCAATGTTGCACCATTCACCTAAAACGGAATTACCCAAAAACCCATCATGTCCTTTGTTTGAATATCCAAAGATGACCGAGTTATTTACTTCTCCCCCTACTCTGCTATGAGGACCAACAGTGGTTGGTCCATATATTTTAGCTCCTAACTTTAGCATTGAATGATTGCATAAAGCAAACGGTCCACGTACGATTGATCCTTCCATGATTTCTGAATCTTTTCCGATGTAAATAGGTCCTGTGCTTGCATTCAAAATAGCACATTCTACTTTGGCGCCTTCTTCCACAAAAATATTCTCAGTACCTATCACCTGATTGGTTGCACTTAAAGCAAGCGACTTCCTTCCTGCTGTTATCAAGTTAAAGTCATCTTCTATGGCTTCACCATTTTTCGAAAATAATTCCCAAATATTCTCCAAACACATCGGTTTCGAATGGGTTTCGTATTTAACAAATTCTTCCACCGATGTATGATCAAATGTCTTTTTATCACCTGCGTTAGCAGCCACCACGGTATTGTTGAAAAACAATGCTTCCATAGGTTTAAGCGTTTTTAATTCGTCAATCAATTTCTCATTTGGACAAAAAGAACCATTTAGCCAAACATTATCCGTATCAATAGCAAACTCTGTAGGGTATTTTTCGCCTAAATACTCTTCTGTTTTAGTAGATGTTTTTGTATGTAGCATCTTCTCCCATTTTTCGCGAATGGTTAATATCCCAATACGCATATCGGCCAAAGGTCTGGTGAATGTTAATGGCAAAAAATTACTGCGAGTATTGCCATCAAATAAAATATAATTCATCTTCTATAATTTTATGTTTCTAATGTCTCTTTTAATTCAAATTAGCTTCTACTCTATTCAACATGGTGATGTAAATATCAATCTGACGAAGGAAATACTTCACCGTTTTGGTATTATCGGCATCAATCATCATGTCGTAGCGTTCAGTTTCGTTCTCGCTGTATTTACCCACCTTGAATTGTGCTTTGGATAATGCAGATATGTATTTCAATGGAAAATGATCGTGAACATTTAAATCAATTAACAAATCAAAATCCTCATCAATAAAGTTCTTAATCACGGTTGACGATGGTTTACCCAACCAATTGATGTCTTTGGTTGAAAAGAAATCGTATTCAAGTTTCGAATACGTCATCGGTGGTAAGTTCTTTGTATTAAAAAAGCCGATTACCTTCACTCGTTTCCGGTGTTCGCGAAGGTACAATACATACCTTTTCACTATCTCGTAATCCTCAGCACTTGTTGCGTCAAATAAAATCCCAACCGTTTTTATTTCATCAAACTTAAACTTCCCTGGTTTAGGATGTCGTTTGTTCGATTGCAACTCTTGCTTCAGGGCGCGACTAGCCACAAAGTTCATTATGTTTTTAAATACACTCATTCAATCATCTTTATAAAATCATCTTCCGACAAAATCGGTATTCCTAACTTTTCAGCTTTCTTAAGTTTCTCGGGTCCCATGTTTTCGCCTGCCAAAACGAAAGATGTTTTTCCGGAAATAGAACCTATATTTTTGCCTCCATTTTGTTCAATTGTTTTCTTCAAATCATCTCTCGAAAATTTTGAAAACACCCCCGAAACAACGAATGAAAGGTCTTTTAACTTCTCACTTGTTTTCACCAATTGTTCTGACGAAAGCTCGAACTGTAATCCTTTTTGTTTTAGCTTTTCAATTATTTCAATCGATTTTTCATCGCCAAAATACGCAATAATTGTTTGCGCTGTTTTTTCTCCTATATCTCCTACCTCTAACAATTGTTCCAAGCTAGCATTTTTCAATGCATCAATGTTCTTGAAATAGTAGGCTAACTTCTTTGCTGTAGTTTCTCCAATATGACGTATACCTATAGCAAACAATACCCTTTCGAAAGGTACTGCCTTAGAAGCTTCTATTCCTGCCAATAAATTAGATACACTCTTTTCGGCTAAGCGCTCGAGTTTCAACAAATCTTCCTTTTTTAAATCATAAAGGTCGGCAATGGTTCGTATCAAACCTGCTTCATACAGTTGTGCAATGGTTTCCTCGCCTAAGCTATCTATGTCCATTGCCTTTCGCATCACAAAATGCTCCATCTTTCCCTTTACTTGAGGAGGACAACCCAATTCGTTTGGGCAATAATGATTGGCTTCTCCAGCATTTCTTGTCAACAATGTTCCGCATTCGGGGCAATGCGTAATGTATTGTGTAGCTTCCGATTTGGTTTCGAATAAATCAATACCAGTTTCGCGTTTGCTTAAATCTACTCCAATGATTTTAGGAATGATTTCACCTCCTTTTTCCACAAAAACGGTGTCGCCAATGCGTACATCTAGTTTTTCAATAATGTCGGCATTGTGCAACGAAGCACGTTTCACAGTGGTGCCAGCCAATTGAACTGGTTTGAGATTAGCCACCGGAGTGATTGAACCTGTTCGCCCTACTTGGTATGCTATGCTTTCGAGAAGTGTAGCCACTCGTGCGGCTTTAAATTTATACGCTATTGCCCAACGTGGCGATTTTGCGGTGAATCCTAATTGTTTCTGATGGTCGTAAGCATTAATTTTTAATACCACACCATCGGTTTCCACATTCAAATCGTGTCGTTTGGTGTCCCATTTCTCTAAATATCGAACAACACCTTGCATGGACGATACCTTTTCCATATCGCTCGACACTCTAAATCCCCAGCTTTTGGCTGCTTGCAAGCTTTCGTAATGCGATGAAAAAGGTAAATCTTCGCCAAGCAACGCATAGAGGTAACAATCGAGTTTTCTTTCGGCAACCGCTTTCGAATCTTGCTGTTTCAGTGTGCCCGAGGTTGCATTTCGTGGATTCTTCAGTTGTTTTTCGAATATCTCTTCCTCGTTATATCCTTCTTCTATCAGCTGTTTGCGCATCTCTTCGTTTATTCTCAAAAACTCAGTTTTGGGCATCACAATCTCTCCTCGTATTTCAAACTCTTTAGGGTATCCTGTGCCCCGCAAGCGGAGTGGAATGCTCTTTATGGTTTTTACATTTGATGTGACATCATCTCCTTTCTCACCATCTCCACGTGTTACCGCCTGTGTTAATGTTCCATCTAAATAGGTCAATGAGATCGAAACTCCATCGTATTTCAGTTCGCACACATATTCATACTCATTGAGGCCGGCTTTGCGAATGCGCTCATCAAAGGCATTCAAATCTTCTTCGTTATAAGTATTCCCAAGCGATAACATGGGATATTTATGTTTCACCGTTTTGAAATCTTTGATGATTTGCCCTCCTACACGTTGCGAAGGAGAATTGGGTGATAGGTATTCGGGATATTGTGTTTCGAGCGCAATCAGTTCTTCGAGCAATTTATCGAATTCGAAATCGCTGATAGTAGGCGATGAAAGCACATAATACTTATAGTTATGCTCTTCTAGTTGGTTCGAAAGTTCTTGTATTTTATTTTTTATCAATTCGCTCATCAATCTATCTACTTTTGTTCGCCTGAGCTATTGTCTTTAAATTCTTCGTTCAAAATAAAATAAAAAGGGAAGGTCATTTGTACCCTTACTAATTTACTGTCATACTTTCCAGGATACCAATTGATCATTTTGAGCAATCGCAATGCTTCTTGGTCGCAACCGCCACCAACCGATTTCTGTATACCTATATTGGTCATCAATCCGCTTGGCTCCACCACAAACCGAAGCACCACGGTGCCTTGTATATTCGTCAATTGTGCTTGTCGTGGGTACTCTAAGTTCTCTTTAATAAAATCTTGCAAAGCAAAATTCCCTTTCGGATACATGGGGAATTGCTCTGGATTGGTGTACACCTTGCTGGTGCTGTCTACCTTCATTTTAGGTAGGTATTTGAATTTGGTAAATCCTCTTGTCTTACAAATTTTCGAATATTTATCGGGATTAAAATCGAAGGTTACCGACCAAATGGAATTGACATATTTACCACTCTTCATACCCGGAATCCATTGATACAACATCAGCAAACGCAGAGCTTCTGCATCAATGTCTTTCGATAATGAATTATCAATATTGATGTCTTGAATGGTAGAGTCTTTTTTCAATAAAAAACTAATGACTTCTTTCCCTCCTATTTTTTTGTTGAATGAAGGAATTGGATAAACCATCTCTTGCTCAAACACCCGTTTAAATTCTTCTTTACCACCAATATTAGTTGGCAATACATCCACCGTGCTTACTTCCTGAGCCCTACCACCAAAGGCACAACCCAGAGCAAACACTAAAATCAACTGAAATTTTTTCATTGTATTATTCATTAATCTCACCTCGCAAGATACGATTTTTATTATTCAAATCTTTTTTGATGATTACATTTTTAAATCCTTTTTCTTCCATCATGCTTTTTGTTTCCAATCCATAATTGTGATTTAATTCGAAATAAATCTTTCCTCCTTTATTCAAATTTCGCAAGGCCAAATCGGCAATGGCTTTGTAATAAAGCAAAGGGTCGTTGTCAGGGACAAACAATGCCAAATGGGGTTCGTAATCGAGCACATTGGCTAGCATTTCATTTTTTTCGGACATACATACATAGGGAGGATTGCTTACCATCACATCATATCTACTAGACCATAAAGGAGGATGAGGGTTTAAGATATCGTCATGCCAAAAGTGTATCTCCGCTCCATTCCTCTCTGCATTTTCGCGGGCTAAGTTCAATGCTAAGTCCGACACATCCATGGCCGAAACATCTAGGCTTGGCATGTTTTTTTTGAGGACAATGGGTATGCAGCCGCTGCCCGTGCCGAGGTCGAGAAGACGCATGGAAGCCGAAGATTTACTTTGTTGGAGGTCGTGAAGAATCCAATCGACTAACTCTTCGGTTTCGGGACGAGGGATTAATACAGCAGCGTTCACCTTTAGTTTTATTCCATAAAAATAAGTGTTGCCGAGGATGTATTGTATGGGTTTGAACTTTTTTAAATCTTTTACCGCAAAATTAAACTTTAGCAAATCCGATTCCGACACGGTGTCGTTGAGCCTGATGCTTAGTTCAGCTCTTTTGATGTTCACAAAATCTTCGAAACAATAAGCCATCATCGTTTCGAGCTCGCCTTCATCGTACATTCCATTTAGCTCTTCACGAAAATACCGCATGATATCTCCTATTTTATTAGATGCTATCCTCATTCGGCCTCAAAAGTAAGAATTGTTTTTAGTTGATTTAGGTTTTTTACCGCAAAGGCAGAAAGATGCGAAGAGGAAATTCTATCCCGAAGCTTCGGGACTAATTCGTAATGAAGATTTCACCGCAAAGACAGAAAGGCACAAAGGCTTAGTAATCAAACTCTAAAAAATGTCCTTATTTCAACAAAATGTCCCTGTTAAAGTCGGAAACTTGGAAAATAAACCGTTATCCGAAATTGGCAATGTCGAATGGATTTTCCTCCCACGGGTTTCCGGACATGGCTTAGACTCCAGTCTTTTCCTCCCACGGATTTCCGTACATGGCTAATCCTTCAGTCTTATATACCAACACGTTTCCGGACATGGCTTAGACTACAGTCTTTTCCTCCCACGGATTTCCGGACATGGCTTAGACTGCAGTCTTTTCCTCCCACGGATTTCCGGACATGGCTTAGACTACAGTCTTTTCCTCCCAAGGGTTTCCGTACATCACTTATCCTCCTGTCTTAACGAGGTCCGGATTTTCGCAGGTGGCTGATCCTGTAGTCTGACCAAATTTCGATTTTTCGCCAAAATTTCAAATTTGAGGTACACCATTAATCAATCATCATTAACCAACGACAAATCAAAAACAAGCTGAGTTTGAATAATTGCCTACTGCTCAATTGTGAAATTGCCCTTTCTGCCTTCTTGTTCATTTCCAACATCGGGAATTCCTACCAAAATTTCCGTTTCGTCTACTTACTGATAAATATCATCTATTTTTCTCAAAACACTACTCAGAGAATATCTACTTTTGAGCCGTAGTAATATATTTATAGTAAAACTAACAAAAAATAACACAATGAAAAAAATCTTTACAAATGCTTTTGCTTTAATTTTAACAACCGGATTGTTCGCACAAACCGCAGGAACATTAACCTTCAACTTCACCGAAGTGACACAATCTACAAATAACACTTACAATGGTAATGCACAACACGTTCTTGCTGTTTGGATTCAAACAGGCACAGGAACATTTGTGAAAACAAAATTGCGCAGAGTTGGAAACGGAACCAAAGACCATTTACCAACTTGGGCTGTAAATGCTGGCGGAACTGCATCGAATGCTACTTCAGCATCATGCAATGTGGTTGGCGCTACTACAGGTGCTACGTTAAGCAGCTGGACTACTCAAAACATCACTTGGGATGGAACTAATGCAGCTGGAACATTAGTTGCTGACGGAGCTTACCGTGTGGCAGTACAATCTGCTTGGGACCATGGTACTACTACCGCTGCTACACAAACAACTTATTTCAACTTCACAAAAGGCCCTACTATTGACCACCAAACACCAGCTGCTAACGTGTCGTTAACAGGTATTACTTTGAATTGGGCTCCTACTAGTAGTGTTGGTATCAACGAAACAGCAGCCGATGCAGCAATGTCTATTTATCCTAATCCTAGCACTGGTATTTTCAATGTTGAATTGAAAAATGCGAACACCATTAAAGTAAGCAATACTTTAGGTGCTGTGGTTTACGAACAAAATGTGGAAGAATTGTTGAATACTCAAATCGACCTTTCTACTTTTGCTAATGGTATTTACTTTATCACTGTAGCAAACGAAAAAGGAAGTTCTGTAAAGAAAGTGATGCTTAACAAATAAGTATTTTTTCAATTAATAAAAAAAGCATCCTTCGCGGGATGCTTTTTTTTTGCGCTTTATTCTGCTTCTTTAATTATCGACTTTACTCCCGGAGTCTCGTATATTTGATAATTCCCCTTTTCATCCGAGTAAATAAGGTAGGCTTCCAATTCTTTGTGTTGTTCCAAAAACAGTTTTGCTTTTTCCAATCCCATCACTAATAAACCAGTAGCATTCGCATCGGTAGTGATGCATTCTTTGGCAAACACCGAAGCACTCAACAAATTGTTTTGAGTAGGGTATCCGGTTTTAGGGTTAATGTGGTGAGCGTATTTCACTCCGTCAATAATCACAAACCTACGGTAATTACCCGAAGTAGACACCGCCATATTTTCGAGTTTAACTATGGCTTTTAAAGGATTCTCTGTTTCTTTATTGTCAATCGGCTTTTCTATTCCTACTGTCCAATTCTCGTTGTCGGGTGTTTTGCCTTTGGCATAAACCTCTCCTCCTATTTCCACCAGAAAAGATTCAATGCCCTTCGAACTTAAAAAGTCGGAAACCACATCCACCGAATAGCCCTGAGCGAAAGCATTAAAATCTAATGCCACCCTTGGGTCTTTCTTTACCACTGAATTGCCTTTCAATTCTATCAAATTCATCCCAACAAAAGAAAGAATGCTATCAATCAATCGCTTTTCGATGGTTTGTTTTTTGCCCGGTCCCCACCCCCATGCGTTTACAATTGGGTAAACGGTTGGGTCGAAAGCACCATCCGTATTTTTCCAAACCTCCTTTGCTTTATTAAAACATGCGATGAAATACTTATCCACCACCACGTTTGGCTCGTTGGCATTAACACGCGAAATAATAGAGGTAGGCAAATAAGTAGACACCGATTTATCAAAATCAGCAAGTAAACCTTCCACCTCAGGCTGAAAGTTGCGGTTTTGTTGGTCGTAGTAAGTAATGTGGTAATATGTACCTTGTGCTTTACCTTCAAATTTTATTGGCTCCATCACTCGTTGAGCAATCAAATTAGAATTGCATAAAAGGAGCATTATTACTGTGTTATTAAATGTTTTCATATTCTATTATTTTCGTTTCGATATCATCAATACCACCAACATGGTGAACAGCGAAAGGACCAATAATCCTATTTTCTTCCATCCGCTTGGTTGGTCGTTGTGTGGTTTAAGTGTTTTTTGTTGTTCGTTCAAATCATTTTTCACCACAAAAGGTTGAATGCCTAGTTCTGTTTGCAACCAATGTTTCTCGTCAGCAAAACTTCGTTGAGAGGTGATGGCATAATAGTCTTTACTCACATCGTCAATATGCTTTCGGCTATGTTCGCAAAGCGAAACTGTGAGTTTATCAAATGCTGGATACGATGCATAAATGAGCCATTCTTCGCCTTTGGCGAAACTCATCAAACAAGCCGAACCACAATCGAAATCGATGTGTACCTGTTTGCCTATAGCACCCTTGTAAAGTTCTTCAATGGTAAAATAAGCTGTACTAATGCCATCTTTACCACAAACTCCAACCGAATCTACCTTCCCAAAGAAGATAACATTGTAGGTTTTACTATTTTCTTTCAATATGGGTTGTAATGGTGGACATTCGCATGATAACGCGTAATGGCTTAATAAAAGGAGGAAAACAAAACCAAGAAAACGCATTAATACACCACCATCTTTTTAGTAATTTTGTATTCATTACAACTCAAAGTATAGTAATAAATACCTGCCGAAAGCTTTTCTGCCGATGCATTAAATATATAATCGAAATTACCTGCATTAAACTTCTCGTTTTGAAACAAAGTAGAAACGGTATGCCCCAATACATCCGAAACAATGAGATTAACAAATGAAGGTTGATGTAAGTTGAATTTAATCCAAGTAGTGGTATTAAAAGGATTTGGTTCGTTTTGATACAATTCTAAAGGAGAATATGCAGTAATGTTCGACTCTTCAATACCAAGTGATACTCCATCAATCAATGCGGTCCAAGCACTCAAGGTGCTACCATTATATGCCATCCAGACTGGCCTCACCACATTATTATGCGCTGCAATGCCAATATAATCGCCAAAGAACACACTTGGTGAAGGAGTAAAAGCATTTTGATTAATCTTATAATTAGTGAATGAATTGCCACCATCTATGGAACGTGCAAGAAACACATCGGTCATATTGCCTGATGAATAATTTCTGCGGTCGTAAAACACACAATATAAAATGCCATTGGTTTGGTCAATGGTCATCCATGTAAGAAATTGTTGTCTCCCCGGAGGGTCGTCATTCACTCGAATAGGTACCGACCAGCTATTTCCACCATCGGTAGATTTAATAATCCAAACATCTGTATCCGTTGAGCCATTGCGCTGATCCGACCAATTGATGTAGATAGTTCCATTGTTAGGCCCTCCACTTCTATCGCAAAGCGTTATCGGCAAACCATTGCAACGTTGCAAACCAGAAATATTATAATCCCATCCTCCCGGGAACGTACTTACAAAAGTCTCATGTGGTAACCAAGTGTTTCCTCCATCCAAACTTTTATTAAACTGTATACCGTAGGGTCCTACCCAAGCCACATAAATTTCACCATTAGGACCAACTGTTGGCACTGCCCCTTCCATGGTACTATCACTATCCACACAGTTGCCTGCCACACTACTTATTCGTTTTGGTGTAGTCCATGTCAGCCCTGCATCTTGAGATTTTGAAAACAGAATGATAGAACTGTCCACAGGAGAGTTACTTCCATACACATCGAACTGTGTCCAAGTAACATATATCTCATTATTTACAGGGTTTACAGCAGTCCAAGCCTTGTCTTGCACTTTTGCTCCATTCAGTCCAGTATATGTTCCGCCTGACCAAGTAAGGCCTCCATTAGTTGATTTAGCGCACACTATTCTATCCACCCAGTTGCCAGCAGGAGGATTCGAGAGATGGATAAAATAAAAAGCACCTGAAGTATCGTTGAAGATGCAAGGGTCGCCCCATACTCCATTAATAGGGTCGTTTAACGTATTGACAATCCAACTTAGTCCACCATTTGAAGAAGAGTAGACATTATCAATATTAGCCCCAACCACCATTTGATTGGTGTTTTTAGGGTTAATAGCAATGGAAACCTCCTCCGGGTCGTTTACATTGCTTATTTGCACATTGGTAAATTGAGCGAAAGATGATAATCCAATAACTAGAAACGAAAACAAGATGACACTATTTTTATTCATGACGTTATTACTGTTTCTGTTTTTGATTATCATTACTTATACAGAATACTAAAAATTCACGGTCATCCTTTTCAAAAAGTCAACGCTTTTATCAATCTCAGTAAACATTACTTTATCAGCATCCACAAAAGCAACGTCTTCTCTGTATTTAGCTATCACCTCTTCGATGATGGGTGAAGACTGCAATGGTCGCCTAAACTCCAATGCTTGTGAAGCATTGAACAATTCAATGGCCAGTATCCGTTGAAGGTTTTCAACCACTTTAAAACATTTTGTGGCTGCATTAGCACCCATCGACACGTGATCCTCTTGCCCATTCGAACTCACAATGGAATCGACTGAAGCCGGTGAACACAATTGTTTGTTTTGACTAACAATGCTAGCTGCGGTGTATTGAGGTATCATAAACCCTGAATTCAAGCCCGGTTTCGCAACTAGGAATGGTGGTAATTCTCTTAATCCCGATATTAATTGATACGTTCTTCTTTCGGAGATATTACCTAATTCGGCAAGAGCAATCGCTAAAAAGTCGAGCGCTAATGCCAAAGGCTGCCCATGAAAATTACCTCCTGAAATAATCTCGTTTTCAAATGGAAATATGGTAGGATTATCCGTTACAGAATTTATCTCTGTCAGAAAAACATTCTCGGCATATTCAATCGCATCCTTTGAAGCACCATGAACCTGAGGAATACATCGGAAAGAATAAGGGTCTTGAACATGAGCCTTTTTTCGTCTTATTAATTCGCTTCCTTCCAATATTCTATTGATGGCTGCGGCTGTTTTCAACTGACCTTTATGAGGTCGGATGATATGCAGATGTTCCTTGAAAGGTTCGATTCTTCCGTCAAAAGCATCCAATGAAATGGCTGACACAAGATCGGCAGAGGCACTTAACTTGCGTGTTTGCAATAAACACCAAACTCCATAAGCACTCATAAACTGAGTTCCATTAAGTAATGCCAAACCTTCTTTCGATTTTAATTGAACTGGTTGTGATTTTAATTGCATCAATACTTCTTTGGCTTGTTGGCGTTTTCCATTGTAGTTCACTTCGCCCATTCCAATTAAGGGAAGAGAAAGGTGAGCCAAAGGAGATAAGTCGCCTGAAGCTCCTAGCGATCCTTGTTGAAATACTAATGGCAACATATCCATATTGAAGAAATCGATGAGGCGTTCTACTGTTTCCAATTGCACCCCCGATTTACCATACGACAAGGACTGAATTTTCAACAACAACATTAGTTTCACTATCTCTTGTGGCACCTCATCACCCGTTCCACAAGCATGTGACATTACTAGATTGCGTTGAAGCTGTTCCAAGTCTGAATCTGGAATAAGCACATTGCATAAAGAACCAAATCCGGTGTTGATACCGTAGATGGGTTCGTGTTGTGCTGCCAACTTTTTATCAAGATATTCCCTGCAATGAACAATGTTCTGTTTGGCTTGTTCGGACAATGCCAATTTTTTATTTGCCGAAAGGATATCAGCTATGGTTTCTAGTTCTAATTTCGAAGTGGTGATGTAATGCATTTTAGTAGTTTCTTACTATATCAAATTTTCTATTATTTTATCAATCTCGAGTTTGCTTTGTTCACCTGTTGTCATATTCTTGAGGCTTAGCAATCCACTATTCATTTCGTCACTACCAATAATGACCACGAATGGTATTTTTTTATCATCGGCATAACTCATTTGCTTTTTCATTTTTGCCTTCGCATCTGGATAAATCTCGGCATTGATTCCTGCTTTCCTTACTTTTGCTAATAATGGCAAGCCAAAGTTTTGTTCTGGTTCACCGAAACAAACAAATAACAATTTGGTGGAAGCCGCTACCGATTCGGGGAATAAGTTCATTTCGTGAAGCACATCGTAAATTCTATCTGCTCCAAACGAAATACCTACTCCACTAACATTAGGGAGACCAAAAATTCCTGTTAGGTCATCGTATCTTCCACCTCCACAAATACTGCTCGAAAGGCTACCAGCATTCGCTTTAACTTCGAAGATTGCTCCAGTGTAGTAATTCAATCCTCTGGCGAGGGTAATATCTAATTCGATAATGGCCGAAAGTGAAGATAGTTGAGCGATGGTGGTGAATAAATATTCAACTTCTTTTATCCCTTTTAATCCAGTTTCTGATGACCTTAGTAATACTTTTAAGAAATTCAATTTATCAATGGTGGTTCCATTGAAATGAATAAGTGGTTGAAGTTTTGCCAAGGCTTCCGCTCCTACTCCTTTTTCTGTAAGCTCTTTATTCACCCCATCCACACCAATCTTGTCCAATTTGTCAATTGCTACAGTGATATCTATTATTTTATCGGCTTCGCCAATCACCTCGGCAATGCCGCTAAGTATCTTTCTATTATTGATTTTAATGATGACAGGTAATTGTAATCTCGAGAACACATCATCAATCAATTGAACTAGCTCAACTTCGTTGACGAGTGAATTACTTCCTATCACATCGGCATCGCATTGATAAAACTCTCTGTATCTTCCTTTTTGTGGGCGATCAGCTCGCCATACAGGTTGTATTTGAAAACGCTTGAAAGGAAAGGTTATTTCGTTTTGATGCTGCACCACGTAGCGAGCAAAAGGTACAGTGAGGTCGTAGCGAAGTGCTTTTTCGGAAATTTTAGAGGTTAATTGTTTGTTGTTGGCATTAAGTAGTTCATTCGAATCAATTCCATTCAGAAAATCGCCACTATTTAAAATCTTAAAGATAAGTCTGTCGCCTTCTTCACCATATTTCCCCATCAACGTTTCCATGTTTTCCATGGCAGGAGTTTCTATTGGTAAGAATCCATAACGTTGAAATACTTGTCTAATGGAATCGAAAATATAATTGCGCCTCACCATCTCTTGTGGTGAAAAATCTCTTGTGCCTTTGGGTATAGATGGTTTCACTTATGCGTTTAATGATTTGTTGAATTGCAGTTGTCTACTTATTTTCGTTTATGTTAACTACCGTTTATTAATAGGAGGTGCGAATATCGGATTTTTTTGGCATTGCTTTCGAAAGAAGTTGATAAATAAACAGCTTCCCAATCATTTCTTCATTTACATTCTGATGCCAACCACCAAAATATCATCGGTCTGTTCGGTATCGCCTTTCCATTTTTCGATAAAGAAGTCGAGATGAGTTTTCTGCTCACCCATAGATTTATCTTGAATGGAGAGTAACAATTCGCGGAATTTTTTAGTAAGCAACTTTTTATCATTCAATCCAAATTGGTCAGAGAAACCATCAGTGAACAAATAAACGGTATCGCCTTTATTCAAACTCAATTTATGTAAGGTAAACAATTGGTTATTGTCAGTAAAACCTCCAATTGAAACCTTATCCGCTTGAATTTCTTCTACCTCCGTAGCACCATGTCTTATTATCCACAAAGGGCGATTGGCTCCTGCAAATTCTACCTCATTGGTTTGCATATTGAAAGCACAAAGTGCTATGTCCATTCCATCATGGGTCAAATCTTCTTTTCCATATTGACGCAATACCTTTTTCATGCGAATGTTCACAATTTGAAGAATGGACGAAACATCATCGGTTTGTGTTACTGCTTCATTGAGCTTTTCGGAACAAATGGCACTCATGAATGCACCTGGCACCCCGTGACCTGTGCAATCGGCAGCAGCTAACAGTATCTTATTCTCACTTTCAGAAAACCAGTAAAAATCGCCACTCACAATGTCCTTAGGCTTGAACATGATGAACGAATTTGGAATGGCATCCATTATTTCTATTATCGGTGGCAATAAAGACCGCTGAATACGTTGAGCGTAATTAATACTTGCCAGTATTTCCTTTTGTTTCACCTCAATAATATCGTTTCGCTGCTCTACCTCCATCTTTTGCTGTACCACATCTTCTGTACGTTCCTTAATGATTCGTTGCAAGACCACTTGCCGCTTGCGCAGAAAAGCTGTTCGCCAATGAAGCACATAAAACAAAAATACTATAATTGACAATGCTACTAATGCTCGAAACCACCAGCGCAGCCACCAAGGAGGACGAATCGAAAAACTGTACTCAAATCCTTGACAGAATTTACCAGCTACTCCCACTGCATTTACCTTGAATGTGAATTTGCGATATGGAAGGTTTCGATAGTGAACCATGGTTTCTGAAGTTAAAGGACTCCAGCCTTTATCCAAACCTTCGAGCATATAAACATACCTAAGCTTATGAGGAGCTTGCCAATCGATGGCGCTATAATGGAAGGTGATATTGTTGAGATAATAAGGTAAGTCAGGATTAATGGGATAGTTGTGAAACGGGGCTACTTCTCGATACTTTATTCCATCGAGTTCTTTCTTGTTTTTAGAATCGCCTATGGTTATTTTCCCTCCTTTCTTAAGGGTATCCTTTAGCCAATTGAAATCAATAAAGTTTTGATCGAGTTCAATGGAATTGAGCTGAATGGTAGGAGGATATTGTGGATATTCGTATTTATTGAGGTCGAGCATAGTGGCCGACTTATAACTACCCCACCAAGCGTTGCCTTGCTTATCAAACAATACGCTTTGCAAATTGAATCGATTGTCTTTCAGCCCTTCGCTTTTAGTTAATACCTCGTGTGGAGGATGCAGTTTATTGCTGGTAATTTCATTTTTGTTAATGATGTTTATGCCCTTGTCAGTGCTTACCCATACTTTTCCTTCCTTGTCTTTGAACACAGCACTGACAATATTGTTGCTCAAGCCATCATCTTCTGCAAAATTAATAAAATTGATTCCATCAAACTTAATCAAGCCATCGCCATTGGTTCCAAACCATAGGTTGCCTTGTTTGTCTTCGGTAATGGAGCTTATCTTATTACTTACTAATCCTTGTTTTTTCGAAAACCGAGTAAATGTTTTACCATCGTATTTGCATATTCCTCCGGTTTGTGTTCCAAACCAAAGGTTGTTGTTTTTGTCATTAAATATCACTGTAACATAATTACTGCTCAATCCATCTTTATCCGTGTAATGATAAAACGATTTGCCATCGAAGCGATCGATACCCACTCCTTGTGTTGCCAACCATAAATCTCCTGCATGGTCTTCGGCAATACTAGTGATGCAATAATTGCTAAGTCCTTGTTTCTCGGTGTAGGTTGAAAATGATTTGCCATCATACTTGGTTACACCTCTATCGCTCGTTCCGAACCAAACATTGCCCTTGCTATCGGCAAAAACGGTGTTGATGTGGTTACTACTTAATCCTTCGGTTTCGGTGTAATTCACAAACGATTTTCCGTTGTATTTACTCACCCCTTTCCAAGTGGCGAACCAAATATTGTTTGCTGTATCTTGAGCAATGCTTAGCACTTTATCATCAGTTAGTCCATCGTTGAGGGTATAATGAACAAACGAATGTACTTTGAGGATGTTTACACCTCCACTAATTGTTCCAATCCAAATATTGCCAAACTTATCATTGTGGATGCAATTGATAAAGTTATCATTGAGTCCTTCCGCTTCGCGATATTGAATGATATTCGCACCATCATATTTGTTAATCCCTGCGTTTTGGGTAGCAAACCAAATGTTGTTTTCTTTATCTTCCTTTATGTCGACAATCACATTACTACTTAGACCATCTTCCATGGAAATATAAGTAATACCATTGGCATCTAGTTTATCGACACCACCAATACGATGTCCAAACCAAATGTTTCCTTTTTTATCTTCGAGCATGGTACTCACCCAATTCTTGCGTAAACCTTCGGCTTCGGTATAATGATAAAACGACTTGCCATCGTATTTGTCGGCACCACCATAGAGGGTACCAAACCAAATATTTCCCTTGCTATCTTCAATCATGGAAAGGATGATGTTGTCGTTAAGACCATTCTTGTTGGTATAAATAATCATGTTTTCGCCATCATATTTGTTCACACCTCCTCCATTGGTTCCTATCCAAACGTTTCCTTCGGTGTCTTCGAGCAAGGAAGTTACCGAATTGTTACTCAAACCTTGTTTGGTGGTGAAATGGGTAAATGTTTTGCCATCGTATCGGTTAGCCCCTCCTCCAAGTGTACCTATCCAGATGTTTCCTCTGATGTCTTCTATAATGGAACTAATGTTGTTGCTACTAAGTCCTTCTTTTTCGGTGAAAAACAGGAAGGTTTTACCATCGTATTTAATCAACCCATTACTTTTGGTACCCATCCAAAGGTTTCCTATTTTGTCTTCGAATATGATGTTGATATTATTGGTGTTCATGCCTTGGTCCATGTCGAGGTATTCGAAATGGTTAATGACATCGTCCTTGGCATGAGGAGGTAAGGCAAGCACCGGGTTGGGCTGAAGGGCTGGCACTTCGAGGCCTTTGCTGGCCGTGCGAGTTGGGGGCAACATGCCAGCAATACGAGTAGATGAAATCAAAGGCTGACCACAAACGCGGGTAGTAAGGTTGGCAACTTTCCGAATATTGGTATTTACTGCTATTTCGGTTGGTTTTCCTGCTTTTACAATGATGGGTTTCCCTGCTTCCACGGCCATAGGCGTGCCTGCTAGAACTTGCACGGGTGCCTGAAAATTGTCGAATGGAGGGGTATAGGTGCTTTTTTCTTCATTATTATTGCTCAAATCAGGGACATCGGCACTTGGTTCGGTGGAGCAAGCCGAAAAAAGAAGAAGAAAAACCGCCAAATAGCTTTTTACACGCATCACTGACCCCTGAAAATGTTTTGAGGCCACAAATATCGTAATAATTTTCGGTACTCAACACTAGTTTCTTGCGCAAGGTTGGAAATTAGCAAGTTGAACAATTCGGATTTAAGCCAGAGCGAAGCACAAGAATTTCCTTTCTTTTGAAGTTTCGAAGAAAATATTTTATGGTTAAATGAGCTTTTCGGGTTCCGGTTGATTGGTGCTAACTTGAATCTTTAACCCGAAACACTGCTCAATATAAATTTCAATAATTAACTGCTATATATATAATTAAAGTACATCAACAACAGTGTTGATTTACCTAAAATGGTTAGTTTATACTACTATTTTGCTACAGGATTTCGGTGCGGATTCGCTCGAAAATCGATCAGATTCGCTCGAAACTTTAGCAGATTCGTTCGAAACTCGAACAGATTCGCTCGAAACTTGAGCGGATTCGCTCGAAACTCGAACAGATTCGCTCGAAACTTGAGCAGATTCGTGCGAAACTAAGTTGGTGTCGCGCGGAGATAGAGTAGTTCCGCTCGGAGATGGAGCAGTTCCGTGCGGAAACGGTGAAGTTCCGCGCGGAAACAATAAAATGTAGAATAGTAATCAACTTGGATCCTAATGTGCTAATTGATTGTTGGTTTTAGATACGAAGCCATAACCTTAAGTAAAAACTGCAATTACTTGTGATTCAATAGGAATTAGCGAACCATTCTGGTGATTGCGCTATCCATTCTTGTGGTTTTGCTTCCCTATTTTCGAGATATTTTCAATATTTAAGACAAAAATCTTATTAGTTAACCTAAATATAACAAATTTTAGCTTTCGAGTTTCGCCTCATTTTCATACTTTTGCATCCATATTCAGTTCAATAATAATTTTAAAATCAATTACAAAAAATAATAATCGGAGTTAAACCCCTACTCCATTTTAGTATTAAAACCTTTATTTAGATTCGATTTAGTCCTTGTTCTTCCGTTTTCGAAAATTTACTTTTATTGCCTTTTTCATCATTTCATTTAGCTTAATTGCTAACCGAAGTAATGCGCAATGCAGTGGATTGGGAAGCTACAACTATGGCACTTACGACCCCACCTGTCCGGGCATTACCACGGTTGGCTGTATGATAGGAGGTGCCTACGTGTCGGTGGTGGTGGTTGCTGGAAACGATTATGTATTTTCAACCTGCACTGGCACTTGGGATTCGGAAATCACCCTGTTTGATGCCGCAGGAACCACTGTTTTGGGATACGATAATGATGGATGTGCACCAATGTCGAGTCTTACCTACACGGCAACCTTTACTGGATATGTAAATGTTCAAGTCAACCTATTTCCTTGTCTCGAACAAGACACCATGTGCATCGATTTGGATATAGAATGTATTGGTAACCCACTCCCACCCTCGATAACAGGCGATTGTGCCAATGCCATAAATGTTTGTACTAACCTCGATTTTTCGGTACAAGCTAGCGGCTTTGGATATGTTTACGAAATACCACCACTTGGTACCGTTGGTAATCCTCAATACACGGCTTACGATTCCATCCTTAGTCCTTGGGGTAGTGATCATTATGGTTGCTTAATGAGTGGAGAGCTCAACACTACATGGATGATAATAAATGTATTGACTACCGGAAATCTTGAATTTACGTTCGGAGCCAATGGCACTCAATCGGGGTTTTACGATTGGATCATGTATCCCTATTATCCTTACACATGCGATTCCATACCAGGAGGAAACTTCCCTCCTGTTCGATGCAATTGGAATTATCAACCTTTTGGAGGCACGGGAATAGCATCAGTAATACCACCCGGTGGCGATTCGGCCAATTTCGAACCTCCATTGCCTGTGATTGCCGGACAACAATATATAGTATGTATGTCTAACTGGAGTGCCGTTTTTACCTTAGTGCCTTTGCAATTTAATGGAAGTAGTACAGTGAGTTGCACTCCATTGCCTATTGAATTGCTTACCTTTAAAGGGCAACGACAACCCGAAGGCCATAATTTGCTTACTTGGGTAACCGCTACCGAAACCAATAACGACCATTTTTTAATTCAACATAGCACCGATTGTAAAAATTGGAATAACGTGGAAACTGTTGCGGGAGCAGGAAATTCGAACACAGCGAGACATTATCAAATACCCCATTATCAACCCCAACAAACTTTAAATTATTACCGATTGATACAGATTGACACGGATGGACATCAAGTGATATCTTCTATTATTTCAGTGGATAATTCGAAAGCAGATTTTAAAATACTTAAGGTAACCAACCTTTTGGGGCAGGAAATAAACCAAGAGTCGAACGGATGGCAACTCATCTATTACTCAGATGGCAGTGTTCAGAAAAACCTGAAACAATAAAATCAACAATTCTTACGAGAAAACTTACTATTGAACTAATGTGAAGACATCACATTTACTCGTTCAATGCCTTTAAGTTGAACAACAATGTGCTTGTATCGAGCCTTGCTGTGGTATTCACTGATAATTTCGACTATATCATAATCCACAAAATTACACTCACTACCATCAATTGTCAACATGCTGTATTCAGGAATCATATCAAGCGCCTTTCTAAGTTTCACCTTGTTCAAGAAGGTAACATTGGAATTTAGCTTGATATAGTGTTCTTCGATTTTACCATCCATGGTTTTGGTTATTTTGTATTCTGCTTTAAAATTGTTTCGAATAATATAATAAATAGAGAGCAAAAGCCCAATGCTCACTCCTATAAGTAAATCGGTGAATAGGATGACAATGATGGTAATGATAAATGGCAAAAACTGATCAAGACCAAGTTTCCACATGCTCACATATAGTTTAGGTTTTGTTAGGTTGAGACCTGTAATTAGAAGAATGGAAGCTAAGGCAGCATAAGGAATCATACAGAGTAAAAACGGAACAAGTAAAACTGCTAGCAAAAGAAATAAACCATGGGTAAAAGCTGAAAGTTTGGTTCTTCCTCCAGCATCAACATTAGCAGCTCCCCTCACCACAACCGCAGTAAGCGGTATAGCTCCTAGTAGTCCACAAAAAACATTACCAATACCTTGTGCTACCAATTCGCGATTGACGGGTGTGATGCGATTACGCTTATCCAATTTATCAACAGCTTCAATACAAAGTAGAGTTTCGAGTGTGGCAAGGAGGCCAATAATTAAGCCGTCTTTCCATACTTCAGTATTTGAAAACAACCCCGAAAAATCAGGGAATGTGATACTCGCGAAAATGTTTTTAGGGATATTAACCAATTGAGTCGGTTTCAATGAAAATTCCGAAACAGCATTGGTGAATATTAAATTGGTGATGATACTAATCACAACTACTAATAATGGAGCCGGAATAACTTTAAGTTTTTTGGCAAATGGTTGCCGAAGAGTCACCAATACAAGTATAGAAACCAATGTGATGAGGATAGCACCTCGAGTAATATGGTGATTAAAATCTTTGATGTTCCAAAAGAAATGCGAATCGGAAAAAAGTTGAGTTAAACCACTGGTCCAAAAATCAGGTTGGTCGTACCCAAGAGCTAAGGGAATCTGTTTGGAAATAAGAATAATACCAATTGCAGCCAACATTCCTTTAATTACAGCCGAAGGGAAATAATTAGCTATCCCTCCAAGTTTTAAAAGACCCAATGTCAATTGAAATAGCCCTGCTACCATCACTGCAAGCAGAAACAATTGATAATTGCCAAGCGAGATAATGGAGGCAGCAACCACAGTAGTTAAACCAGCCGCTGGCCCTGAAACGGCCAATTGAGAGCCGCTAACTAAGGATACTATCAAGCCCCCGATGATGCCGGATAACAAACCTGAGTATAAAGGTGCGCCAGAAGCAAGAGCTATGCCCATGCACAAAGGTAAGGCTACTAAAAACACTGAGAGGCCTGCAGGTAAGTCGTATTTAAGCCATAAAAGCCTATAATACCTTATTCTTTTTTTCATTAAGATTTACTAAAGTTGGCAAATCTACGAATTCTAGCCAGATAATTAGGCAACTGAACTTAAGTTTCTCCCTTTGTTATCAACATAACCAAAGATAAATTCATTATTTACTTGGTATTAAACAATTTTTTGAAAAATCGGATTTTTAAATCAAAAAACATGTATCTTTGTCACCCCAAAAATAAGGGATAGATTTATATTAATTATTAACCTCTTCAATTATCGTATTAAAAACAAAAGATAATTGGATACAAAAAAAAACAAAATGTCAGAAAACGAAAACGTTCAACCAACGATGGAAGAACAAACAGTAACCGCTCCAGTGGCGCAAAGAAACCACATCGAAGAACACGAAGCTTTCGATTGGGATGCAACAAGCAAAAAAGGTGATTCATACTCTAAAAAAGAACGTGAAGAGCTAGAATCAGTGTATGAAAAAACCCTTAAATCGGTTATTTCAAGCGAGACAATCATGGGTAAAGTGGTTGGGAAAAACAATAAAGAAGTGGTAGTAAATATCGGCTTCAAATCAGATGGTGTGGTTCAATTATCAGAATTTCGCTACAATCCTGATTTGAAAATCGGTGATATGGTAGAAGTATTTGTTGAAAGTCAAGAAGACAAAAGTGGTCAATTGATACTTTCACACAAAACTGCTCGTTCGATGAAATCATGGGACAGGGTAAGTGCAGCTTTAGAAAATGATGAAATTATTACAGGTTTTGTAAAATGCCGCACAAAAGGAGGTTTAATTGCTGACGTCTTTGGAATAGAAGCATTCTTACCAGGTTCACAAATTGATGTGAAACCTATTCGCGACTACGATCAGTTTGTAGGAAAAACAATGGAATTTAAAGTTGTTAAAATCAACAATGAATTCAAAAATGTTGTTGTATCGCACAAAGCACTAATAGAAGCTGAGTTGGAACAACAGAAAAAAGAAATCATTTCGAGATTGGAGAAAGGACAAGTATTGGAAGGTACTGTTAAAAATATTACTTCATACGGGGTGTTTATCGATTTAGGAGGAGTGGATGGATTGATTCATATTACTGATTTATCTTGGGGTCGTATCAACCACCCAGAAGAAGTGGTAAAACTTGATGAAAAAATCAACGTTGTAATTCTTGATTTTGATAATGAGAAAAAACGTATTGCTTTAGGTTTAAAACAACTTAGCGCACATCCATGGGATGGTTTACAAACCGAACTTGCTGTCGGAGATAAGATAAAAGGTAAAGTAGTTGTAATAGCTGACTACGGTGCATTTGTTGAAATCCAACCAGGAGTTGAAGGTTTGATTCATGTTTCGGAAATGAGCTGGAGCCAACACTTACGTACTGCTCATGATTTCTTGAAAGTAGGACAAGAGATAGAAGCAGTTATATTAACCCTTGATCGCGAAGAGAGAAAAATGTCATTAGGCATTAAACAACTTACCACTGACCCTTGGGCTGATGTTATCAACAAGTATGCGAAAGGAACTAAACATACTGCTACTGTTCGACACTTTACCAACTTCGGCATTTTTGTTGAACTTGAAGAGGGAATTGATGGACTAATTCATATCTCTGACTTATCATGGTCTAAGAAAGTGAAACACCCATCAGAATTCACTAAAGTAGGAGAGAAAATTGATGTTGTGGTATTAGATATTGATGGAGAAAATCGTAGATTAAGTTTAGGTCATAAACAAATCGAAGAAAATCCATGGGATATTTTCGAAACTATTTTCAATATTGACTCAGTTCACCAAGGTACTATCATCAGTGTAATGGATAAAGGAGCTATCATTTCAATGCCATATGGTGTTGAAGCGTTCTGCCCTACTCGTCACATGATAAAAGAAAATGGTAAACCAGCGAAAGTAGAAGAAGTATTGGATTTCAAAGTTTTGGAATTCAGTAAGGAATTGAAAAAAATTATTGTTTCGCATACACGTTTAGTAGAAGATGCTGCTAATGCTGAAAAAGCAGCTGCTAATGAAGGTAAAAAATCAGAAGAAGAAGCTACTAAAAAAACAGTAAAAAAGATGAAAGATAGTATTGAAAAGACAACACTTGGAGATATGGATGTTCTTTCGAATTTGAAAACAGATTTAGAAGCAACCGAAAAAAAATCAGCTGACGCTTACAAAGAAGAAAATAAATCTGAATAACTATTTCAAGCCTTAGCGATAAGGTTAGAAATCTAGAAATCACGCCATGGTTTTTAGAGAAATGCCCCAAGAAATTGGGGCATTTTTAATTTTCTTTTGTTTTGTTTACTTTAAGTAAATAAATTACTCAAAAATAAAGACATTGATTATTTATTAACTAATCGTTTCTTAATTCAAGTTTTTGTATACCTTTGTTTCCTGATATGATGAAGCCAAGAATCATTTTAGACGATAAGCACTTTGAGATTACAGTAACACGGTTGTGTTATCAATTAATAGAAGTTCACAACGAATTTTCAAACACCGTCATCATCGGTCTTCAGCCTCGAGGAATATATCTTGCTAAGCGAATTCAAAAAAAACTTACAGAAATTTTAAAGAAAAAAGAAATTAAGTGCGGGAGCCTAGATATCACTTTTTATCGAGATGATTTTCGCAAAAAAGAACTAATCCCTAATGCCACAGAAATTGATTTTATCATTGAAGACAAATATGTAATTCTTGTTGACGATGTGCTATTCACTGGCCGGACAATTCGCGCAGGTCTCGATGCAATGTTGGCATTTGGCCGACCAAATGATGTGGAATTGTTAGTTTTGATTGACCGCAGATGGAGTAGACATTTACCTATCCAAGCCAAATATATTGGAAAAACAATAGACTCAATTGATTCAGAAAATGTGAAAGTAGAATGGAAAGAAATAGATGGAGCAGATAGAGTAACCATGTTTTCGAAAACCAAAAACAACAAGTAGTAAAAAAAAGTTTTAGAGTTATATGACAAAGTTGAGCACTAAACATTTACTTGGAATAAAAGACCTTACTTCGGAGGATATTCGACTTATTCTTAATACTACAGATAATTTTAAGGACGTTATCAATCGTCAAATAAAAAAAGTTCCATCTTTACGAGATATTACTATTGCTAATTTATTTTTCGAAAACTCTACACGTACCAAACTTTCGTTTGAATTGGCTGAAAAGCGACTTAGTGCGGATGTTGTCAATTTTGCGTCATCATCCTCTTCAGTCAAAAAAGGTGAAACCCTGATTGACACTGTAAACAACATACTAGCCATGAAAGTTGATTTGGTGGTGATGCGACATCCGAATCCAGGTGCATCGGTATTTTTATCGAAACATATTGATGCAAAAATAATAAACGCAGGTGATGGTGCACACGAACATCCAACACAAGCCTTGCTAGACGCATTCTCTATTCAAGAGAGGCTGGGAGAAATAAAGGGAAAACGGGTGGTAATTGTGGGTGATATACTACATTCAAGAGTTGCTTTATCGAATATTTTCTGCTTGAAAAAATTAGGAGCAGAAGTCATGGTTTGTGGGCCTACAACACTTATGCCTAAGTATATTGGAAGTTTGGGCGTAAAAATAGAGCACAACCTTCGAAAAGCTCTTGAATGGTGTGACGTGGCAAATATGTTACGAATTCAGCTCGAACGTCAGGAAATCAAATATTTTCCTTCGTTACGTGAATACACCATGCTTTATGGGTTAGACAAGATGTTACTTGATTCCCTTTCTAAGAAAATAGTGATAATGCACCCAGGTCCAATAAATAGAGGTTTAGAAATAACATCAGAAGTGGCAGATAGTGACCAAAGTATCATACTCGAACAAGTGGAAAATGGTGTTGCAGTAAGGATGGCTGTTTTATTTTTACTTGCAGGAAGAAATTAATTTATTGGAATAACTATTTTTTTTTGAATTTTAACAAAAGTTTGCTTACTTTTGTTAAAACTTTTTGAAAGCATGAATTTCCAAATAGAAAAAAACGATAGGTACACAATTATTAAAGTTCAAGTTGAAAAACTTGATAGTAATATTGCACCGTCACTCAAATCAGAATTGGTGGTATTAAACACAGATGGCATCAAAAACATTATCATCGATTTAACTAATACACGATACTGCGACTCATCTGGACTTAGCGCTATACTTGTAGCAAACAGATTGTGTAGAAATAGCCAAGGAATGTTTGTATTGACAGGTTTGCAAGATGCTGTAAAAAAATTAATTTCAATTTCACAACTTGATTCAATCTTAAGCATAACCAATAGCCTATCGGAAGCAGACGCAGTTATTGTTTCAAAGGTTTGATAACTTTTAAAACGGTTAATGCAAAATTTCGAATTAACTATACTTGGATGTAGTAGTGCTACACCAACATCTAAACGTAATCCTACCGCTCAGCTGTTAAATATCGCTGAGCGTTTTTTTTTAGTTGACTGTGGTGAGGCCACACAGATACAACTTCGCAAATTCAAAATAAAATTCCAACGCATCAATCATGTATTCATTTCTCATCTCCATGGAGATCATTACTTAGGACTATTGGGATTATTGTCTAGCATGCATTTGCTAGGACGGACTGAAGAACTGCATATTTATTCTCCTCCTGAATTAAAGGAAATTATAGAAGTAAATTACAAATATTCGCAAACTTATCTAAATTACAATCTTATTTACCATCCTCATCAATTTGTCAATGATGATTTGATATTTGAGGATGATAAAGTTGAAGTCCGCACAATTGTTTTGAATCATCGTATTCCGTGTTGTGGATTTGTATTTATTGAAAAACCTCCGTTGGCAAACATTTCGAGAGAAGTAATTGCTTTCTATAAAATTCCATTTGATCAAATACTTAACATAAAAAAAGGTGGTGATTACCAAACACCTGATGGTAGAGTTGTGCCTAACGAAAAATTGATTACAAGGAAATTATTACCTAGAAAATATGCCTATTGCTCGGATACCTGTTATGATGAGCGAATTCTGGATTATATAAAAAATTCCGATTTGCTTTATCACGAAGCCACTTTTATGTGTGATATGGAGGCTCGAGCTAAAGAAACGTTTCACTCTACTGCTATTCAAGCAGCGACAATGGCGGTAAAATCGAATTCGAAAAGACTAATGATTGGGCATTATTCAGCAAGATACAAAAATTTACAACCTTTGTTGGATGAAGCTCAGAGTGTTTTTGCCAACACCCTTTTGGCAATAGAAGGAGAAAGTACAAGTATTGATTATTCGAACTAAAAAAAGAATTTAAATAGTATATGAATATGAAGTTTTCGGCACAACAAATTGCAGAATTATTAAATGGTCAGATAGAAGGAGATCCAAATTCGGAAATTTGGAAACTATCGAAGATTGAAGAAGGAGAACTAGGTTCTATTTCATTTTTAGCAAATCCGAAGTACACACATTTTATTTATTCAACTCGGTCGACATTGGTAATAGTGAATAAGGATTTAGTTTTGACAGAGCCTGTCAGTACTACCCTTATTCGTGTTGAAAGCGCAGAAATTGCGTTTTCTAAATTACTCGAAATGTACAATCAAGTAAAATTGAATAAGACTGGCATTTCAAAACATGCATACATTTCGGAAAGCGCAAATATAGGTTACAATATTTACGCTGGTGAGTTCGCGGTTATAGGCGATAATGTAAAAATCGGTAACAATGTAAAAATATATCCTCAGGTGGTAATAGGTGAAAACTCTGTGATTGGAGATAATACAACACTTTTCGCGGGAGTAAAAATTTATTCAGAAACAGTGATTGGTAAAGATTGCATCCTTCACTCAGGAACCGTAATTGGTAGTGATGGCTTTAGATTTAATCCACAGAACGACAACCAGAAAATTCCTCAAATTGGAAACGTGATAGTGGAAGATAATGTTGAAATAGGAGCAAACTGTGCTATTGACAGAGCAACACTAGGATCAACCATTCTAAGGAAGGGTGTAAAACTTGATAACTTAATTCATATTGCGCACAATGTTGAAATCGGAGAAAATAGTTATTTGGCGGCAGGAGTTGTGATTGCGGGTTCGACAAAAATAGGCAAAAACTGTATGTTCAGTGGGCAAGTAGGAATTATAGGTCACTTAGAAATTGCAGATAACACCATGATAACAGCTCAATCCGGAATTTCGAAGAGCATCACAAAGAAAGGGGAAGTAATGATGGGGTCACCTGCATTTGAAGCAAACAAATACAGAAAGACATACATTCATTTCCGGAATTTAGATTCTCTCGTTAAGAAAGTAGATACATTGGATAAAAAAAGTAAAAAAGAAAACTAATCTACTACAAACCCATTTCACTATAACCAACCATTCTGTTTAACTCAGGATCCCAAGCTTTAAGTCGAAGACATTTAATGATGTTTGATGGTGATAAACTAGTTCTACCAGGACGTTGAAGTTCAGGAATAGCAGCCATGGCTTCAGGTAAACGATAAAATGGAATTCTAGAATTGAGATGATGAACATGGTGATAACCGATATTGGCAGTCATCCAGTGACCAATTTTGTTCATTTCCATATAACTCGATGATTCAAGCGCTGCCCCCGCATAATTCCACTCTTTGTTGGGTTTGTATATTGCTGCTGGAAAATTGTGCTGTGCATAAAACAAGTATGACCCAAGCATATGGGACAAGAAGAAAGGAAGAAAAAATGAGATAAGCCAAGCCAACCATCCAAAATTGAACACTATAAACCCTGCAATAGTAAAATGAATTATCAAAACAGCCAATGAGTCCCAGTGTCTGCGAGGATTACTAAGGAAAGACTGTATACACATTCCATACATAAATGTGGTTAGATATGCAAAAAACATGTTTAGAGGATGACGAACAGCAAGGTAGTAAAACCTCTCTTTTTTATCAACATCCATAAATTTTTGCTTCGTCATTATAGGGAATGAACCAATGCTTGCACTAAACAGTTTTGCATTATTATTATGATGATGGTCGTGAGAACGTTTCCAAATATTCGGTGGAGTAATCATATAAATACCAAACAATGTAAAAAGAAAATTTGCAAATATGGACTTTTGCAGGATAGCATGATGTTGATAATCATGAAAAATAATAAACACTCTGGAGAGCATGATGGCAGCGAATATACTACATAGTATCTTTCCAATTATGGCTGGAATTCCCATAATTGTGGGGAAAATATAAGTACCGATTATGGCACCAATTAATAATAAGAATCCCGTGATGGTATGATACCAACTTTTCCAGCGTATTTCTTTTGCAAATGGTTTTGTTGCGAGTATTAGTTCTTTTCCTGATAACATTCGGCAAAGGTAATAACTTATTGACTTTAATTTCAAATATTCTGTTTTTGGTCGAAAGAAAATTTGAAAATGACACGGAGTTAACCTGATTAATATCAGAAAAAATAAACTTGTAGGGTTTAATCTTATATGTAGTTTTGCGCCTTATTTATATTAATTCTAAATTAACTGTTATGAAAAACACTCTTGTGTTTGTAATTATAATTCTACTTCTGGGTGAACTTAAAGCGCAAGACAGACAGTTCGCGCAGACTTACCAAAGCACTAATTTAGCCAGAGGATTTCGAGACCTAGAAGTATGGTCGACCGTTAGAATGGGCAAAGAAGCCTTTTATAGAGGAATAGATGAACGCCTTGAGTTCGAAGTGGGATTAAATGACCGATTACAGACTTCTCTCTATTTGAATGCTACTCACCAATCTTTTGCCACCAAAGGTGATTCTACAGGAACTATTACAAGTGTTTCTGATTTCTCCATCTCGAATGAATGGAAACTAAAACTAACGGATGCTACTACTCAAATGTTAGGTTCGGCTGTGTACGGGGAACTTGGTATCTCAGGCACAGGGCTCGATCTAGAGGCGAAACTGATACTTGATAAGAGGATCGACAAACACTTAATTGCATTTAACATAGCTGGAGAATGGGAATGGGAACAGGAAGTAAAAGGGAAGGTAATCAATGGAAAGGTGGAACAAGAAAACAAAATGAAGTTGATGGCTACTCCTATTGAATTTAACCTTGGTTATATGTACAACTTCAGATCTAGTTTTGGCTTAGGTTTCGAAGCTAAAAATCAATATGAAATTACCACTGAAAAAGGGTTGGAACACGCTGCCCTTCTGCTTGGTCCTACTTTGTTTTTTAATTCGAAGGACAAAGAATATAAACTCATTCTTAATTTTTTACCCGAAATCACCAATTTGAGAAAAACGGATGAACAACCCAATTCGCTTGACTTAGATGAGTATGAAAAATACCAGTTTAGACTTTTACTTGATTTTGAATTTTAACCAATAACTATTATGAGAACTAACTATTTTTTGATTCTATTTTCTTGTTTTTTATTTTCGTGTACCACTGCAGTGTTTAAGCCCACCCTATCAGACGTTGAGCATGCCAAAGTAGTATATCCTTCAGTAAATATTGATGAATTAAATAAAGGCTTAACCTTATATGCCAATAAATGTGGGGCATGTCATCAAATATTTGTGCCCAACAAGATTAGTCCTAAAATTTGGGATGCAATGATGCCAAAAATGAAGGTACGAGCGAAGCTTGAAGACGAAGAAATGGACTTGATTGTGAAATATATTAAGTCGAAAGAAGGAAAGTCGAACTAAGCTAGCATTAAATTCTATACTTTAGCCACTATCTTTCAACTATGATTTTAATTGCAGATAGTGGTTCTTCAAAAACAGATTGGCGCTTGATTGATGATTCTAATCAAATTCATCAATGCGCTACACAAGGCTTCAATCCATACTTTCAGTCGAGTGATGATTTTTCGTCAATCATAAAAGATGAATTATTGAAGAGCTTTTCATCCGTTAATTTGAATACCACCATACAAATTTTCTATTATGGCGCAGGATGCGGAACGGATGCTAAAAAAGAAATTGTGAAACTAGCGTTGAAAAAAGAATTTCAGGATTCAACAATCTCTATTCATAGCGATTTGCTTGCTGCTGCCCGCGCTACTTGCGGCAATAAAAATGGCTTAGTAACTATTCTCGGTACAGGTGCCAACTCCTGTTATTATGATGGGATAAACATTGTTGAAAATAGCCCTTCGCTCGGTTATGTATTGGGAGATGAAGGTAGTGGTGCACACATCGGGAAGACCTTTATTGCTGCCTATTTGAATAAGGAATTACCTGAAGAACTTTCAAAAAGATTTTACCAAAGATTTCAACTTAATAAGGATGATGTACTCGATACGGTTTATCGGAAACCAAACCCAAATAGGTATTTGGCAACGTTTAGCAAATTTGTATTTCAAAATTTGAAAGAACCAACTATGGTCAATTTAGTAGCGAATTGTTTTGAAGAATTATTTGAAAAACACATTCTGAAATTGGCCAATCATCACGCTTTGCCGCTAAACTGTGTAGGCTCTGTTGCTTTTTATTACAGTAATATATTACGTGCAGTGGCTTTAAAGAAAGGCATTGTAATGGGTACCATCATCGAAAGTCCGATAGCTGGGCTTAGCCTTTATCACCAAGAAAATAAAACTTTAGAATAAAAAAAGGAGAACCACTGCATGAGTCGTTCTCCTTTTTTTTGAATGCACTTGATTTGTTCTATTTCAGGTTGTGATAAACGTTTTGCACGTCATCATCTTCTTCTAATTTACCGATAAGTATCATCACTTCTTCTATCTCAGCATCACTAAGTTCAACCGTGGACGTAGGTACTCGCTCAAGTTCTGAACTAATGATGTTCAGGTGCTTTGCTTCGAGTGCTTTTTGCATTTTTCCGAAATCAGAAAAAGCGGTGTAGATAATGAGTGCATCTTCATCGGTTTCTATTTCTTCGGCTCCAAAATCAATAAGTTCGAATTCTAACTCTTCAATATTGACGTTTTCATTTTTTATTTTGAAAACACCTTTTCGCTCGAACAAATAATCTAGAGAGCCTGTTTTTCCAAGCTCTCCACCATGTCGATTGAAGTTCATTCTCACGTTTGCAACAGTACGAGTAGGATTATCAGTAGCACATTCGATAAGAATACCAATTCCATGAGCCGCTTTTCCTTCGTACACAATTTCTTCTAACCCTTTTTCATCTTTTGACGATGCACGTTTGATGGCCGCATCAATGCGGTCTTTGGGCATATTGATACCTTTCGCATTTTGAATAGCAACACGCAAACGTGAATTGCCTTGAGGATCGGCACCTCCCAATTTAACTGCTATTGCTATCTCTTTACCTGCACGGGTAAAGCCTTTTGCCATCTTATCGTAGCGGGCAAACATTTTATATTTTCTCTTTTCGAATACGCGACCCATAAAAGTTAGTTATGATTTTTTTTCGATTGCAAATGTATAAATTAATGCTTCACATTGAACAATAACTTGGATGGAAGCGTTGGATTTTATATGATTTTCCTCACAAAAAAAACAGTTGATGCATGCACTAACTGTTTTTGTAAACATTTGGATTATGAAATTTATTTCGAAAGTGCTTCATCAATTTCAAGATTAAGAACCACTGTTGGCAATGGTTTTGGCGATATTTCACAAAAAGTATTATGCCATTTTATGGTCATTGGTACTTTTTGCATGTCCATGGCTCTGCCGCCTTCCATGCGATTCCAGTGGAGTGTAAAGTCTTCGGTACTTCCTTTTTGAATAATTTTCATACCTGATTTTGCAAACAATCCGGTTGATTTAGTAGCCGAATATTCGTTGCCATCAGGCATTAGCACAGTAGCGTTGGTGTAGAAAACAGCCCCCATTTTATCGCCTGTATACGATACCGAGAACTGAGCATCGGTGGCATCCGATTCTTTGTAAAGTTTGGTGCTAGTTACATTAAATGCTCCTGCCGAAAAATCGTATTTCGACACCGGTAACTTGAAATCAGGGGCTTCTACACCAGTGGCTTTACTCGAAATTTTGTAAACACCATCGATGTTGAAAGTGCACGAGCGCACAGCGTTGAGTCCTTCGCCAAAAATATTGATTACTTTCGAATCGTTGTCGAGCGGACTTACCACCATTTCCTTTTCTTTGGCATTGGGTTTAATCTCTTTTCCGTTTACCATCAGCTTGCATTCTGATGGTTTAAACACGATATAATCGTTGGTTTTGTTCACTATTTTTAATTTAAACTTGAGCTGTTTGTCGTTGGCCACAGGCGATTCGATGCTTATGGACACATCAGATCCATCGTTTTGAGTTTTTAAATAAACCAATTTATCATAAGTTTTGGGCTTTTGTGCCATCGAAATGGTGATGCAACTAGCAAACAAAGTAAGAGCAAGGATAGTTTTTTTCATATTATTGAGGTTTTGAATTTAGATGTCAAAATTAGCAGAAAACATGGTTCGCAAAACACTTTCGAATAAAAAATCAAAGATTTCACTCTTAATTAGCGTATCAATATCTAAAATAAGAGATTTGTTTTGAGTCAATTTCCTCGTTTTATATCATTAAAAACGCTAATTTTTAAGTCGATACTAATCGATTGGCATCGAGGTCTAGGTGATTTACTGCCGAACGGAGACGATTTACTGCCAAAGGGAGATGATTTACTGCCGCACGGAGACGATTTACTGCCACACGGAGACGATTTACTGCCACACGGAGATGATTTACTGCCGCACGGAGACGATTTACTGCCGCAGAGAGATGATTTACTGCCGAAGGGAGATGATTTACTGCCGAAGGGAGACGATTTACTACCGCGTCTCCCTTAATACATAAATCAGCCTCACCTTTATTTCATGTGCTTAAGATTGACCGCATACAGCACCACAAACAATATGTCGAATATCACCACCATGCCAAAAAACACATTAATAATAGTGGTGCCTTGTTCGCCCAAACTGCTTACCGAAGCATACATAGCGCTAACTCCGCTAGTTAATGCAATAGAAATATATGGCAAAAACTCACCAACGAGGTAAAGATAAAAACCAGATTTCTTCATCTTCCACATCAAAATCACTCCTCCAAGCGAAATCAATGGAGTTATCAAACTCAATAAGGCATTCATGTTTTTGTATTGCATACTATCGAGCATGGCTTGGTAAGCCATGGGATTGTTGTCTTGCATGGTTTGAAGATATGGGTTGCTACTCATAATTTCTTCGGGCGAAAGAAACAAGTTTTTAAGGCCAAATAAACCCATTAATATCATCAATCCACACATGATGAAACTTAAGGTGCAAATCACTTTTAAGAACTGTGGACGTTCGTTCATTACTATTGAGTCGAAAGATTCGTTTTCCATATTTTTAGTTTTGATTTTTATTAAGAAAAAATCCTATCCCGATTATCGAGATAGGATTTCTGATACATATTAATTCTTATTTTGATTAACTCATGTGTTTTAAATTGACACCATAAAGGATGACAAACACGATTGCGAAAATTAAACCTACCGTAGCCATGATGCCACCCACTAATCCAAGACCCATAGCAATAGGTACAATTGGTTGAAGGATTTCGCAAAGAGCATACACCCAAAATCCTGTTTTCTTTTGTTTCCACATCATCAAAACACCTAATAAAATAGGGAGATTCAATAATGCTTGAACAAGTGCAGCTGTCGCCATTTTACCGTAATCCATGCCCAATGCACCCGCCATTGCGTTCATAGCATTATTTAAATCTTGGCCTGCGTCAGTTTTTAATCCTCCAAACATATCACCAGTACTTGCTAGTGCTGAATATGTAAAGTAATTTCCAATACCGCCTACTAAACTTATTGCAATTCCTACGAATGAAAGAATGCACAATACCGTAATAAACGTTGGTCTTTTTGCTGGTGTACCAGCGGTTGTAGTTGTTTGTTCCATGATAAATAAATTAAGTTAATATTTGTTAAATAAATTATTCTGCTAAGTAAGTCAAAAATATTATTCAACCAAAAAATTAGTTAAATATTTTATTAACAATTCACCTTCGATAAATATATGAAGGATAAGAAAAGAAATTTCTCATAAAACTACCCCTACTCTATTTGCCCTCTAATCAACAGCAATTACGCTGATTTCGACATTCACCCCAAGCGGTAGTTTAGAAACTTGCACCGTTTCGCGAGCAGGAAAATCGCTTGTGAAATACGAACCATACACCTCGTTCACAGCAGCAAAATCATTCATATCGGCTAGAAAAATGGTTGTTTTTACCACATTCGCGAAACGCATTCCGGCATCAGTTAGTATGCCTTTCACGTTTTCCATCACTTGTTTGGTTTCCGACTTTACATTACCCAAAATCAGCTCACCTGTCTTCGGATTTTTACCCACTTGTCCACTAACAAAAAGCATATTGCCCACCTTTACAGCATGGCTATAAGGCCCAATTGGAGCTGGTGCATTTTCTGATGTAATTATTTTTTTCATTATTTTATTATTAATTTTTAGATGATTATTTAAATTTTTGACAAAATTAAGAATATGTTTTATTTGTTCGTCTCTGAAAGATTTTTCAATTACAATTTTCTTTTATTAAAATTAATAATCATACCAATCTTTTCGTCTGCTCAATTTTAAATCCCTCAACACAGCCGACTTTACCAAAATATCAACCGAATACGACTGGCGGAAACCAAACGGTACCCAGTTAAATTTCATTTCCCAACAATGCAAATCTCTGTAAATGTTGATTGATGTCAACGTTAGTTTTTTTGAAGTGAAATCGTAACCAGATGTAAGCGATATTTTCCATTTCTTAGTAAGGCTCAAGTCGCCATTAAATGTTGCCGATTGAGTCACTGTTTTGGTAATTGTGTTCGAATAATTCAAGTTGTAATAAATATTCAAACTCCAAGGAACATTGAAATCAACATAAGCTTCAGGATGCATGCGTATATAATCCATCTCATCCTGAGTAGCTACAGGTGATGCAGGCTTTGGTGTTGAGGGCTTTTCCTTGCTTCTTAAACTGGTGCTAAAAGAAATCGTACCTGATGTAAGTCTTGTGAAACGTCCATCACTACTCAAATACGCAGCACTATCGCCACCAACATGATTCATCAAATATGGGTCGAGCGTGGCACCAGCAGTAATGTCAAGCTTTTTGAACAATCGAGTACGTCCATTCAAATTAATGGGAGTCCATTTATTGGTTGCTGCAGCCGCATTGTAAGCCACCGAGATTCCGAAATTATCAATCAAACTCACCTTCTTGAACACCACACCCGAATCGCTTTGTTGTTTAGTTTTTGCCTCCAAAGTATTGTTCAAACTGAACGCTAACAAGGCCGAACGACCAGCTCCAGGCGAACCATAAATTCCATTCTGAAAGATTGAATACTGAGGCATTGCATGATTTACATCTCCTTCGGCATAATGATAATAACCATATTGTCCTTCGCTAAAATCAGGTCGATAAGTAGCCGTAATAGCAGGTGTAGCCACATGTCTTATTTGTTTCAAATGTTTTGTTTTGAAAAAATAATCGCCATAGAGATGTGTGGTCAGGGCAGTTGAAACATTAAAATCATTCGCTAATTTTACACCATTCACCGTATCCTGAAACACATAATTAACATTCGAATCGTAGTGTTGATGAAGTGTTTGAAAGTACATACTACTTCCCATATTGATAGAAGGTGTGAGTGTAAATACTTTCAATACATTAAGTGAAGTGCTGATAGGAATAGCCAAATGAACCCCATTCTTCATCTGTTGCACAGTGCGATTGGTAAAGAAAGTAGAATCATAAGCTGATATATCATTTCGTGCACTCAATGCGGCACTCATTCCAATTTTTTCGTACCACTTATTTGTAGTGCTGCTTTTGCTTTTCATTGGATAGATTCTATTCATGGTCAATGAAAGTTCAGGCAAACTAGCATCTATCTTTTTCGTTTGAGTGTTCTGTGTATGCCTCAAATTGGCTGAAAAATTAAATGGTGTTCCTTGAAACGACTTGGAATATGCAATGTTTGATGAGAAGGTATTGGTTAAATAATCACCTGTTGGTGCTCCATTGTATTTGCTATTTTTGCTACTACCAGCATTCACACTTGCTGTAAACCTACTGCTAGGATGTGATTTCGGGTCTTGAATATGATTCCAATTGATGAAAAACAATTTTTGAATGGTGGCATTCGGTAATTCACGCTGACCAGTTACAAATTCCGAAAACTTAATATTCACTCTGCCATTGAAATCATACCTTTCGGCATAACTACTGTTCGCACTCAAACCAAAACTACCATTGCCATATATATCACCACGCAATGCCAAATCAAATTTTTCGCTATTGCCAAAGTAAAAACCTCCTTCTTTCAGAAAAAAACCTTGTCCTGCCGACTCGCCATAACTTGGAATTAAAATTCCTGACGCCCTTCCTTTTTTGTTCGGAAAAAGTCCGAATGGAACTACAAGCGGTGTTGGGATATCAGCAATGTATAGACATGCAGGTCCTGTCACAATTTTATCATCAGGAATTACCTTTATTTGTTTGGCTCCTATGTAATAATGAGGATGCTCTGCATCACAAGTAGTGTACTTTCCGTGTGCCACGTAGCAAATATTGCTCGTATCTTTTTTAATGTCTCTGCCATGTATAAACCCATCATTCTGTTGAGTAATTACATCGTTTATTTTTCCCTTTTTTGTTTTAAAGTTATAGGTAATTTTTCCTGCTGTAAATTTATCCTTCGCTTGAAGAAACACAGGCAATTGACTATCCTTACCAGCACTATCCTTTATACTAGTAGCAAACACAAGGTCCTTACCAAAATCAATTTCAATGTAGCCTGCTTCCAGTTTAATATCTTGATAGGCAACATGAGCATTGTTATAAAGGTATGCTTTTTGATTCTCCATATCAATCAACATCGAATCTTTTGCATCATAGGTTACCTTATCTTTAAGAAACGAATCTTGATCCAAAGCTTTTTTTACCGTGTCCTTGGTCGATTTAACAGAGTCAGTATCGAATGTAGCAGTTTTAGCCTGAGAGTAACTATATGTAGTTATTAACAAACAAACGAGGATAAAAATATTTTTAAATAATACGATACGCAATTTTAAAACTTAATTTTGTAAAATAAGTTGGATTTGAAAAGCTCAAAACTAACTAAAAAAAGCAGACACCTATTTGTTGATTCTAATGTTTGCCAACAAATGATTGTTTTAAATGGTTAATATATTAAAAAGTAAAGCGTGAAAAAGTTTATTTATTTCATAATTATTTCGTCCATCTGTTTTTTAGTCACCTCGTTCACCCCAAAATTCTTGCCAGTATTTGCTGTTAAGACAGTTGTTATTGATGCAGGGCATGGAGGGAAAGACCCTGGTTGCCATGGAAGTAAATACAAAGAAAAGGACGTAGCACTTGCCGTTGCACTTAAGCTAGGTAAGTACATCGAAGAGAATATGAAAGATGTAAAGGTAGTGTATACACGCAAAACCGATGTCTTTGTTGAACTTCAAGAACGTGCAATGATTGCGAATCGCGCTAAAGCCGATTTATTTATTTGCATCCATTGCAATTCGGCTTGTGTACACGATAAAGTAAAAAGAAAAGATGTGTGCAGAGATGAAGTACATGGTGCCGAAACCTATGTAATGGGTATTAAAAATGAAAAAGGAAAGTTGGATGTTGCCAAACGCGAGAACTCGGCTATTTTGCTGGAAGATGACTATGTAAAAAAATACGAAGGCTTCGATCCAAATTCAGATGAATCATACATCATCATGAGTATGTTCAACGATACCTATCTCAATCAGAGTTTGGCCTTTGCTTCGAAAGCACAAAAACAATACGCAGGTAAAGTTGGAAGAGTGGATAAAGGAGTGAAACGTGCAAGTTTATGGGTATTGTGGCGAACTTACATGCCATCGGTATTGACCGAAATAGGTTATTTGACAAATGCCGAAGAAGAACAATTTTTGGTTTCTAACAAAGGACAAGAATATGTTGCTTCTGGATTATTTCGTGCCTTTCGCGAATACAAAGATGATGTTGAAGGTAGTGTAAAAAAGTATGATGATGATTTTGAAAAACAACTTCCGTATAAACGAACCAAGGAAGATTCGTTAGAAATAGAGAACAATAAAAAACAACCAAAGAAAGAAACGATTGATACCACGAGCACCGTTTCTGTTCATAATGATATAGAGATTGAAAATAAAAATAAGCAAGAAGTGAACAAAAAAGAAATAAAGGATAACAAAGAAACTAAAAAGGAGATTAGTAATGAAACTGACGATATTGTTTATAAAGTCCAATTAATGTCATCAGACAAAAAGATACCGCTCACATCCGAAAAATTTAAAGATGTTATTCAACCAGGAGAATACACCGAGAAAGGAATATTCAAATACACAGGAGGAAATTTCAAAACAAAACAAGAGGCTGTAAAGCTTCAGAATGAATTGAGGAAAAAGGGGTTTAAAGAAGCCTTTGTGATTGCGATGCAAGGCGAAAAAAGAATTCCGCTCAAATAATTACAATAAATCATTAATTTTGCAAAAATAGAACTAAGTTACTATCGTGAAAATAAAAAAAGAAGTTAAAGTAGGAGTGGTTGTTTCATTGGCTATAGCATGCCTTCTCATTGGATTCAACTTCCTAAAAGGAAAAAATTTCTTTTCCACACAACGAGAATTTTATGCGGTGTACAACGATATCGATGGGCTTGTGGAAGCTAATCCTTTACTCATTAATGGATTTAAAGTGGGTATGGTTGGGAAAATAAAAATCTTACCAAATACTGGCGGAAGAATCTGTGTAGGGTTAGTAGTTGATAACGAAGTAAAAATACCTTTTAATTCAGTTGCCAAAGTGGTAAGCTCCGATTTGTTGGGGTCAAAAGCAGTTTCCTTATTACTTGGTAATTCACCTGCGGAAGCCAAAATAGGTGATACCTTATTTTCATCGCAAGAAGACAATTTAAAACAAGCTGTTAATAAAACCATCGCGCCATTGCAAGTGAAAGCGCAAGCTTTGCTTGCTTCTCTCGATTCGTTGATGATTGTTTTTAAACAAGTTTTTAATGAAAACACTCAGAAAAATCTTTCTAAGAGTTTCGAAAGCATTAAGGATGCGATAGGTTCGTTAGAAACTACTTCCTTCCGACTTGATACATTGGTGAAAACAGAGAAAGTGAAAATTGCTAGTATACTCACTAAAATTAATAAACTAGCCACCACCCTTGCCGATAACAGTGATAAACTTGGAAATGTTATCAGTAATTTTTCGAACATTAGCGATTCCATTGCTAAATCAAATCTTATTTCGGCTATTAATAATGCTGATGTTGCATTAAATCAAGCATCGGTAATTATGACTAAGATTAACAAAGGTGAAGGCACCATGGGCATGCTTATAAACAATGATAGTTTGTACAAAAAACTTGACAGAACTGCTGACGATTTGGATAAATTATTGAAAGACGTTCGCATTAACCCTAATAGATACATCAACATTAGAAACAAGCGTCAACCTTATAAAGAATAAAGTTGAGCTGATTGATTGATGAAGGTTTAGAATTTAGATTATAGTTTAGAATTTCCTCTTATGATTGCAATAGTTATTTTTATCGTTTTGTTTGGTGCAGGCTCCGTATGGTTTACAATGAATGTAATAAAGGTGAGACGAAATGTGTTGATTGGCAAAGAAATTGACCGCAAAGACAATGCTGCCCAACGCTGGAAACTGATGACACTCGTGGCATTGGGACAACGCAAAATGTTTGAAAGACCGATTCCTGCTATCTTGCATCTTTTCCTATATGTAGCTTTTATCATCACTCAAATTGAACTTATTGAGATAGTAACCGATGGTGTTACTGGTTCGCATCGCTTGTTTTTGCCTTATCTTGGAGGCTTTTACACCTTCATCATTAGCTTCATCGAAATACTATCCATACTTGCTTTTATCGGAACCATTGCTTTTCTATCCAGAAGAAATTTATTGAAAGTACCTCGTTTGGTGAAAAGCGAATTGAATGGATGGCCAAAGTTGGATGCTAACTTTATTCTTTTGGGCGAAATCACGTTGATTTGTTTTATCTTTATGATGAATGGTGCTGACGAAGTACTTTTCAGAAACGGTTGGTCGCATGTTTCCGAAAGTTCAGGTTCATTTGGATTTGCTATCAGTCATCAATTAGGTCCTATCTTGTTCGGCTCTTTGTCCGAATCTTCTTTACATATCGTTGAACGTATTGGTTGGTGGGGACATGTGATGATGGTTCTCGGATTTTTAAACTACCTACCCTATTCAAAACACTTCCATATTTTATTAGCTTTTCCTAATGTTTATTTTTCCAATCTATTGGCAAAAGGAAAATTCACCAATCTAGAATCGGTGACCAATGAGGTAAAACTAATGTTCGACCCTAATGCTGTAGTGCCTCCTAGTGATGGCGCACCTATGCGTTTTGGAGCAAAAGATGTAATGGATTTAACTTGGAAACAATTATTAGATTCGTACACCTGTACCGAATGTGGAAGATGCACATCATCCTGTCCGGCAAATATAACAGGCAAACTACTATCGCCACGAAAGATAATGATGGACACACGCGACCGATTGGTAGAAGTGGGTAACATAATGGATAAAAACAAAGGTGCATTTGTAGATGATGGAAAATCGTTGCTTGGCGATTACATTTCGCCTGAAGAACTTTGGGCTTGCAATTCGTGCAACGCTTGTGTGCAGGAATGCCCTGTGAACATCGACCCTTTGAGTATTATCATTGAAATGAGAAGGTATATGGTGATGGAACAGAGCTCTGCTCCTACCGAACTTAATATGATGTTTACCAACATCGAAAACAATGGTGCTCCTTGGCAGTTTAGCCAAGCAGATAGATTAAAATGGGCTCAAGAATAAACCACAACTATTCAAATGAATGAGAGTGTTTATAAAAATTAGATTATTAAAACTGAATTTCCAAAAAGTTGGAATTGATAAAAAGAGTGATGTATGAGTGATTTAAAAGTAACAACGATGGCTGAGTTCTTCGCCAAAGGCGAAACTCCTGAAGTATTGTTTTGGGTGGGATGTGCCGGAAGTTTTGACGATAGAGCAAAAAAAATTACACGAGCAATTGTAAAAATATTGAATCATGCTAACGTGAAATTTGCAGTATTGGGTAGCGAAGAAAGTTGCACAGGCGACCCTGCAAAACGTGCTGGAAACGAGTTCCTCTTTCAGATGCAAGCCATGAATAACATTACCGTGTTGAACGGATATGAGGTAAAAAAAATAGTAACAGGTTGCCCACATTGCTACAATACACTGAAGAACGAATACCCTTCGCTTGGAGGAAATTACGAAGTAGTGCATCATACCGAATTGATACAAGACTTGCTGAACAAAGGAAGAATAACAATTGAAGGCGGAAGTTTTAAAGGAAAAAAAATTACTTTTCACGACCCTTGTTACCTTGGACGAGCCAACGATGTGTACGAAGCACCTCGCGAGGTGATGATAAACCTTGAGGCCGAACTGATGGAAATGAAACGAAGTAAAGCCGATGGCCTATGTTGTGGTGCTGGTGGAGCTCAAATGTTTAAAGAAGCCGAGAAAGGTAACAAAGAAGTGAATGTAGAACGAACCGAAGAAGCCCTAGCTCTAAACCCTGATGTGATTGCTGTTGGTTGCCCTTTTTGCAATACCATGATTACGGATGGTGTGAAGCATTTCAATAAAGAAGAAAAAGTGAAAGTGCTGGATGTTGCCGAACTGATAGTGCAAGCCAAAGGGCTTTAATAGGTTTAGTTTTACTTTCTATTAGGGCAGGCAGTTTCTCTCTCTTCGTTTCCCTTTGCCCTTGTTGGTGTTTTCACCAACAAGTTTAATCGGTAAATTTTACTTTTTATATTCTAAAGGTTTGTTGGTAAAAAAACACCAACAATGGCTTTAATAATTTCCTATACTTTTAAATATTTGAAGAATCTTTATAACATCTTCAAGTTCTTGCCCTTGGTATATCTCTTTATATTGTTCTTTCTTTTTAGATAAAATTGGCATAATAATGATTTCAACATATGCTCTTTCATTAGGAGTAAAGCCTACCTGTGCTAATTTATGCAATGTGGCATGATAATTATAACCAGACGCATCAAAAGCGTTTATTAATACCTCTTTCATCAGTAAAGGATATTTGAGTCCATCTCCTTCTTTCATATTTCTTTTAAAATATTCTCTCAAAATTGCATTTGATATATTTGTGAAGGCATATGCCGTCATAGGGGCTGCTTTACTTTCGAGAATAATCTGACTTTTTTTGAAATCTAATTTAAAGTTCAATGAATCAATTTGAGTTTTTTGATTTTTAATAACCGTTATTAAACTGTCTTTAAATTTAACTTGTAAATCATATTGCTTTTTGTCAACTGTTGGATTACACGAACATAAAGCAAAGGAAATTAAAAAAGCTATTTTAAAATATTTTTTCATTGTTGTTGGGTTTTTATTTCATTTATTTTTTGGTTTCTTCTTGTATTGTTAAACTGCATTTTTCTTTTAAGAATGTATAAAGGTCGTCTAATGTATTATATTTTGTTTCATACCAAGTTGCCATTGGTGTAGTGCCTTTGTGATAAAGTCTTTTGTTTGTAGTGTCGGCAATTCTGATTACATCACTTGTAATTAATAGTGATTGTGGGTTGTCGGTGGTGATTGTATTATTAGGTAGTATATCGGGATTGGCAATGGATGCCATAATAATAAAGGTTAGACCAGTGTATAACTTTGTGTCTCCACCATCGCTTATTATGTCGTCTGGTCTGCCTTCTGTTATTACTTTGATAGTGCCAAGTTTTATTTGCGGACTGCCTTTAAATATTTTTGTTATTTGTATTGTTGTGCAAGTAAAGGGTTCTTTTTTCTTTGTAAGATAGCCTTCTTGCTTTGTTGCAACTCCTTCAAAAATAAATGTTACTTCTTTAATTGTGCGTTGTTGGGATTTTAAAAGTTCCTCTTTTGAAAGTTTTTCACGCTGTGCATAAGAGGAAAAATTGCATATAATTATAATTACTGCGATAAGAATTTTTTTTGTTGTGTTCATTTTATTTATAATTTAATTAGTTTAATTGATTGGTATTGTCCGTTAATGTTTGCTGTTAGTAAATAGATGCCTGATGCTAATTGTGAAATATTTATTTGTTGTGTGTATTTTCCTTGTTCTTTTGTTTCTTGTTTTAGTGATATTATTTCTCTGCCTATATAATCAACTATTTTAAATTGAACAGTTGCGGTTTTGCTTAATTGATATGCTATTGTTATTTCGCCATCGTTTGCGGGGTTTGGATATACATTGAGATTGTTTCCGTTTTCGTATGTATTGATTCCGAACGATGCAAAGATACAGTTTCTTGCACTTGGAACAAGTGTTGAATATGAGCAACCATACGTAGAAGGTGAAGTTCCTGCACTTGTGCTTACTACATTAAATGCTCCTGCTAATGCTGAACTTGTAGTTGTAAGGCTTGGTCTGAAACCTGTAACTGGATTGCGATACATTATGTCGCTTGTGTTATTAACGTGTTGAAGTCTTTGTGCGTGTCCAAGTTCGTGAAGAATTGCATCATAAAAGGAACGTTGATTGCTTGCTAGTATTGCGCCTGTTGTGTCATAACTCCAAGTTGGAGATGTTGGCAGAGTGCTTAAATCTTGCCTGATTTTTATGTCTGCCTCGTTGGTAAAGGCAACTGAATTAATTGTGTCATAACAACCAAGTCTTTCTGTGTATGTAATCATTAATGTTGATATGTTTGTTCCCCAACTGTTGCTAAAATAAATGTTAGAAATTCCATCGTCTGCGTTAGATGCTAAATTAATTTCATCTCCTAATCTCCAGTTGACACCTGTATAGCAGTTCCATACTCTTATTGCTTTTGCAATACAGGCAAGTGCTTGCGGGTTGTGTGTTATACTTGTGTCGCATCTAAACACATAGCTATTATAATTATCTATCATAACTATATTAGGGCGCATTTTGTTTGTGTTGCTAACGTTGAAACGGTTTAATATGCTGTAAAAAACATCAATGTTTTGATAGTTTGTTGTTTGACTGCAATCAGTAAATATTCTTATTGGTCCAGTTCCAGGTGTGTATATGTCTTGTGGTGGAAATATAGCTGTTGGCAATTTCACTTGTACTTGATTGCTTGACCAAGAAATAACATCATAATTATCTAATAAAGGGTGAACAACTGATTGGTTTGCATCTGTAACCTCAATAGTACCACCTCCTTGAGTGCTACCAAAAAACTTGCCATTAATTGTTAGTAAATCGGTTGGTTGGTTTGTACCTGCATCAAGTGTATCTACTGCATAGGTAACGCCATCTATAACAGGTGGACAGGTAAGAGTACCAAAAGTATTATCTACAAAAGTAACGCTGTTATATGGAGCTTGCTCATAGCTTGTGGTATAGGTGGTATCATAAACTGTGATGCAACAACAGGTTGAATCGGGGATGCCGAGCCAATCATCGCAAGTGTAGGTTTGTTGAGAGGAAGTTACATTCATTGTAGTAACTGGATACATATAGTTTGATATGTTGTATTCGTATGAGCTTACATTGTCAAAAGTAATTGCAGGGTCTATACCGTTGCAATCATAATTAGATATTAATATTTGTAAATCAAATAATGGGTAAGGAGTGCCACTGGTGAAAGTGGCTGTACTGGCTGTGCCTGAATTGTCGCCAAATGTTATTTTTATTGTTGAACTGTTCACGTCTGCTAATGTGTGCGGATAACTTGCATCTATTGGATAACCTGCATTTACAAGTGTTACTCTATTGTTTTGAACAATATTAGTACCAAATATTGCAGGGTCGTATGTAATTTCCATTTCAGTATAATTGAATGTTGTGTTGTCGTCTCCGTCTTCTTGTCCTGATATTGCAACATCAACATAGTTATTATTACAATCTAACGCTACATCGTCAATTGAAAGTGTAAAATCATTGGCTGTGTTGCAAACGCTTTTATGGTGGTGCAAGTCGTTAAAATTGATGCTTGAAATATCCCATTCTGTTTGACCTTGTACCCAGTTGGTGTCGCCTTTTGATATTTGAAATTGTCTTTTAAATGTTTTGTTATTGAAATTTCCGTACTGCAAGTTTATCCATTGCAAAAGCTGTGTAGAGCCTATTTTGTCTATTGCTTTGCCTTGTGGATTAACTAATAATATTTGTAATGTATTTAATAGTGTGCTGTCGTTTACTATTTTATTTGCTAATGCAAGTATGCTCGGATTTGCGTTGTATGATGCTATTACATACGTTCCTTTTGGTGAAACTGTGCCAGTAAGAAAAATTGTGTCGTCCAAGTTGAACCTCCATCAACTGTTCGTTGTATGTCTCCACTGTTACCTACTACATAACCTGTGTCAATGCTTGGAAACGAAACAGAACGATGAGTAAAGTTAATTGGAGAAATTGGATTCCACGTACCACCTGCATCAATGGTCTTAAATGCTACACCTTGTGCTGAACCATTAGCACCAACACAATAACCAATGGAAGGAGAAGGAAAGCAAATGCCTAACATTAGGCTTGTTCCCGCTGCCGTTGAACCTGTCCAAGTTGTGCCACCATTTGTAGTTTTGTAAACAATAGTGCTTTTTGCAAGATAACCAGTATCAACAGAGGTAAAATAAATACCATAAGCTTGATTGCTTGCTCCTCCTAATTGATTCCAAGTTGTACCACCATTGGTAGTTTTTAAAAGGTAGTTTTCGCCAATCATTGTTGTTGAAGCGTAACCGACTTGAGAGTTCACAAAGAATACGTCTGACAAGTCGCCTGTTACGCCACTTACTTGATTTACCCATTGGGCGTTTGCATTAATTGACATTGCAATAATTGCAATAATAGTGTAAAGTTTTTTCATTTTGTTTTTGTTTTGTTTTGTTGTTATTAATTATTTATTTTCTGTCTTGCTTACTCTGTTCGGTTTTCAGCTTACCC
>JBAXQU010000009.1:0-61097 GCA_037131555.1 Bacteroidota bacterium
TCTTGCAAGTTCACAAAGCTATTAATTTATTCCATACCCCTAACATCAGAAAAAAAATGCTGAGTTGGGTAAAACGGATAGATAGGGCAATGAAAAGTAGAGTCTGTTCAACGTACAAAGATCACTATCGTTATTCAATATTTGGCAATCGATGTTCAATATTTGGCAATCACTTCTCAATATATGGCAATCGTTGATCAATATTTGGCAATCGTTGCTCAATATTTGGCAATCGTTGCTCAATATTTCCCTATCGTTGATCAATATTTGGCAATCGTTGCTCAATATTTCCCTATCGTTTTGCCAAATCGCAAAAAAACATCACTTTTTTAAGTCCCAAAACCCGTTTTCCTCCTTTACCCCGCCTTTCATATTCCATTTATGCTCCATTTTTCCATTTCATGTTATATTTTTTTCTCCGTACTTTCCCTCTTTATCCCTGTCGACCTCGCCTTTCTGTCACTTTGCGTCCGATTTCTGTCACTTTGCGTCCGATTTCCGACACTTTGCGTCCGATTTCTGACACTTTGCGTCCGATTTCTGTCATTTCACCCAGACCTCGAACCAAAACACAGGCCTTGTAACCACAGGTGAAATAAGCATTAGCGAATCCAGAAGTATCGGGACAGGTTCCGAAGAGTGATGTGCTGACTAACTGCACCTGATTGAAGTGGAAATCCTTTTTCTTTGTCCTTTTCGGGCAAAGAAAAAGATTGAAACGGAAAGCAGGACGAAAGTAACCGAAGTGTGATGAACTATCTGCCTTCAATTAGATTTGAGATATGAGATTTGAGATATTAGATTTAGTTGTTGGTTGTTAGAATAATTGCCTACTGCAAAATTGTGTAATTGAACAATTGCCTCCTCTTAAACTAACAACAACTACAATTCGCCAATAGCAGCACCAATCGTAAAGTGGAATTGTCCTTTCTGCATACCAAGGTTAGTAGGCACATCATCAAGGCGCCAACCGTAATCGAAGCCCAGTAAACCAAACATCGGTAAAAACACCCTCACCCCAAGACCTGTTGAACGGTAAACGTTGAAAGGGTTAAAATCTTGTTTGTTAGCCCACGAGTTTCCTGCTTCTAAGAAACCAAGCATATATATAGTAGCCGAAGGATTAAGTGTGATTGGGAAACGCAGCTCAGCCGAATATTTGGTGATGAACGAAGCACCCGTAGTAGGTGATAATGATTGGTCGTCATACCCTCTCAACGCAATAATTTCGCGCCCATCAAGTGCATATCCAGTAAGTCCGCTACCACCCATATAGAATCGTTCGAATGGCGACTGCCCCACATGACTGTTGTACGAAGTTAATAAACCAAAACCAAGCGAAGTACGCAATATCAAGTTACGAGCCTCCTTACCATCAGTTCCACGTTTGTTGGTAATAGGAGTGAAGAACTTAGCTGTGAATTTATATTTCTGATATTCCACAAACTTATAGCGCTCTTGAGCTGTCATTGTAGAGGAAGTATAATCTTTGTTGTTGAAGAACGAATAAGGTGGAGTCCATTGTCCAGTCAAAGCTATTTGCGAACCACGAGTTTCGAATATTGGTTTATCCACCGAGTTGCGTTGCAACGAAGCTTTGTAATAAATATTATTCGAATACCCCTTGCTGAACGAGAAGATAGAGCTATAATTATTCAAAATATAATATTGATAATCCAATTCCTGATACAATGTAAAATAATCATCAGGCCATTTCAATCGTTTACCCAAACCTACCGAAGCACCAATAATATCCAGCGAAGCACGCAAAGGATTGTTTATTTTGTCTCCATTCGTGTCGGTTGTTTTGCGTTTCTGTCCGTTCGATTGCACCGAGTAATAACCTGTAACACTTAGTGAGTTTGGTTTTTTACCACCCAACCAAGGTTCGGTAAAAGACATGTTATACGATTGATAAAACAAACCGCTCGACTGCGCTCTCACGCTTAGTCGTTGTCCATCACCCGAAGGCAAAGGTCGCCACGAATCTTTTTTTAAGAAATTCTTTCCAGAGAAATTGTTGAACGTAACGCCCAGTGTTCCTACCACCATTCCATTTCCATAACCTCCCGAAAGCTCCACTTGGTCCGAAGGTTTTTCTTCCACCGTGTATTCTATGTCCACAGTACCAGTAGCTTGGTTCGGAGTAGGCACCACATTCATTTTTTCAGGGTCGAAATATCCAAGTTGCGACAATTCGCGTTGTGTACGAATAATGTCCGACCTGCGGAAAAGCTGTCCCGGTTTGGTTCTTATCTCTCGCATGATAACACGGTCGTTGGTTTTTGTATTTCCAACCACAGTTACTTTGCTAATGGTAGCTTGCTTGCCTTCGTATATACGCATTTCAAGGTCAATCGAATCGTTCGTTACATTGGCTTCTACAGGAGTAATGTTGAAGAACAAATAACCATCGTCCATATAAAGCGAGGTGACATCGTTTCCATTCGGGTTCGAAAACAATTTCTGATCCAGCGTGCTTTGGTCGTAAATATCACCCTTTTTAATAGAAAGTACATTGGCCAAATCTTTGCTTGAATACTTACTGTTGCCCACCCAAGAAATATTTCTGAAATAATATTTTGTTCCTTCTTCCACCGTGATGTCAATACTCATACGTTTAGTAGCATCTAGGGTATCACGTTTTATACTAAACGTACGGAAGCTGCGTTTCCAATTCAATTTTATCTTTTGCCTCTTTATACGGTATATCGAATCGTGAACAATTTTTGCATCACGAAATCCTTTCTCGTTGTATTTTGCAATCAATGCTTTTTTATCTTTCTCGTAATTGTCTTCGTCAAACTTTGCTGAGTTGAAAGGATTCCACCAATGTCTACGTTTTGTTTCTTTAAACGTTCTGCGGAGTTTCCATTTTTTTATCGATTTTGTTCCCGAAAGATTAATGTCCTTAATTCTTATTTTGTTTCCTTTCGTCACATTGATAAAAAGCACAATGTTGTTCTCTAGCTTCTCATCCTTTTGTTTCACCACATTTACCTTTACATCGTTGTACGATTTGTTCACGAAGAAAGTTTTTACAATCGAAACAGTTGAAGCAATCAATCCATCGGTCACCACCTTTCCTTTGATAAGTTTAATTTTCTCACGTAGGTCGTCAGCTTCGCCTTTGGTCATTCCTTTTAAGGCAAACTTCGAAAGTCGAGGACGTTCTAAAACTTGAAAGTTGATGAAAATGTTTTTGCCTTGAATCTTAGTGGCAGTTATCTTGATGTCTTCAAAAAGTCCTTGTTTCCAAAGGTTTTCAATAGCAGTCGAAAATTTATCTCCCGGTACTTGAACCTTATCACCTACTGATAATCCAGATAAAAGAATCAATACATTTTGGTCGAGGTGACTTGCCCCGGTGATGGTTATCCCACCAATCTCATATTCTTTAGGCGATGCAAAATCCACAGAAGCAGAGTCGTTGCCTCCTATGGTAAGTTGTGCTTTGGATGATATAATAACGAGAGAAAAGCATATAATAGCTAGTAATTTTTTGTACATCTTCGATTTATGAAATTAATTGTTCGCTCGTCTTTCCAAATCTGCGCTCACGGTTTTGATAGTCTATTATAGCTTCGTAAAAGTCTTCTTTTCCGAAATCAGGCCAAAGTTTATCAGTAAAATAAAGTTCCGAATAAGCCAATTGCCAAAGCAAAAAATTACTGATTCTATGTTCACCGCTTGTTCTTATCATTAGTTCTGGCTCAGGCATCGAACTAGTACAAAGGTTAGCAGTAATGGTGTTTTCGTTAATGTCTTCTGCCAATAAAGTTTTATTCTCAAGTTGCAATGCTATTTCTCTAACAGCATTGGTAATCTCCCAACGTGAGCTATAGCTTAAGGCGAGCACTAAGGTAGTTCTTGTGTTATTTTTTGTTTGATCGATGGCTTCGTTCAGTTCTGCAAAACAATCAACTGGCAAACTATACATATCGCCAATGGCTTGCAGTCGAATATTGTTTTTGTTTAAGGTTGCTGTTTCAGCACTGATGGTGTGCACCAAAAGTTGCATCAAGGCAATTACTTCTTCCTCTGGACGGTTCCAATTTTCTGTCGAAAAAGCATAAAGCGTAAGGTATTTAACGCCAAGTTCAGCTGCCGCTTCCACTGTTTCACGTACCGATTTCACTCCGTTTTCGTGACCAAAAATTCGTTCTTGTCCTTTTTGTTTTGCCCATCGTCCATTACCATCCATAATGATTGCAATGTGTTGTGGTATTTTAGAAAGGTTAATTTTTTCTTTCAGACTCATTCTTACTTTAAAATCGTTTTATAATGTAAAACGATTTACATTTTCATTTTTATTACTTTATTATTTAAACCCAGGACACTTTTCTCGTTTTTGTTTCAATTCGAACGAAATAATGATGCCCGCAAATACATACCAATCTTTTGTTGTTGCGTTTCCTCGCTGTCTTCCCACATTACCATAGTTTGGGTCAGTACCTTTGCTAGGGTCAGATAGATAAGCAGCATTCTGAGCACTCAAATTATTGGGGTTATAATATTTCCCACTTACATCATCCAAGTAATCGGTAAATGTTTTTCTAAATCCCCATTCGCCTGTAATTCCCATCTTCCGCGAAACATTGGTTTTGAATCCAACTCCAAATGGAATAGAAATCTGAGTGAGTTTATAAGGCTTTCCCATCGAACCTCCATCAAGACCTTCTCCTTCAGTACGAAGTGGTTGAAGGGCTACGTAGTTGCCATTTGCCAACTGCCCTTGAGGATTGAAATTGAACACACCAAGCCCAAGGAAAATATAGGGCGAAAATTTCTCTTTTTCTAAACCTATGCGATAATCAAGGAAATTAAAATCAAATTGCACCGAAAACTCATCTATCATAGATTTAAAGTTCAAATTCCTCTGCTTTTGTGAAGCAGAAGTAGAATACGAATCATGCCCCTCAATGCTTCCAACCATAAACGAAGCTCTTGCAGCGATTCTAGGGTTGAAATTATAACGAAACATAAGTCCACCTGCTGGCTTTGTAAAAACAAATTGCCCTGTAGGGTTTAAATCACCGATATAGTAAGAACCACCAAGAAAAACACCCAATTCGGCACTGTTTTTATGTTTAGAGTGCAATTCAACCGGCTTTTCTTTTTGCTTTTGGGCAAAAGAAGAGAAGGAAGAGCTAAGAATAAGGATGATTAAATAAACAAGTTTTTTCATTTATTGAATAACGGTAAAACACTTCTTTTTATTGTGTTTTAACCTTAATAAGGAAACAAATGTAACAGAATTTTGGATACATTGGCTTGTTAAACTTAGTTAATTGGTTTTGCCTTTACCAATACCTCATTTAGCTTCGGACGTAAGCGACTTTTGTACACCGAAAGAGAGTCATCGTTTTTTCCTCGTCTTCTCAGTGCTCTTTGTTCTTCAGCTGGCAATGCTGCAATTTGCATACATTCGGGAGTGCAACAACCCTTCATTCTTTCATTACATTTAGCACATTGGATAAATAACAAATGGCAATTGTCGTTAGCACAGTTCACATGATTATCACAAGGTTCGCCACACTGATGACATTTTGCAATCACATCCTCCGTGATACGTTCCCCCACTCGTTCGTCAAAAACAAAATTCTTACCTATAAATTTAGATGGTAAACCTTCCGCTTTTATCTGTCTCACGTAGTCTATAATTCCTCCATGCAATTGATTAACATCTTTAAATCCGTGGTGCTTCAGGTAAGCAGAGGCTTTTTCACATCGTACCCCACCGGTGCAATACATAATGATTTTTTTATCTTTTTTGTCCTTTAGCTCCTCCAATACCATTGGTAATTCCTCTCGAAAAGTATCGGCATCTGGTGTTATGGCTCCAATAAATTTACCTACTTCCGATTCGTAATGATTTCTCATATCAACAACTATTGTTTCAGGCAGCTCCATTGCCTCATTGAATTCCTTTGCTGAAAGATGGTTGCCAACATTAGTCACATCAAAACTAGCATTGTTTAGCCCATCAGCAACTATCTTGGGTCGTACCTTGATAGTAAGTTTATAAAATGATTTGCCATTGTCCTCAACTGCGATTTTTAAGGGTACATCTTTGAATCGATTATCTTGATTCAAATTATAAATAAAAATTGCCCAATTATCTTCTGGAACACAAATCTGAGCATTAATTCCTTCTTGAGCAATATAGGTACGGCCGAGTATTTGAAGTTTGGTCCATTGTTCAAAAAGGTGGTCGCGAACTTGTTGTGGCTCATCAATCAACACATAGCGATAAAACGATACCGTAATTCTTTTGGTAGTTTCTTCTTGAATCCTTTTCTTTAACTCATTTTTGTTCACTCTGTTTTGCAATAACATTGTTTCCGAGATTAGATTTTTTCACAAAGATAGTTTTTTGTTTCGAGAAGCCTTCAAAGGCGCTATTGTGATAGAATAAGCTGTATATTCTATTCTATAAATAAAGAGTCGTTAATTTGTAGGAAAAGAGATTATTATTTCGGATTATTCAATTATCTTTGTAATCCAAAATCAAAACAAAAAAACTATGTACATCGAACAATTATACACCAATTGCTTGGCTGAAGCAGCCTATTATATCGAATCAGAAGGGGAAGCTGTAATCATTGATCCATTGCGCGAAACCGAACCCTATCTGGAGCTTGCCCAAAAAAGAAATGCAAAAATTAAGTACGTGCTTGAAACGCATTTTCATGCCGATTTTGTTTCAGGACATATTGATTTGGCAAGGAAAACAGGAGCTACTATCGTTTATGGGCCAACTGCTCAAGCAGGGTTTGAAATCAAAGTAGCAAAGGATAACGAAATACTTCCACTGGGAAAAATAAAACTAAAGGTTCTCCATACTCCGGGTCATACGATGGAATCATCTTGTTTTTTACTTATTGATGAGCACGGACAGGATTATGCAGTTTTTACTGGTGATACCTTATTCGTAAACGAAGTTGGTCGGCCGGATTTAGCTGTAAAAGGAAACATCACTATGAATGATCTGGCAGGTATGCTTTACGATTCGCTATATGCAAAAATACTTCCATTGGCAGATGATGTTATTGTTTATCCTGGCCATGGTGCTGGTTCATCATGTGGAAAAAATATTGGAAAGGAAACATTCTCAACAATAAAAATCCAAAAGCTGGTGAACTACGCTTTACAACCAATGTCGAAAGAAGCCTTTATAAAAGCTGTTACCGAAGGACTTCCAACTCCACCTAAGTATTTTTTTATGGATGCAATGTTAAACAAGCAAGGCTATGATAACATTGACAATGTAATTCAGAACAACACGCGAGCTTTGAGTATAGATGAATTTGATGCTTTGACAAAAACGGATGCAATCATTTTAGATACACGTACTCCTGACGAATATGAGAAAGGTACCGTTGTTGGTTCCATCAATATTGGATTGAATGGTCAATACGCTCCTTGGGTGGGCTCGTTGATTGATACCAAGGTTCCTTTGATACTAATAACAAACGAAGGTAAGGAAACAGAAGCTGTTCTGCGATTAGCAAGAGTGGGCTACGAAAATGTTAAAGGATTTTTAAAAGGGGGAATGGATGCATGGAGAAATACAGGAAGGTTCGTTGATGAAACAGAGAGTATCAACCCTGAAGACTTTTTAAAGTTGAGCGAGACCAAACAAGTTATTGATGTTCGAAATCCTGGTGAATGGAAAAATGGCATTGTTGAAAATGCAAATCTAATTGCCCTAGCTGAACTTGAACAAAACATGAACCAATTAGACAAGAGTAAATCATATCTTATTCATTGTGCAGGTGGTTATCGTTCGATGATGGCAGTTTCCTTGTTAAAGAAAAATGGATTTAAACACGTTGTAAATGTTCGAGGTGGGATAACGAAAATGATTCAAGCTGGAGTTCCAACTGTATTGCCAGAGATGGCCTGATTTTAGTGTGTTAGAATTTAGTTTATTCTTTCATCTTATTCAACAAGATTTCGAGTCGTTGTTCAATTTTGTTATTGTCCATATTTTCAACAAATCCTGAATATTTTTTCGATTCAATTAAAGCTTCTTTAAGGTTGAATTTTGATTGGCTTTGGAAGTAAGCAATTTTCTTTTGTTCGAGTAGTGTTGCTAAATACTCTTGTTCGGTTTGACCTGGAGTAGGAACGAATACAACTTTCTTTCCAAGAATAGCCATGTCCATTATGGTTGAGTAGCCTGAACGAGCAATTATTAATTCCGATTTTTCTATTGTTTTTTGCATTTCTTCTGCACAGAGGTGTGTTACTATAGTTACGTTTTTATTGATTTCAGTGTTCTCAATTTGATCACTCAGCCCGCGAACAATCAAAGTTTTTAATCCGCTTTCATCAACTTGTTTCAAAAGGATGTTTTCAAATATCGTTCGCTGAGGCTCTGGGCCAGAAAGAATAATTAAAATCGAATTGTGATTCTTTAAATTGTTTAAATTTTGTTTTGAGTTGAACCTAGAAAGTAAGCCTACAAAAAATGCATTTCTAGGAAGTGGGAATTTGTGTGACAAATCCCCTGATAAGTTAATTTCTCCTTCTTCATCGGGAATCCAACATTCGTAATATTTAAGTATAAAATTTAAATTGATGAAATGTAATAGTTTTTCACCAAAAGGAGATTTTATCATCGTTTGATGTGTTATAAAAATACACTTTACATTTTTATTCCATAACCCAAATCTGTTGTCGGAAATAACAACATCAATTTTTCTAGTTTTAATTATATGATTCAAAGCTTGATGTTCACGATAAATTCCTTTTAAGATTTTAGGAATGGAGAATAGCATTTTTAAAATCATCAAACTACCTCTTGCATAATTAATGGAGTAACCCCTAAGTTGAATGTACTCGATATTTGGAAACTCCTTGCGGAGCAACGCTAACGGACGACCATCAGCCGCAACAATTACTTGTTGTTGTTTTTCAAGTAAGAATCGAATAATTGGAATGCATCTTGTTGCATGACCCAGACCCCAATCCAAAGGAGCGATTAATATTCGTTGCTGTTGTTGCATTAATTTTTATTTTTGTAAAAATAAGAATATAAGTAAATCAAAGAATGGCAAAAAGAAAATTAAAGAAGTTTGCTGAGGTTAATTCATTTGACAATTGTTTTTTTCTGTCATTTGAGCAAGCTAAAGAAGATAGTTTTCAATTAAAAGGGAAATGGCATCAAGCATACTTCAAAAATAATAATCCAATTGTTCTCGAATTAGGATGTGGTAAAGGGGAGTATTCGGTGGGACTGGCTCAACGTTATCCGGATAATAATTTTATCGGTGTGGATATTAAAGGAAATAGGATTCATACAGGAGCAAAATTAGCTGTTGATAATAAAATGAATAATGTTGCTTTTATTAGAACTCGTATTGATTTTATTGAATCTTGTTTTTCTGAGAACGAGGTATCTGAGATATGGATTACATTTCCAGATCCTCAACCACAAAAGACACGAGAAAGAAAAAGGCTAACAAATATGATGTTTATTAACAGATATAAAAAGATATTAATTCCTAAGGGGAAGATTAATCTAAAAACTGACAGTGAGCCATTTTATGAATATTCAAAAGAAGTAGCTTCAAATAATGGTTTCACTATTTTGGATTCAACAAATAATTTATACTTGAATCCTAATCTGAGAGATGAAGCATTAACTTCTATTCGGACCTACTACGAGAAGAAGTTTTCAGAAAAAGGATTTAATATTTGCTACTTAAAGTTCGAAGTGTGAATGTTTAATCAGCTCTTCAAATTCGTTACTTAACCTCCTTCGGATTTACTTTTATAGGTTGTCCAATGTTATTCTTATTTGGTGATACCGGCTTTGCATTACTTTTTATTGTTTCTGGAGTATTATTTATTTCACTTTTTTCTTCATTTTTAACAATAGGATTTGCATCTGAATCCAATTCAATTACTTCATAACCTAATTTGGTTAACCCTATGTAGGTTTTGGATTTGTCGCCAACGACCAGAATTACCATGTTCTCAAACGGTAATCTTTTCTTTGCTAAAGTTGTTAACTCAGTTTTAGTGATGTTTTTTAAAATTTCATTTTGTTTATCAACGTACGTTTTCTCCAAATTGTAATCCATAATTCGTTTAATGAATCCAGCTTTTTGTTGAGCTGTTTCATATTTAAGTGCATCACTTTGAGCAATAGAATTTTTGGTGAATGATAATTCATCGTCAGTGATTCCCTTAATCGCGTAATTTTTAATTTCTTTCATGAATTCTACAATAGAGCTATCAGTAGCATTAGCCCTAACACCGGCACTTGCAGTAAATGGCCCAATAAATTTATTTCCATTAAATCCCGACCTTGCGCCATAAGTCCACCCTTTGTTTTCACGAAGGTTCATATTAATACGGCTATTAAAAGCGCCACCAAGAACATAATTCATTATGCTTGATTTGTAATACTCTCCTAATGCATCAAATGGCATAGCCATATAACCGATTCTTATTTCGGACTGTGGTGCTTTATCTTTATTCACAAAATAAATTTTCGTTTTGCTAATAGTTGGCAATGGAGGTTCATTCTGATGAGTAACTTTACTACCTTTCCAATCTCTTAAGAAGGTCAACTTCGGAACAATATCATTTTGATTCACATCTCCAACTATTACAATTGAACCAACAGAAGGTGAAAAATTATCATGATAATATTTTTTCACATCATCTAGAGTTAACTTTTCAAGAGTTTCTTTAGTTCCTAAAGTTGGAATACTCATTATGTGCTCATTCCCGTATAAAAGTTTTGAATAAACATTATTCGCAATTGTTGTTGCTTGTGTTACCTGATTAGCGATTGATTCAAGCTTTTGCTTTTTAACTCTTTCGAATTCTTCTTTGTCAAATTTTGGGAGGAATATTATCTCCTTTGCAATTGCTAATGTTGAATCAATATTTTTTGTTAGAGAGGAAATATATACAATCACATCTTGACCATTATTCGAAATTGAAACACTACTTCCAAGCATGTCAAGCTTTTCTGAAATTTCTTCTGCAGTGTGTTTTAATGTGGATTCACTCATTAAACTAGTCATCAAATTCGAAATACCAGCTTGTGCTTTAGTTTCATATCGATGCCCGCATTCAACTGTCAATTGAATTGTCACTGAAGGCACTTCGTCACTTTTAGAACCAATCAATTTCATTCCGTTTTGATAATTGAGCATCCAATAATCAGGTACTTTTACTGGAGAAGCGGGCCCAGCGATTGGTTTCTTGCTCCTGTCAAAATTGTCATTTGCTTTTTTATATGTTAAATCTTTATACTCTTGCCCCTCAATTGCGTTTGTATTTCTCGCAGGTGGAGTATAATTATCCGATTTAGCTAGATTAATTTTACCTTTAGGATAAACTGATAGAACAACAGCTTTTTTGTTTTTTATGTATTGATTGTATACTCGCCAAACATCTTCTTTTGTTACCTTATTATATGCCTCTATTTGCTTAGTAATAAAATTAGGATTGTTAGTATAGGTTTGGTAGGCGGCCAACATTCTTCCTTTGCCTTGCACACTCGACAATGAGTTCACCATGTTTGTTTCAAAGCCTGCTTTGAATTTTTTCAAGTCATCTTCTGTCACACCTCTTTTTTCAAATTGTGTTAGTGAAACTCGAATGAGAGAGTCCATTTGTGATAATTTTTTATCAGGGAAAGCTCTCACAGAAATGCTGAAATCTCCAACAAGTTCAGACGTTGAATTTTCAGAGTTTGCACTTTGTGCCAATTCTGTTTTTACAAAGTTTTGATAGAATATTGATGATTTACTCCCAGCTAAAATATCGGCTAATACATCCAAGGGTGCTTCATCGGGATTATATTGAGGTACAGAAGGCCAAGTGAAGATAACTTGAGGTGCTCTGATATTATCTTCGTATGAAATGTATCGGTCGCTTTCAAGTGTAATTGGAGCAAGTGTTTGTGTAGTGACTTCAGGACAACGAGGGATGGAACCAAAATATTTTTCAGCAGCTTTCACAACATCAGCTGCATTCACATCTCCTGCAACGGTTAATGTTGCATTGTTTGGACCGTACCAGCGTAAAAAAAACTTTTTCAAATCATTTACGTTTACTCGATTCAAGTCTTCTATGTAACCTATTGTTAGCCATGAGTAAGGATTAGATGGTGGATAAAGGGCCGCGTTTATTTTCTCAGAAACCAATCCGTAGGGTCGATTATCGTAGTTCTGACCACGTTCGTTTTTTACAGTTGAGCGTTGGTTTTCAAATTTCTGTTGAGTAACCGAATCAAGAAGAAAACCCATCCTATCGCTCTCTAACCAAAGTGCCGTTTCGAATTGATTGCTAGGTACAATTTCCCAATAGTTGGTTCTGTCAGTGTTTGTTGAACCATTTAGTGTACCTCCTGCTTCTGAGAGAATTTTAAAATGTTCAGCTTTTTTCACGTGATCAGACCCTTGAAACATCATGTGTTCAAAGAAATGAGCAAATCCTGAACGGCCTTCTTGTTCACGAACAGAGCCAACATGATAGGTGACATCGACATAGACAATAGGGTCTGAGTGGTCTTCATGAACCACTATTGTAAGGCCATTACTCAATACATATTTTTCGTATGGAATCACAAGTTCGCTTCCTTTTCGAGTAATTTTCTCTACAAGCTTTGTTTGCGAAAACAAAGATGTGTTTGTTAAAATTAAGATACTAGAAATAAAAATATTTCTAAGTAGAATGGTTAACCTCTTTTTTGATCTCATCTTTTATTCTTTAATTATTTCTTTTTTTAGTCTACTTGAATGAAAATATTATTCCATCACCACCACACGTTTGGTAAATGAATCGTTACCTAAAGTGAGTTTGATGAAATATATTCCATTACTTAATTTTCGATTCGAAGCATTGAGATTAAACCTGTATTTGCCAGTTTGTTGATTATCGTTGACAAGAGTATTAATTTTATCTCCAATCATCGAATAAACTTCTAGTTTAACTTGGGCATCATGTGAAACCGTGTATTCTATTGTTGCGTTTGTTCTAAATGGATTTGGGTAAACAATAAAAGTAGATTCTAAGCCTTTAATAATTGGAGTTTGAACGTTGATGTCGGGATAAATAGGATAAATGTCAGATGAATCTACCCAATAATCAAGGTTAGTAAACACAGTATCTGTTGCAGTGATGTTAATTGTCCATACCGAATCTCTCAATAATCCTGGTATGTCAATGTAAATGTCATAATGTCCAACAGGAATGCTGTCGAAATAATAGTATCCTCCACCATCAGGAGAATCGAGTGATGAAGTGGTTGTAGCAGCTATCATTTGACCTCCTGGATTATTTCCTATTTTAACATCTCCTCCAGGTATAGGGTCGCCTTGTACCCTCGGCATACCAATAGCAAGAGGTGAATAGAATGGTCCTTGAATTAGTCGTCCACTTATCCGTCCAGAACCACTTAATGTTTGGTTTTCAACCATTACAATATTTAATGTATCCTCTGCATTACAAGTATGGGTGAAGAAAGTTGTTGAGTCCCATAAACTAGTTGGAGAGTTTGCTGCATTGTAATAACTAGGAACAAAATGGTCTCCATATACCGATGTATCAGGGAAGATTTTAATCAATAAGTTGTTATTGTAAACGTTCGTGAAATGAAAGTAACCACTTACCGTATCAATAGACGAAACCTGCATAGTGTCGAATTGTGCAAGATTAGGATTATACCAACGATACAGAATCGCTTTATTGTTTGTTCCGTGAGAAAGGATTCCTCCTGAATAAGTAACAAGTCCATAGATATCTGTATGACGAGAACTAAATGTTACAGTATCAGTTGCACTACAAACAGCGGCATCTGTAATGGTTAAAGTGAATGTTAAATTGGAAGTTGGAACAATTGAAATTGTATCGGTTGAATACGAATGCACTCCATCTCCCCAACTGTAAGAGTAAGTTCCTGAACCTCCTGTTCCAATCGCAATAAAGGTTGCAGTATCACCTAAACATAAACTCTGATGTACACCAGCATCGGCTGTGATTAATGGGTTTACAGTTAGTAAAGTAGAGTCAATCATTTGACAAGCGCCAACAGTGTCAGTGACATAATACATGGTAGTATTAAAAGGGGAAGCAACTACACTATTGCCAACGTTAGTGTTTAAACCTAAAGCAGGTGACCAATAGATAGTACCACTACCTCCATTTACTGAAAGAGTTTGAGAGGCGCCATAACATGTATTGACAGATGAACTTGCTACAGCTAATTGAACAATAACTGTTAAATTAGTAGTTACAATACTGTCGCAACCAGCAAACGCAGTTAATGTATCCACATAAATGCCATTGGTATTGTAAGTGTTTGTTCCAACACTAACCGTTCCTCCAGGACAAACTATGAGTGATTGAGTTCCTGCAATTAAACCTCCAATCGAAAGATTAGTTGTCAATGTACTATCGCAACCATTAAATGCTGTGAATACATCTGTATATACACCAGATATAGAATAAGTGTTTGATCCAACTGTTATACTTCCTCCTGCGCAAAGATTGTAAGATTGTGAATTTATAATTGCAGGATTAATCGTTAAATTTGTACTTACTATACTGTCACAACCATTGAAAGCAGTGAGGATGTCAGTAAAAATACCAGAGGAGGTATATGAACTTGTTCCAACATTGACACTTACGCCAGCACATAATACCAAAGTTTGCGATCCTGATATTGATGGTAACACCGTTAAATTTGTTGTAACAATACTATCACATCCATTTGAAGAAAGAAGTACATCTATATACATTCCTGAAGAATTGTAGATATTCGACCCAACAGAAACACTATTACCTGCGCATATAATAAATGTTTGAGTATTAGTTATTGCAGGATTAACCGTTAATGTTGTTGTCACAATACTGTCACAGCCTCCAAATGCTAATAATACATCATTGTAAACTCCTGTTGACGAGTATGTGTTTGTTCCTACAGTTATATTAGCGCCAGCACAAATTGTTAAGGATTGAGAGCCAGTTATGGCAGGACTAACTGTTAGATTGGTTGTTACAACGCTATCACAACCAGAAATGGTGATTAATATATCATTATATGTTCCCGAGGCACTATATGTATTTGAACCCACCGAAATGTTAGTACCTGCGCAAATTGTTAACGTCTGACTTCCTGATAATGCTGGATTAACACTTAGGTTAGTTGTAACTGTACTATCACACCCATTTATTGAAGTCAGTACATCGGTATATGTTCCAGATGTTGTATAAGTATTCGAGCCTACTACTATATTCTGACCAGAACAAATAGTTAAGTTCTGAGTACTTGAAGTAGGTGCAATAAGAGTTGTTGTAAAACTTGATGTTGCCGAACAGCTTCCGTAATAACTATTAAAGGTTACATTGTAAGTTCCAGCATAAGTATAGTTGAAAGTAGGATTTTGAAGTGTGTCAGTATTACCATCGCCAAAATACCATAAATAAGATGTCGCATCAGAAGCATTTCCAACAAAAGAAATCACCCCACCATTCAAACAAACAGTTTGGTCAGGACCTGCATTTGCAGTTGGTTGATGAATGGTTACAATGGCTGTATCAATTACATCAGGGCAGCCACTTTGGTTTGAAACTGTTAGTGTCGCATAATAAATTCCTCCTGTACTGTAGGTGTTTGCTTCACCGTATGAAGTACCTGTATTTCCATCACCAAAATTCCAATTGTAGTTTGCTCCATTACTACTTCCTCCTCCATTTAAATAAACAGAAACTCCTGCACATCCCGTTACATCAGGACCTGCATCGGCTACTAGTGGAGTATTAACAGTTGCAGCAAAAGACGAATATGCAGAACAACTTCCATTATAAGCCGTAAAAGTTACAGAGTATGAATAAGGGTAAGTGTAGGTGTGTGAAGGATTTTGAAGTGTGTCAGTATTACCATCTCCAAAATTCCAAGAATATGAAGTAGCATCTGTAGAAATTCCATTAAATGAAATGACACCTCCAGCCAAACAAACCGTTTGATCAGAACCAGCATCAGCAGTAGGTTGATGAACAGTTACCACAGCAGTATCAACAGCATCAGGACAAGCATTCTGATTAGAAACAGTCATAGTAGCATAGTAAGTACCACCATTTGCATAAGTGTTGTAACCAAGCCAATCATTATAAGATTGTCCATCACCAAAGTTCCAAGTATAAGTAGCTCCATTGCTATAAACAGCATTCAATGTTGTTTGAACACCAGCACATGCAGTTAAATCAGCACCTGCATTAGCAACAGGAGGTAAATCTAAGATTGCATTAAAATAAGAAGTGGCAGAACAAGTACCATTATAAGCGGTAAATGAAACAGGATATGTTCCAGCTGAAGCATAAGTATGAATAGTGTTTTGAAGTGTATCAGTATTACCATCACCAAAATTCCAAGAATATGAAGTAGCATCAGAAGCTGTTCCAACAAATGAAATCACTCCGCCATTAAAACAAACTGTTTGATCAGAACCAGCATCAGCAGTAGGTTGATGAACAGTTACAACAGCAGTATCAACAGCATCAGGGCAAGCATTCTGGTTAGATACTGTCATAGTAGCATAGTAAGTACCACCATTTGCATAATTGTTATAACCAAGCCAATCATTATAAGATTGTCCATCACCAAAGTTCCAAGTATAAGTAGCTCCATTGCTATAAACAGCATTCAATGTTGTTTGAACACCAGCACATGCAGTTAAATCAGCACCTGCATTAGCAACAGGAGGTAAATCTAAGATTGCATTAAAATAAGAAGTGGCAGAACAAGTACCATTATAAGCGGTAAATGAAACAGGATATGTTCCAGCTGAAGCATAAGTATGAATAGTGTTTTGAAGTGTATCAGTATTACCATCACCAAAATTCCAAGAATATGAAGTAGCATCAGAAGCTGTTCCAACAAATGAAATCACTCCGCCATTAAAACAAACTGTTTGATCAGAACCAGCATCAGCAGTAGGTTGATGAACAGTTACAACAGCAGTATCAACAGCATCAGGACAAGCATTCTGGTTAGATACTGTCATAGTAGCATAATATGTACCACCATTTGCATAAGTGTTAGAACCAACCCAATCATTGTAAGAATTACCATCACCGAAGTTCCAAGAATAAGTAGTTCCATTACTATAGACAGCATTCAATGTTGTTTGAACACCAGCACAAGCAGTAACATTAAGTCCTGCATTAGCATAAGGTGGTTGATCTAAAGTTATAGAAGCTGTTGTAGAAGCTGTACATCCATTTGCCGTAGTTATTGATAATGTTACCGAATATGTTCCATAGTAATTAAAAGTATGTGAAGGGTTTGCTTCGGTTGAAGTTACTCCATCACCGAAATTCCATGAATAACTAATAGCTGAAGGAGCATTTGCAATGAAATCAACAGTTAATCCACATACAGAACCACCTCCTCCGAAATCTACAAAAGGTTCAGCAACTGTTATAATTGCAGTATCTACTGAAACTCCACATGAATTATCAAATCCAGAAGATAATACTGCATAATATGTTCCTACTGCTGCATAAGTGTTATCAGTCAACAAACCATAACCAGTATTTCCATCACCAAAATCCCACCAATTCATTTGTCCAATACTTGAATTATCACCAAGAGAAACTCGTGTGCCGGGACAAACTGTTTGGTCAGGTCCAGCATTTGCATGTGGAACTTCGTTTAAAGAAATCGTTGCAGAAGATGAGTTTTGGCATCCATCATTATCAGTAGCATAAAGAGTTGCTACATAAGAACCATAAGTTTGATAATCAAATACAGGATTTAAATTAGGATTTGAAACACAATCGCACCCGAATGCCCAATAATAACCTTCTCCATTCGTGGTTGCGCTAGCAAAATCAACTACTGTTCCACAAACATTGTAATTATGATATGTACCTCCACCAGCATCAACATTTGGTCCTTTGGCATGCACAACAACTGTGTCATGCACTGCACATCCATTATTATCGGTTACCGTAAATACTGCATTATAATAACCTGGTGCTGCATAACGATATTCATAAGTTGCGGCATCTTGTACATCTGCGCTGCCTCCATCACCAAAATCCCAGTGGAAATAGGTTCCAGAACCTGTGCCTTCGAATCCAAACAATTGCTGTCTACAATCGCTCATATCAGACCCTGCATTAGCAGTAGCACTAGTGTATGGTAGGTTTATAAATGCTATTGAACTTGCTGTATTATTATTTGCATCAGTTACTGTGAGTGTATAGGTAACAGATGCAGAATAGGTAGTGGTTGGTATCACTGTTAATGTAGGATTAGAAGAAGTGGTATCACTTAGATTAATAGATGGTGACCATGAATACGTATACGGTGCAGTTCCTCCAGATGCCGATGGAAAACCTCCAATTGTTATCGTAGATTGAGAACAAGAAGGATATTGAGAATATCCTGCATTCGCACTCAATGGTTGAGGTTGAATGGTTACATTATAATCCTCCACTTCACCTATTGTTCCATCATCAGTACATGAATTAACATCACCATCAGCACAACGAACACGTAAACGATGTGTGCCTAATGGAGCATCTACTGGTATTACCACATAGCCATTCGCAACGCTTGTGAGACTTGCCAAATTACCTGAGTTGTATACTTCTTCTCCTGCATCATCAAAACTATTATTATCATTATAATCAATATACATTTTGAAATATGCTAAATAGGGAGAAATGGTTGGAAAAGACATTGAAACGGAATATCCTCCATTCTGTTCAACAGTTGCTGTCATTGCACTATAATAAGTATAATAAGGTGCAATGGTGCTACAGGTAGTAGTATTCGAAATACCTGCAAACTGAAAATCACTCATGTAAAAATTATAACCACATCCCGAACCTAAAGAATATTGTGGTGTAACACAATATTGTGCTTTTGCTTTATAAGAAGCTATTTGCAGAACGAAGGTGAATAGAACAAATAGGGCTAATGTTGTTTTTTTGTAATGGTTTTTCATACGCTTTGTTGTGAAAATTGTTGTACTTAATTGAGTTTATTGTGTATTCGAAATTTTTTTTCGGAGTGTAAATGTATAACTTTTTTTTGAACTGCCAAATGATGTTTATCACCGTGAGATAACTTAAGGCTAGATAATGAATGCAGAATGAAGGGAATAAAAGGGAATAAAAAAAAGACTGTTTCGTTTCGGAAACAGTCTTTTTAGTAATTTAATTGATTCAGAACTCTATTTTTTAGGCTCTTCTTTTTTAGTATCTTTAGCAGGTGTTGTAGCTGGAGTGGCAGCAGGTGCATTAGTTGGAGCAACTTTTCCATCTTTATTTTCAGGATGTGCTTTTTCTCTTGCTTCTTTGTTTCTCTCTCTAGCTTCTTCTCTAGCTTTCTTTTGTTTTTCTATTTGTTCTGGAGTAAAAACTGCTTTAATTTGTTTTTCTGATTCCATTACTAAAATTCTGCTTTCTTTTTTGAAGTCTTCACTGTTTCTGTCTGGATATTTCTTCATCAATTCATCACGCGACTGATCACGTTTTGTCATTATCTCTTTTATTTTTGCCTTTTGTTCAGGCGACAAACCCATTTCCTTGTCCATTCTCTCAATTTGTCTTTCCGTACGGTCGGCAGGTGTTTTGCCTGGCTTGGCTTGTTCTTGAGCAGGTTTTTCTTGTGCTGGTTTTACAGCTTGTTTATTGTCTTGAGCGTTAGCTCCTGTTGCAACCAAAGCGGCAGCTACTAAACTTAGGATTAATTTTTTCATATTGTTTTTTTTATTAGTTGTTTATTTAAGATTACAAAGTTAAAAAAAGGTTTAATACAAAGGTAAGAAATAATAAAGTAGTTTTGAAACGCGAATGAGTTCAAAAAAAAAGATAGCAATAATAGGTGGTGGAGCATCAGCAATGATGCTTGCTTGTGTTCTTGATACATCCAAATACGATGTAACCATATACGAACGAAATGCTGCACTTGGGCGAAAACTACTGGTAGCTGGAGATGGAGGTTTTAATCTTACTCATTCCGAAGAAACTGAAATACTTCTAACAAGATATGCTCCTGCTTCGTTTCTCGAACCTTGCCTATTGGCTTTTAATAACAATGATTTTAGAGATTGGCTGAAAGCCGCAGGTGTTCCTACTTTTATAGGAACAAGTAAACGTGTTTTTCCGGAAGAAGGAATAAAACCAATAGATGTTTTAAATGTTTTTCTAAATCGTATTCGAAAAAATAAGGTTGAAATAAAACCCAATCATTTTTGGAAAGGATGGAACGAAGAGGATGAACTATTGTTCGAAAATGAATCACAACAAATAACGGTAACAACAGCTATCACGGTATTTGCTTTAGGTGGTTCGAGTTGGAAAGTAACAGGAAGCGATGGAGGTTGGGCAAATCATTTTAAAACGAAAGGTATTGCCACATTACCTTTCGAATCTTCTAATTGTGCTGTGAAAATTAATTGGAACAATGAGTTTATTGCTCAGCACGAAGGCCAATCGCTTAAAAACTGTGAACTGAAGATAAACAAGAAACACAAAAAGGGTGAAGTAGTGATTACAAAGTTTGGAATGGAAGGAGGTGCGGTGTATGCCTTGATAGGAGAGGTGCGACAACAATTGAAACTAAATCATTCGGCTCAACTTTTTATTGATTTAAAACCTGAACTAAAGCAAGAAGAAATAGAAATGCGCTTGAACAATAGAGGAAACAAATCGATTACTCAGCAATTGAGTGCACAGCTAAACTTGAACGATTTGCAGCTACATCTTCTCAAATCGACATTAACTAAAAATGAATTTACCAATTCGTCTTCGCTAGCTAACTGCATCAAAAATTTACCTGTTGAAGTATTAGGTTTAGCACCTATTGATGAAGCCATTTCTACTGTTGGTGGTATTGCGTTGGATGAAGTGGATGAACAATTTCAATTGCTAAAAATGAAAAACCATTATTGCATTGGCGAAATGCTTAATTGGGATGCACCAACAGGTGGTTATCTTTTGCAAGCTTGTTTTAGTATGGGCTATTTTCTTGCAAAGAAACTGAATGAAGCTGAAGGAGATTAATTATTTCGTTCTTGTTATACTCTAACACCCATTACTAATATATCATCTATTTGTTCTACTTCTTTTCTGTATTCAGTAATGAACTTATCAAGTTCAATGCCTTGTTGATTCATGCTAAGATGTTGAATAGATAGTAGTACTTCTTTAAATCTTTTTCTAGTTAATTTCTTTTCTCCTGTATCTCCTCCAAACTGATCTGCAAATCCATCGGTGAATAGATAAATAGAATCGCCACTTTGTAAAGCAAACGAATGATTGGTAAAAGGTTTTTTATCTTCATTCATTCCTATTGGTTGTTTGTCGGCTTTGGTTTCTATAAGTACATCACCTGATGCATCATTCGAATTACCTTTTCCACGCACTATCCAAAGCGGATTGTTAGCTCCTGCCCATTGCAACTCTATCTTTTTACTTTGTGAATCATAAGTAATACTTGCAAGCGAAATATCCATTCCATCTTTAATGTTTTCTTCGCTTTTGCTAAAATTTTCAATTACTATTTCTGCAGTTTTATCGAGTATGGCAGCAGGTTGTATAAGTCCAAACTCGCGCACTGCTCTATTCAAGGCATTGTGACAAACAACCGAAACCATTGCTCCTGGAACTCCATGACCTGTGCAATCACATGCAGCAAAAAGAATACGAGCCCCTCCCGACCTCCCCGAAGGGGAGGAGACTACAGTGTTGTTTCCGTTTTGCGCTACACGTTCTGTTGCGGTTTCCTCCCCTTCGGGGAGGCTAGGTGGGGCCTCCATCCAATAAAAATCACCGGCTACTATATCCTTTGGTTTATATAGTATAAATGAATTTTCTAAATATTGTTTTACTATTCGTTGTGGTGGAAGTATGGCAGTTTGTATGCGCAATGCATATTCAATTGATTGAGTAATCTCTCTGTTTTTTTCTTCTACTAATCGTTTTTGTTTTTCTACAGTTGATTTTTGTTGTTCTACAACATCTCTTTGTTTTTCAACTTCCTTTTTTTGTTCAACAATTATTCGGTTTTGTTTGTTGCGAACTCTTAACGAACGCACTACAAAGCCCGAAAACACTAATACAATAAGAAGTCCGGCAAGTACTGAGTTTAATATAATGGAACGTTGTTTAAGTTCGGCTTTATGTGCAGTTTCTTTTTGTTCATCTTCAATAGACTTCATCTTCTTCTCTTGTTTTGCCATTTCTATTTGATTTTGTTTCGAAACTAAAACGGCTTTTTCTCTTTTTAGTTCGGCTTCGTTGAGTTTATTTGTTTGTGCCAGCAAAAGTTTTTCTTGAAATATTTTATCTTTCTCAAATAATTGAAGTTTAATGTACATTTCGTAATCAATTCTCTTTCGTTCGTTCCTGATTCTAAGTTCTAAGTTGTAAGCGTTCTCTATACCTTTTTCAAAATCATGATAATATTTTAAATCCCATTTTTGTATTCCTCCATCATAAATGAAAAGACTATCGTTTTTCATATATGTCATTTTTCTTATATACTCATTTCCATTCCATACAAAACCAAAGAAGGCTAGTTCAATAGGTTTATATAAATAAATACTACTAAAATTATCATCTTCATAAGGATTCTTAATGTCTTCAAATTCTTTTTTGATTAAACCAATTTCAATATTCTTTACCCCATTAAAATAGACCTCTTTAAATGAAGACATGCTGGTATCATTGCCTGTGTAATCCAAACCGTTATATGTTTGTAGTCTAACAGATCTTGTATAATACCCTTCCTTAGAGAAATAAAGAAAGTAATGATTATCGTAATTAAGGTTCTTAAATAAATATAGTCCTTCGTCATTTGTTTGTCCGCTTTCAACAATCAAATTTCCTTTCGATTCTTTTTTTACTTCTACTTTAACATTATTAAGAATCATTGGAGAACCTTCTGCTGGAAGAGTAGTAACTTCCGCAATAATTTCATTAAGTTTGAAAAAAGATTTAGAAATATTTTTCAATTCATTATAATTTATTTTTTCTTTGTCTCGTTGTAATATCCTTTGACTTCTCAAAGAATTAATGAGTGCAGTATCTTTTGGAGTTTTTACAATGCTTTTCACTAGTGGAGGAATTGGGTTTGTTGCTACTGTATCTTTTTTTATTAAGTTGATGGGTGGACTTTCTTTAGAATTAGCAAAGGATACATAATTGTGTCGCCCTAAACTATTGATATTAAAAAGATATCCCTTCTCACTTAATTCCTTATCAACGTTAAGATTTTTTTTCTGATAATTGTCTAAGTCTAATTCGAAAGTAAGTTTCTCATTCATATAAATAAAGTTGATAATTGCTTGCTTTCTATAATAATTATCGGATACTCGAACGGTGTTTGTATTGTTCGAATAACCTCTTAAATCAAACATTTCAGAATTCGATATGAAAAGAATTTGTGGTTTTCCTATTTCTTTTAGAGTAGCATAATTTACAACTTGAATTGTTTTATGATTAATTTTTGTCGTCTTAGTTATTCCTTGTAAAGCCTTTTCTAAGTAAAAATCTGTTCCAAGAATACCAATCGTGTATTCATTTATTTTTTGTTCGCTCGGATTTTGAATATAATTGTTTAAGATATCAATTAGATAATTTGCTTTTATTTTACCAATCGATGTATATTCTTTAACAAGTGCGCTTTCGGTTTCATTTAACTCTCCAACATTATCACTTACATGTTCAATAATGTATTTTCTTAAATCGATAATAAAGTCTTCAACCTTAGCATTCGGTATATACTTGCCATTAGAAGAAGCACTATCTAATTCTATTGCATCTTTTAATGTTGTATAACCTATTAAATATTTTTTTTGATTTATTTCCTCACAAGCTTTATCCAAAAGATAATTCCAGTCCTTGTTTCCATTGTGTTGACCAATAAATCCAGCACAAGTGAACCCCTTTTGTGCATAAGAGTAAGTTGAACTGCAATAATAAGATAAATAGAATTTGTATTAACCTCTTCACACATCAATAGATTATTCATCAAATGTAAAACTTTTTTCATGCGATTTGTAATTTCATGTCAATTTTTTAGGGAAGAAAAACTTCTTCAAAAAAGTTTTCAACAATATCAAATGTGATATGTTCTATCGACAAAACTATTTTGACATTTGCAGTATGAAAGAGGAGCATTTAAAAGAAAAGCAATTGCAAAATCAACGCATAGTGGGCCGAAACATTGCTCAAATGCGCAAACTGAACGATGGCATGACTCAAATAGAATTGGCTGTGCGTGCTTCGCTTACGGAGATTACTATTATAAGGTACGAGAATGGCGATAATTCGCAAGACCTATTTAAAATGGCTAGCATTGCTAAGGTGCTTCATTGCACGGTGGACGATCTTTTGATAGGAGTGGAGCAGGACGAAGATATTGAACAGAAAGAAGGTATAAGAGGTGCGATTATAAAAGAACAGTTGAAGCATTTTATTGAAAAATGTCCTCTCCTGAACGAAGCGTGTTTTGAGAAATGTGAAAACGAAAAGTGCGCTATCAAAATCTGAACCTTTTGAGTCAGATACTGTACGTTTTGAGTCAGATACTGAACGTTTTTAATTGAAACCTGTACGAAACGAATTGAAACCTATACAAACGAATTGAAAAACTTAAAAAAACGAATTAAAACTTGAACAAAATGAATTAAAACATGCACGAAAAAAATTGAAAACTGCACAAAACGTTTCAAAAAGTTCAGGAGCTATATAAAAACGTTCAGGAGCTGATGTAAAAGGAGTAGGAGCTGACTCAAAACGTACAGGAGTTGAATGAAAAGGTGTAGGTTTTAATTAAAATGATGCAGGTTTTGGACTAAATGATGCAGGTTTTTACTAAAAAAGTGAAGGTTTTATAATAAAAGGTGAAGGAAATAATTTAAAACAAAAGGGATTTGATACAAAACTTATAGGTGCTGAACCAATACCTTGTACTTATATATAAAGAAGAATAAGAACTAATAAATAACTAATATTAATTAATAAAAAACAGAAATCATGAGACTTATAGTAGATGCATTAAGAGAGTTTTCGAAACTTGCAGAAGACAAACAGCCTACCTATTTAGCTAAAACAGGGGCTTATCTAACCACTAACTCAGCCACTTTTCCCGATTGTCCTAATCCGGGAGCCAGCGTAACCATCATGGGCGGTAAATTGCTCACCTTACTTGCCGCGAAAGATACAAGTGAGACAGCAAAAGATAATTATGACAATTATCTTGCACTATGTATAAAAGCTATGGATGCTAATTACGATTACATCGATTTGATTGCTCAAGGTGATGGTAATATTGTTGCATTGGCTGGTGTAAATGGTACAAGTACTAAAACTGGAAGTACAGGAAATCCTTTAACTCCAGAAAACCTTAAATATGTCTTTTCAAATGATGCAGGTCAAATCATAATTAGTCAAACCTCTGATAAATTGGCTTATGGAAGAGTTATTGTTTCGTATACTGATGCCAAAATATCAGTAGTAAAAAGTGGAAACACTCAACTAAAAATTACAAATGCTGATGGTTCAACCATATTTGTAGATATAGCAACCTCACATAAAACAACAATTGAAAATCAAATAAAAGGAACTGAAATAAATTCGGTAGTTGCCAATTTTAATCCGAATGGAATTTCGCCAATAGCAAGTCCCGATCCGGTAATCATTCCTCGCTAAGCTTCGTTTCGTTTACCTTCCGTTTCGCCCAATTGGTGCACTGCTTCAGGTGGTGCACCAATTTTTTTTGAAGCAATACCATTCAAAATAAAAAGAAATAAAGTACCCTCCCTCCTATTCTAAACAAAAAAAGTCCCGCAATTTCTTGCGAGACTTCTTTTGAAAATAAATTGAATGATGAACCTATTAATACACCATCACCTTTTTTGTAGTCTGATTCTTTTCGTCAGTGAGTATAAACATATACGCACCTTTGCCATAGTTCGAAATATCGATAGCTTGCTCAAAGTCACCCATCACATCGGTATACACTTTCTCATAAATCAATTGTCCCAAGGTGTTTTCCAATCGTAGTTTATACGTTTGTTTGGTGTTTGCATGAAACGAAACACTAAACAATCCATCACTAGGATTTGGGAAAATACGGAACGAACTATCTTCGGTATATTCAGCTATTCCTGCATTGGTAACAACAAAAGGTGCCGAAGCAGATGAAGTACAACCATTAATAGTAACAATAACGGTATACGTTCCATTCAGTGTTGGAGTATAATTCTGACCAGTAGCCCCGTTTATCGCAACATTATTCTTATACCATTTATAAGTGGTAGCAGCACTCGAATGAAGCGAACCACCCACCCAAGTAATTGTTGGAGTTGCAGGTATTGGGTTCACCACTATTGTATTCGATGGTGTAGTACTTGCATTGCTTCCATAAGCATTAGTAGCAGTGAGTGTAACCGTATATGTTCCTGCTGTAGCAAAAGTAACAATAGGGTCTTGAGCAGTATCAGTTAAAGTAGTAGGCCCTACAAACGACCAAGCCCATGCACTTGGTGCATTGGTACTGATGTCAGTAAAATGAACAGTTTGACCTGCGCAAATAGAAGTAACATCCGACACAAAATTAGCAGCAGGAGGATTCGCACTTGTGCAAGTAGGCAATACGAACGAATACACTTGTGTTTTTTGTGCTCCACCTGATCCTAAATACATGCCAGTATGCCAGAAAGTATAACCATCAGGGTCTAACCAAGTTTGCGAATAATCACCATCACGATTAGTAACCGTTTGCGAACCCGAACCTGCCATCACAGTAGTTTCGGCTATTGGTAAAGTTCCTAAAGGATCGCAAGGTTTTCTACCTGCATAATAAAGACCAGGATAAGTACTCGTAGCATTTGATTTTAAATAACACAAAGCTATACCACCATTATTATCCATTGCTATACTTCCCATCCAACGGTTATCAGTATCTGGCGCATATATTCCTTCTTGATACAAAGACCATGCACCTGTACTTTGATTTTGTCTTAGTTCGCACCATTTTATACTTCGTTGTGTAGCGCTTATTTTAACAGCCCAACATAATACAACAGAATTATAAGTAGACCATATTTTATATTGAGCACGAAACATTAATGTTCCTCCAATTCCATCAAGCATCGAAGTAGTTCCGGGTTGAGATATATCATTCCATGCAGAGTTATACGAAGCATCGAAAGAAGCCGTAGGAACCACACCTGCTGATGCCACAGCAAGTGTAGGAGTTGTAGGAACCCAATTAACTGTTGCTTTAAAAATATTAATTCCATCCACAGCACTTCCTCCCCATGCATTGTCGGAATATGAAAATATAGGACAAGGTGTTCCTGCCGGAGCTAATGTTCCATCGCCCGTATCGCCTGCCAAAGGAACCACAAAGCCTGTATGTGGTGGATTGAAAGTTGTATAAACAAACCGAGCAGAAGCATTGCCTGCTAACATTCTTGTTCGTTCAAGTGCATAAACTCTTAATGTACTTTGATTACAAGTCATATAATATCCATCTTGCCAAACAGCAAATTTCAAATAGTCGGGAAAAGTAGATGGAGCGGTGAAGGTATAGGTATACCAGCTACCAGTAGGGTCGGCAGAGGTTGATATTGCCACAAAAATCTTTCTTGTTGAAACCTCGAACTGTGCCAAAAACCAGCGATCAGCAGCTTTATCGTAAAGAGCAATTGGATCTCCATCATTTGTTGTAGCAGGCGACCAAAGACTTCCAAGAGTTCCGGTAAGTAATGCAGTTCCTGTTCTGCTCCATATTTTAAATGGAGTAGCATTCACCATTTGTACAAAATGATTTTTACCTGCTGCACCAGTAGGATCAAGAGGATAACTACCACCAGGAGCTTGTCCAGCCCAACTATGAAGAGGTGCTCTACCAGATGAAGCTGTTCCCATACGTGTTTGAATAGTTGAAGGATCATTGCCATAAGCTGGCCCATCTTTTTCTACTGATTTCAAAAACTTCTGAGGAATGTTGCGATCTCTATCTTCCGATTCTTTATCTCTATCATAGATTTCGTCCATATCTACATTCGAGTTGGCAAATATCTCACGTAATGGTTTAGTAATATGAAACTCTTCGCAAGTAACAAAACCTGTTTCATTTTTGTTTGTTGATTTTTGAGCAAATAGACTACTGATCGAAAATAAACCAACAGCAAGTATTATAATTTTTTTCATTATTGTTTTTTTTAAAGTCAACGAAAGTAAAACTTAATATTCAATTGATATAGAATTAATATCATAAATAGACCAATTTAACATTTTGAAGGACTAGATACACCTTCTCAATTGAAAGCAAAAGGCAATAACAAAGGGCATTTAGGTATTATTCGGTAACTAACAAAATTTTTCATTCAACATTGTTATGTTCATTTCTTTGAATAAATATTTAAAATATCAAGTATTCTTTATCTAGTTTTATGCCGTTATAATTTTATAATCGATCTGAATATGGCGATAGAAAAAAAGATTTTCGTTCTTGATACAAGTGTAATTATTTACGACCACATGGCAGCTAAGAGTTTTAAAGAACATGATGTGGTAATACCAATAACAGTTCTCGAAGAACTTGATAATTTTAAGAAAGGTAATGATACAAAAAACTTTGCTGCTCGAGAATTTACAAGATATATTGATAAAATATCAAACGGAAATACACTTACCGATTGGATAAATATCAATGGCAAAGGACATGGTGAAATAATGATTGAAATGCATCAAGATTCTAAGATTGATGCTGAAAAAGTTTTTGGCGAACGTAAAGGTGATCACCGAATACTAAACACCGCTATGTATATAGCAGCAAAATATCCAAAACGAAAAGTAATATTAGTTACCAAAGATATTAATCTTCGCATCAAAGCTAAGTCGCTCGACTTGATGGCTGAAGATTATAAGACAGGAAAAATTCAAGATGTTACCGAACAACTTTATACCGGTCGAAGTGAAATTCAGAAAGTATCAACAGAAATCATCAATGAAATATATGAAAAAGGTTTCTGCGAGCCATCTGTTTTATTAAAGAAAAATAAACCAAAGTCTAATCATTTTTATATTCTAAAAAATGGTTCTAAATCTGTACTTGCATCGTATAGTCCAGTAAAAAACACATTAGAAAGGGTAAAGAAAGTAACAGCATTTGGTGTTAATCCGCGCAATGCAGAACAAGCCTTTGCACTAGATGCAATCATGAATCCAGATATTAAACTTGTTTCGATACAAGGAGTAGCTGGTACCGGAAAAACCCTTTTGTCGTTGGCAGGTGCATTAGAACAACGAAGAACCTATCATCAAATTTATTTAGCTCGTCCTATCGTACCATTGAGTAATAAAGATATTGGATATCTTCCAGGAGATATCAAATCAAAATTAAATCCTTACATGGAACCTCTTTGGGATAATTTGAAATACATCAAAAATCAATTCAGCGAAAAAGATAAAGAGTATAAACAAATCAATGAAATGGTAGAACACGAGAAGTTAGTGGTTTGCCCTTTAGCATACATTAGAGGAAGAAGTTTATCGGATGTGTTTTTTATTGTTGATGAGGCTCAAAACCTAACTCCTCACGAAGTGAAAACAATAATTAGCCGCGCAGGTGAAAATACCAAGATGATATTTACAGGAGACATTTATCAAATAGATACTCCTTATCTCGATTCGCAAAGTAATGGGTTGTCGTATTTAATTGATAAGTTAAAAGATCAATCGCTTTACACACACATCACACTCGAAAAAGGAGAACGTTCGGAATTGGCCAATTTGGCAAACGAATTCTTGTAGAGCGAATACTCTATATCATAGAAGCTTGAATTTTTTGGGTGTTTACTTACCCGCTAATCGAGCAATGGCTTTCAAACCTTCCTCGTTTTTAGGGTTTAGCTTTAATGATTTGCGGTAATACTCCAAAGCTTGATTCTTTTGCCCCATCATCTGGTAGGTTTGTCCTAAACCATGATACACACTCCACGAATAGGGATAGTTAATTTCGTTCAACTTAAACACCTTAAACGCTTCTTCCATCTTTCGTGCTTTAAGTAATTTAAAACCGATGTCGTTTACTTGCTCATCGTTAAATGAAGGAGAGTTGGGCGAAAGACCACTAAGTTCCATACGCACCGTTTTTACTTTCGATACAAAATAATCAAAAGGTATGGTACCTTCTACTAAATCGTTTTCATATTTCTTAATACAATTACCAAGATAATCACATTCGTTGTAAGGAGAACATTTACAACTAGCATAAGCATTATACATTCGGTCTCCATCAATAAGGTATACCGAATCTCGTTGTTGCATTACTAATTCATCGAAATTACAGAAAGCAGCAAGTGCTAATTGCGAATAATTTTGTGAAGCATTTTTAAAACCTCCATAAGTAGTTTGCCAAACTTGTTGTATCAATTGCATACCACCATCGCATGGTTTTATTTTTTTGATAACACCTGCCACATTACCAGCTCCAGCATGGTATGAATGCAGAACTAATAAACGGAACCATAAATCAGTTTCGTTATAAGCTACATGTGCACTGTCGAGCATTAACTTGGTATAAGGAATACAGATAGTACTTAACAAACGAGATGCACCCATTGCTGATTTTTCTACATCTGTTCGTTCATCAATCTTTCCATTTACTATCAAACCTTCTTTTCTTGCCACAGCCTTCATCAATTGAAAAGGACCATTAGCACCTACACCTGATTTGGTGTTCATTTTACCCGGACTCTCAATCAAAAGGATTGCTTGCGCATACCAAGGGTCCACTCCGTATTGCTTGAAAACATCAATAGAACGGTTGATAATTGGCATTGCTTTCTTATAGTCATAAAAGTCTTTCTTACCAGCAGTAACCAATAAGATGCTACTGTCGGAAAGGCAATAAGTACGTCTTAGGCTATCCTTATACATCGAATGTTGAACCTCCGACATCTTACTCCAATTCTTTACATAAATTTGGTCAAGCAACTGTCGATTACCAGAAACACTTACAATTGCGGAGTCGGACGGAAGCAGCATTATCTTCTGCCAAAACTTTGGTTGAGGTAGGTTATGCCATCCTTCTTTATAAAGTTGATCATCATTGATGAACTTCATCTTGGTAACATCATTGTATCCTACCACATATTTCTCAACAACAGGAACTTTCCTTACATCCGTTTGTGATTGTGAATGAAATCCAACAATTACCAATGCAAGCACAAGTAAGGAGTTGATTTTATATTTGAAAGTTATTTGCTTCACGATACAAGTTCAATAATTATTTCATAAAATTAGGAAACTTTTCTCAATATACCAACTTTGGTTTGGTAAACTTTTAAACAAAGGTTTTCAACAGGTGCTTTTCACTTACAAAGTTGAACTTCCCCATCATTTTGTTCGCTTTTTAAGGAACAAGCAAAAAATACTGCTAAAAATCATATCCAATTTCGCGCAGATAGAATAATCGCTTTCAATAAAATCATTACTTTTGCGCCTCAAAATAATAAAACTTAATAAAGTATGGCAACAGATAGATTTGAAGCTCACGATTATTACTTAATGGATGAGCTATTAACAGATGAACATAAATTAATTCGCGAAACAGCGCGTGCATGGGTTAAGAAAGAAGTTACCCCAATAGTAGAAGATGCATGTCAGAAAGCAACATTTCCTAAACAATGGATAAAAGGTTTGGCAGAGATAGGAGCATTCGGTCCTTATATCCCAACTGAATATGGAGGTGCAGGTCTTGATCAGATTTCTTACGGAATCATTATGCAAGAATTAGAAAGAGGTGATAGTGGTTTACGTTCTACGGCTTCTGTTCAAAGTTCTTTAGTAATGTTTCCTATTTATACTTTTGGTTCGGAAGAACAAAAACGTAAATACCTTCCAAAACTAGCAGCAGGAGAAATGATGGGATGTTTTGGTCTTACAGAGCCTGATCATGGTTCAAATCCTTCGGGAATGATTACCAATATAAAAGATAAAGGTGATCATTATCTTTTAAATGGAGCCAAAATGTGGATATCAAACTCTCCATTTGCTGATATTGCTGTGGTATGGGCAAAAGATGAAGCTGGAGATATACGAGGAATGGTAATAGAACGTGGAATGGAAGGCTTTACAACACCAGAAACACATGGTAAATGGAGTCTTCGTGCTTCGGCAACAGGAGAATTGGTGTTTTCGAATGTAAAGGTTCCTAAAGAAAATATATTTCCTTCAGTAAAAGGATTGAAAGGACCATTGAGTTGTTTAAATTCAGCTCGATTTGGTATTGCTTGGGGTGCAATAGGTGCAGCTATGGATTGTTACGATTCAGCTTTACGTTATTCTAAAGAACGTATTCAGTTTGGTAAACCAATTGGTGCGTTTCAATTGACACAAAAGAAATTGGCTGAAATGATAACTGAGATTACCAAAGCACAACTTCTTACTTGGCGTTTAGGTGTTTTGAAAAATGAACATCGTGCAACTCCAGCTCAGATTTCAATGTCGAAACGAAACAATGTAAATATGGCATTACAAATAGCTCGTGAAGCACGTCAAATACATGGTGGCATGGGTATTACTGGTGAGTACCCAATCATGCGCCACATGATGAACCTCGAATCGGTTGTGACGTATGAAGGAACTCATGACATTCACTTGTTGATCACCGGTATGGATGTTACTGGTTTTAATGCATTCGGATAGGTAATTTACCTGTTTCTTATATCTAACCCAATAAACTTGTGGAATCACCAAGTTTGTTGGGTTTTTTTGTTGCCAACAGTTTAAGCAAAGCATGAAAATATAGCAGATAAATTGGTTGTAGATGAACCAAAATGTTGCCATTATGTCAGTTATTTTCAGTTGGCATATCTTTTGAAAAGCCCACATCAAATTCTTAAACCTTAATATTATATATTTATGTCAACAGGCAAAATAAATGTACAAACGGAAAATATCTTTCCAATCATTAAAAAGTTTCTTTACAGCGACCATGAAATATTTCTTCGTGAACTTGTTTCAAATGCGGTGGATGCTTCACAAAAATTAAAAACACTTGTTTCTATTGGCGAATCAACTGCTTCAATTGCAAAATTGCAAGTAGAGGTTGCAATAGACAAAAAAGCAAAAACTCTTACTATTAAAGATAATGGTATAGGTATGACCGGAGAAGAGATTGAGAAATACATTACTCAAATAGCTTTTAGTGGTGCTGAAGAGTTTGTAAATAAATATAAAGACAAAGCTACAGAAGCCAATGCCATCATTGGACATTTCGGACTTGGTTTTTATTCAGCTTTTATGGTGGCAAAAAAAGTTGAAATAAAATCACTTTCTCATAAAGAAGGGTCTGTGGCTGTTCGTTGGGAATGTGATGGAAGCCCTGACTACAAATTAGAAGAAACAACAAAAGACGGGATTGGTACTGAAATTATACTTCACATTGCCGAAGATTCTGAAGAGTTTTTAGAAGAATACCGCATAAGTGAACTTCTTAAAAAGTATTGCAAGTTTTTACCAGTTCAAATAAAATTCGGAACTAAAAAGGAAACCATAAAAGAAGGAAAAGAGGGCAAGGAAAAGGACAAAGAAGTGGAGGTTGATAATATTATCAATAATCCTACACCAGCTTGGACAAAGAAACCTTCTGATTTGACAGACGAGGAATACAAAAATTTCTATCGTGAATTATATCCAATGAATTTTGAAGACCCGTTGTTTCATATTCATTTGAATGTTGACTATCCGTTTAATCTAACTGGTATTTTGTACTTCCCTAAACTTAAGAGGACGTTTGAAATGCAGAAGGACAAAATTCAATTGTACTGCAATCAAGTGTTTGTTACCGACTCGGTAGAAAATATAGTACCTGATTTCTTGGCATTACTGCAAGGAGTAATCGATTCACCGGATATTCCTTTAAATGTTAGCCGTAGCTATTTGCAAAGTGATAGTAATGTCAAGAAAATCTCTGCACATATTACCAAAAAAGTAGCTGATAAATTGGAAGAGATTTTTAAGAATGATCGTAAGGATTTTGAATCGAAATGGGAAGACATTAAGGTTTTCGTGCAGTATGGCATGTTGTCCGAAGAGAAATTTTATGACAAAGCTCAAAAATTTGCTCTTCTAAAAAACACTGAAGGCGTTTATTCAACATTCGAGGAGTATGCTGAGAAAGTAAAACCAATTCAAACTGACAAAGACAACAAGGTAGTTTATTTATATACAACCAATGTTGACGAGCAACATAGTTTTATTGAAACCGCAAAAAACAGAGGTTATGATGTGTTAGTAATGGATAGTCCAATTGATTCCCATTTTATCAATCATTTAGAACAAAAATTGAAAGACACGACTTTTGTTAGAGTTGACGCTGATACAATTGAAAAGATTATTAAGAAAGATGAGTCACAACCTTCAAAACTTTCAGACAAGGAGCAAGAAACGCTGAAACCAGTTATTGAAGGCATCGTACCTAAAGAAAAGTTTTCGGTAGTGTTTGAGAGTTTAAGTGAAAAGGATGCACCAATGATAATTACCAAACCTGAGTTTATGCGCAGAATGAAAGACATGAGCGCCATGGGAGGCGGAGGAATGTCCTTTTATGGATCTTTGCCAGATATGCATAACCTAGTTGTAAATAGCAACCATCCTTTGATTTCGAAAATACTGAACGAGGTAGATGCAGAAAAACAAAAACAACTTGCTAAGCAAACAGCTGATTTAGCAATGCTTTCTCAAGGTTTGCTGAAGGGAGAAGAGTTGACTAAATTCATAAAACGTAGCATTGAGTTAATTGACTAAGGAGGAGCACTTCCTTCTTATAAAGGAAGTGAAACGAATCCCTAATCGATAATTTAATACCTTTGTACAGAACAATAAATTAATAAACAACTAAAAATAGCTCTAATACTTTCGTCATATTAAATAGTTACAGAAAGGAGCCTCAAATCAAATGAAAAAAGGAACAATAATATTATTAGTAATTGTAGGTATATTCCTACTTATTGGATTTAATGGTTGTAATTCGTACAACGCGATGGTTACAATGGACGAAGGTGTTACAGCTCAATGGAAACAAGTTGAAGTAGCTTACCAAGCTCGTATGGACAAAACCAAGAACCTTTTTGAAATCGTGCAATCAGCCGCTGATTTCGAAAAAGGAACTTTAAAAGAAGTGATGGAAGCAAGAAGTAAAGCAACAAGCATTACTATCGACCCTAGCCATATTACACCTGAAAAGTTGGCTGAATTTGAGAAAGCTCAAAGTGCATTTGGTTCTTCGTTAGGTAGATTAATGGCAGTAGCCGAAAATTACCCTCAACTGCAAAGTGTCGGTGCATTTAGGGATTTTCAAGCTCAATACGAAGGTATGGAAAATCGTATTGCCACAGAACGTAGGAGATTCAATGAAACTGCACAAGAGTTCAATACTTATATCCGAAGATTCCCTAAAAATATTTGGGCAGGGATGTTTCGTTTTGACAAACGTGCTTACTTCGAAGCGCAAGAAGGTGCTGATAAAGCTCCTGATATTAAAAGCATGAGAGAAGGAAAATAAAAGCAAATTTAGAAATGTGAGATGTGAAATAAAATCTCACATTTCTTTTATTTATAAAACATGAGTGCAAAAAAATTCTTTTCAACGGAACAACAAGATTCAATTATAAAAGCAATTGAAATTGCTGAACACGCAACTTCTGGAGAGGTTCGAGTTCACATTGATGATGCTTGTAAAGGTGACGTACTGGACGCTGCTACTCATGTGTTTCATAAACTAAAAATGGATAAAACAGATTTGCGTAATGGCGTGCTGTTTTATCTCGCAGTGAACGACAAGAAATTTGCGATACTAGGTGATAAAGGAATCAATGAAAAGGTACCTGAAAATTTTTGGGATACAATTAAAGAAACTATGCTGTCTTATTTTAAACAAGGACAGTTCACTCAAGGGCTTTGTAAAGGAATTGAAATGGCAGGAGAAAAATTGAAAACTCATTTCCCTTACCAAAGTGAAGATAGAAATGAATTGAGTGACGAAATAAGTTTTGGGAAATAATAAAAATTGAAATGCTAAAAAAACAACTTTCTCTTTTACTTTTAATTCTAATTTCCCTCAACGTATTTTCTATTTCTGATAGTATACCTGAACGTCCTAATCCTCCTCGATTAGTAAATAATCTCTCTAAACAAATGCCCGATTTTCTTTCTTCTTCTGAGGAAGCACAATTGGAGAGTAAATTAGAAGACTTTGCTAATCAAACGTCCAATCAAATTGTAATCGTTATTGTTGATGACTTGGCTGGATTAGAGTCATACGATTTTGCCACACGCCTTGGACATAAATGGGGTGTCGGACAAGCGAAAATGGACAATGGAGTAGTGATACTGATTAAACCAACAGGAGGCTCTGGTCAACGAAAGTATTTCATTGCACCTGGTTATGGTTTGGAGAGTGTACTTCCTGATTTGACCTGTCGACAGATTGAAGAAGAAGAATTACTTCCTTCATTAAAACAAAAACAATACTTCGATGCTTTAGACAAAACCACTTCTGTGATTATGTCTATTGCTCAAGGTGAGTACAATTCGGATGCTTATGGAAAAAAACATTCAAAGGGTAAACGTATTCCCAAAGGAATCATTATCGCAATTATTTTCATCATTATCTTTGTTGTCTTAGGTTCGTCAAAAGGTGGCGGTGGTAGAGGTGGAATGAGTATGGGCTCTGGCTTCTTATTGGGTTCGATGATGGGAAGAGGTTTTGGTGGACGTAGTGGCGGCTTTGGAGGAGGCGGCTCTTCAGGTGGTTTCGGAGGTTTCGGAGGAGGTGGTTTCGGAGGCGGAGGCTCTGGTGGAAGTTGGTAATCTAAGTTCGTGATTATATCCTTTCTTTCAGTTCAATTAATTTCTTTTTTATTTCTAGTAGTTTGTTTTTAATTTCATGTGTTGTTGTCTCAACAATAATAGGTGCGTTTACAACTTCTAATTTGTTTTCCTGATTTTGTTCTTTCGCGTTTTCTTTCAGATATCTTTTTGCACCTTCAAGCGTATATCCTTCAACTTTGAGTAGTCTGTGGATGAGTTTCAAACATTCCAAATCCTTTTGAGTGAATAGACGATTCCCCTTTTTGTTTTTCTTTGGTGTAAGGGCATCAAATTCCTTTTCCCAATAGCGAATAAGCGATTGGTTGAGATCTAACATGGTCGCCACTTCTCCCATTGAATAATAAAGTTTACGTATTTCTTTCTCCAAGTTTGGCATTAATATTTCTTTAATATCGGAGTTTAAAATTACTCAATTCTGGCAAATATATCTTTTTTCTTTTCAATTCGTAATTATAAAACACATTTCCTAAATCATTTAAAAAAGGAAATCCTATGGTTTTATATTCGTATTTTCCATCATTTATTATACCATCTTCATTAACGTAAATTACTGCCGAGAGAATGAATTCGATTTTACGGTCAAAGTTGACTATGTAAGCACAGTCTATTAAGTTCCCATACGATTGTCCTACAATATTAAAAATACGAACTGAATCTGCTTCTATCTTTTTGTGATATGAGCCATACATAAAGTATTTTTTGTAGCTATCCTCATAGTCTTTTACATTGTATTTAGGGAAATCCGATTCACGAGGATACATTGATAAATAGCGATACAGGAAGTTGTAATCTTCTTTTGTTAAATCAAAACGCTTTTCTTTTTCTACGCTTAAAGGAAACATAATTGATTTTAGGATATCAGTGATGTTTTGTAAACTCATATAGTTCATGAAAGTATAGTCTTTTGGTTCGTGCACCAATTTCCCCTTTTCATTTACATATCCTATTCCTTTCTTGATAGTACCAATTGGGTTTTTATAATCCGTAGTATTTATCAACATGGGTTGATTATAAATACACTTTCCAGAAGGGTCGAAAAAGGAGATGTGATTGGTACATTTATTTTGAATTGCATTGCAATCAGCATCGAATCGATGAACAATACGTATTTCGGGATATCCTTTTTTTGCTAATGCATCATTGATGTATTGTTGACCAAGAAATTCATAGATACGGCTGTAAGCATCATTGTCACTCACAAGCAACATTCGTTTTAAATAATTAGCTATAGAAGGAATTTTGTTAAATGCTGTACTGTCTTTCGTAACTTTTCGTTGACAAGCATAAGCACTATCGGTTTGCATACAAGTGTTTTTATCGAGTGAAGGAATCTTTAAGGAATTCAATTTCTCAAGAGCCAAGGCTGCACAAGGCAATTTCACAAGGCTTGCAGGATAGAAATAGTTTTTAGGATCGAGATGATAGGTGTATTGCTTAAAAGAGGGAACATTATTTTTGTCTCGATTGATTTGAGTATATATTATTTGTACCTCATATTTCTTTTGATTCGAAAGGATATTCTGAAATTGTTTGGGATATTGTTTCAAAATGTTTTCAATAAACAACTCGTCCGTTGCATTAACCACAGAAGCTTGTTTTGATTGACCATAAGATGGATTTGAACTAAAAAGAAAACTACTTACTAATAGCAGGAAATAGTCTAAATAGTAAGTAGTTTTCAAGGAATGAATGTTGAATGGAAATTATTTTTTTCGGAAATACATTAGGTTCGATTCGCCAACATTGTATTTATATCCTATTCCGAACTTCAAAGGTTTTACACCTTGTTTTGCTTTAAAGGCTTCATCTAAATCGGTTTGAAAAACACCAGTGAATAATGGGATAGAACCAGTATACGTGCCATACAAAGCCGGTGTCCATATTTCAGGTTTGAAATACTTATATGGAATTCCTGAATCGTCTTGAAGAATGTAACTACTGTTGTCGAGAATTAAATTACGTACTGATGAAAATACCTCTTTGTGCATCAAATACGATGCAGACTTCACGTAGGTAGTTGCCCCTTTGTTATTAGTAATCAGTTTCACAAAATCAGGATTCTTATTCAAGTGACTGTTGTCCAAATTGACGGAGAAATAATACACCTTTTTCAGAACATTATCTTCGCCCACATAATCAAACTCAACACCTCTATTCATGCTTCCTGCATTGCGTTGTTCTTTAAATGTTTTATAAGTGATGATGCCTCCTGCTTTATCCACGGCCACTGGTTTAACATCAATTATCGAATTGCCAGTACGTTCAATGAACAAAGCAATAAGATGAATGGTACCGTTCAAATCTTTATTGTTAAAGTCGATGGACATGTTGTGTGTTTTAAAAAAACTATAATTCAATATGGCATATAATGAAGTGTGTACTTTGTTGAAATAAGAAGCAATTGAATCTTTCGACATGTGTTTATGAAACGTAGGCAAGGTTCCTACAGGTTCTAAACCAACCATGATGATGTTTTCTGCTTTCGGGAAAAGAGTGTTTGCATTAAAGAAGTCAGCACCAGAGAAGGGGTAGAATAAAGTCTTTGTATTTGCTTCCTTTAGTTCGGTTTCTCTCCAGGTTCTCATCTTTTTTATTTTTAAGGTGTCTACCTTCAACCAAGTTTTGTCGAAGTTAGAAGCGTATTCTTTCCAACTGCCATTGCTGGTAAGCGATGAATCAATGGTTGCAGAGTTGGTAACCTTCATACCTGCTATGTAGCGAGCCAAATCATTATACACTGGGTGAACTGGTAAAGTGTTTTTTACAACAGCGTTCACTGTATCTTTCACTTCTTTTTTTGCCGAATCTGAAACAGTGGTAGCTGCTGCATCTTGCTTTACGCTTGCATTGCCGCAAGAAGTGTTCATTACCATAAATACTATTCCTAAAATTAATGGAATAAAATAACGTCTGTTTTTCATAAAATGTTTGAGTGAATTTTAATTGTAAATCGTGATATGGTGTTCGTGTTGTCTAAAAAAATAGTTGGCAAATATAAAGTATATTAACTTTCGGTAGTTTTATTTCTTCCAACAAAATAAACAACAAGTCCGAGCAATACGGTGGCTACACCTATCATCGATTCTAATGGTTTTTGTGTAAATCCGAAATATAGTAACCAGGTATTGAAAATTAAAAAAAGAATGGGAGTGAGTGGATAAAAAGGCGTTCGGAACGAATTTTTTGTATTCATTTTTTTTACTCGAATAATGAATAATCCAAATACAGTAAGGAAAGTAAATAGCAATAAGGTGAACCCAATATAAGTGATAACCTGACTAAATGTAGCGGTGAAGATGAAGAACAATGAAATAACAAGTTGAAATAATGTAGCGTTCAAGGGGGTATTGTTCTTGGTTGTTTTGCTCAAAAACGAAAGAAATTTTAAGTCGTTACCCATGGCTTGACTTACCCTTGGACCTGCCATCACCATGGAACTAACGGATGAAACCAAAAGTATGGAGATAACCACCGAAATTATTTTCCCACCTGTATCTCCAAAAATGAATGTTGCCGATACATAACCCACATCGCTTTTACCCGCCAATGAAGCAATGGGTGAGGTGTAGAGAAAAACATAATTGAGCAATACGTAAAGCACTGTTACGATGGCAGTGCCATACAACAACGATTTAGGAAGATTTTTTTGTGGGTTATCTATTTCACCGGCTATATACGATGCAGCATTCCAACCTGAATAGGAATAAGAAACAAAGAACAAAGCGATAGCAAAAGCTGCTGTGGTGATGTCGCCCATCGTGTTTCCATTTAATGCAAAACTTACATCGCCTGTATGTCCCATGCTTAAACCGAATCCGATGAAAAGAACAATCAACAAAACTTTAATTCCTGTAAATGTGGTTTGAACTTTGCTTCCCCAATTCAATGTAAATGCATGTATCATTGATAAAACGATAACCACCACACATGCAGTTATCTTTGGCTCTACTGCAAATACATTGTTGAAGTATTGCCCCAATGCTAATGCTGCTGCGGCTACTGGTGCTGCAAATGCTACTGTAGACGATACAAAGCCCGACATAAAGCCAACTGCAGGGTGATACATTTTCGAAAGATAATTATACTCGCCACCCGAGCGTGGAAACACCGTGCCAATTTCGGCATAACACAATGCCCCAAGCAATGATACGATACCTCCGATAATCCAAAGCAAGAGAATGCTACTTCCGTTTTTTATATCCATCACTTGATATCCCAAACTGGTAAACACTCCTGTGCCTATCATATTGGCGATTACAATAGATGTAGCTGTGTAAAAGCCAATCGCTTTTTTAGTCATAAATAAATTGGAATGGAATCATTAATCGAATGATTGCGATGGCTGAGATGAAAGTGAGATTAATTGCTGATAAGCAGCAGGGCTCAAATCGTTGAAGAAAAAGTTGATGGGGTTCACTTTTTCCCCGTTTTTTATTACTTCGTAATGCACATGTGGTCCGGTTGAACGTCCGGTATTACCTACCCAGCCAATCAATTCGCCACGTTTTACTTTTTGTCCTGGTCGTACTTTCATCTTACTCATGTGTCCGTATAAGGTTTGATATCCAAAGCCGTGATTAATCACTACATGGTTTCCATATCCTTGCATCACAGCATCGGCAGTGGTAACCACGCCATCGCCAGTGGCATAAATTTCGGTACCAATGTTGGCAGTAAAATCGAGGCCAGCATGAAATTCTCCTGTTTTATAAATCGGGTCCATGCGCCAACCGTAGCCCGAAGGCACATGTTTTAAGTCTTTGTTCGAAATGGGTTGAATGGCAGGTATCGAGGCCAAGAGTTGCTCTTTGCTTTTCACAAGTTTTGCCACCTCGTCAAACGATTTCGATTGTATGTACAATTGTTTGCTTATTCTATCCAGCTTTTGAGTGCTTTCTATCATCAAGTCGCTATTGTCGTAGCCTTTCAGTTCTTTGTAGCGTTCCACTCCTCCAAATCCTGCTTTGCGAATGCTTGCAGGAATGGCATCGGTTTCGAAAATGGTGCGGTAAATATTATTATCGCGTTCTTGAATATCGTTGAGCACCTGAGTTACTTCGCCCATGCGGTTGTTCAATAATTCGTATTGAAGATTGAGTTCGGCAATCTCTCGGTTGAGTTGTTTTTCTTTTGGCGATTCGAGGTATTTATAAGCCAAAGCAATGGTGATGGTAGCAAAAAATAGCCCTGTACCTAGATACGACAATGCCTGCCATACGCGTTTGCGAAGTGGCACTATATCCTTCTCGAAGGATAGGGATTTGGTATTGAATCGATACTTTATTTTACTCATTATCCATGTTTATGGATTGCGAATTTACATATTTCTTGCTTATCGGCACTTGCATTAACAATTATTATCTAGTTCGATGAATTATCTTTTGGAGGGGATTTAATGCGTATATGTTTACTAAATTAAATGAAAGAAACAGTCAGGGGTGAAAAATCGCTTATTCGCAGATTATTGTGGCCAATACGAATCATTCTGATCCAAAATATAATGCCAACTGTTTTTCCTAGGGATTTTCAAATAAAATGACCTTGGACTTGTGTAAGGGAACTCATATTTATTTGTACTTTGATTCATTTTACCTTGGAAATGTATATTTGTCATCTCTTTTATTGAGCTAACGAAAAATTCGTTATCAATTATCTTAAACTTTTTACTTTCCTCGGAGAATGTTAACGAAACATAATTTCTAAACCTCAAGGGAGAGTTCTGAATATTGAAGTTTTGATAATAAATTGTTGAATATTTCGTTTTTTTTGATTCATATTGTTTCATTTCAAAATACTTAAAAGGAAATAAATAATAGTTAGAACATCCATATTTTGATTTCGGAGGTATAAAGGTAATTCTCTCAGGTTTGGAAGTTCTAGATAAAGAAACACCGTTCGTTGTAACTAATGTTTGGCCTTTATAATAATAAGTTGAGTAGTTGGACATAGTGTTCGAATTTGTTACATCTTCCCAATAATTTAATTTAATGTCATTAATTATTAAGGAAGAATTTTTCCAATCCACATAAAAAGGGATATTTAATTTGTTGTAAATTTCAAAATTCATTATTCCCTTATTTGTCCAAAAAGAATATGTTATTTTTACTGTATCATCTTCATAGGTATAGCAACTATCAATGTTTTTTGTATTGCTTGTATTTGTCTCAAATACTTGAATGTAATTTATTGAAGAGCAACTTGACATAAAAATCACAAGAAGGGCACAAATTATTTTATTCATTAGGCTATTTATTAATTGTCAATAATTATCAAAACTTAATGTAGCGCAGACACATTTAGCACGTACCAATTATTATTTAACGTGTAGCACAGGACTGTAAGTTTCCAATCACAAATATACGCCAAATTTTAACCCCTTACCCTATACATATATATATGTATACCCAAAATTCCCCTCAGAGGGAATTTCTGAATTAGCATATTTGTAAATTCACGTGAAACGGATGGTTTTCTAATTAGGTTTTGGTTCGTTCCACACGGAATGGGTGTTTTTCTAATTAGGTTTTGGTTCGTTCCATGCGGAATGGGTGTTTTCCTAATTAGGTTTTTGTTCGTTCCACGCGGAATGGGTGTTTTCCTAATCAGGTTTTGCTCCGTTCCGCGCGGAACTAGCTTTTTTATTAAAAACTTTCCAGCTTCACGCCTTTTTGACAGCTATTTTCTATTAAAAACTGCCATTTTTGCATTTGGAGCTACACAATCTAATTTTTGTTTGTCTAACTTCTTCATGTTTTTGCTTCTTCTACGTCTCGATTTGTTAAAATTGGGCTCGGTTTGATAAGAGATCCATTAGTTTTTATCAGATTCCATAAAGGTTTGTATAAACTTTTTCGGACTTTATATAAACTTTGTGAAACATTGTATGAACTTTTTCAAACTTTGATAAGATTCTATAAAAGTTTGTATGAACTTTTTCGGACTTTGACAAGATTCAACAAAAGTTTGTATAAACATTTTCAAACTTTGACAAGATTCTATAAAAGTTTGTATAAACTTTTTCGGACTTTGACAAGATTCTATAAAAGTTTATATAAACCTTGCGAAACTTTATACAAATCACAAAATGGTCGAATTGTTCAATTACCAAATTGACTAATTGCCCATCTGCCCAATTGTTCTTACTTTTGTGGTGATGAAAATAAAAGCAAACAAGGTATTTAGTTTTACAGGTCATTCGGGTTCGGTGTATGCCTTAATGGAAAAGGGAAATAAGGTGTATTCGGGCAGTAGCGACAAGTTTATGGCACTTTGGAACCTCGAAACCTTGGCTCCCGAAAAGCTAGCCGCTAAGTTTCCGGCTATTATTTATTGCATTGCCGAAGTGCCCGAACACAACCTTTTATTAGTAGGAACTTCGGCAGGAGGCATACATATTATTGATACCGAAGCCAAGCAAGAAATAAAACTCTTACAAAACCATACTGGGCCGGTGTTTGCCATGGCTTATTCCGAACTTACCAAAAGTATTTATTCGGTAGGTGGCGATGGTTGTTTTGCAGTTACTTCGGTTGAAACTCTCGCATTGGTAAAACTCAAAAAGCTTTGTGCCGAAAAAGTAAGAAGCCTTAGCATAAGTCACCAACGCAAGGAAATAGCAGTGGCTTCGGGCGATGGAATGATAAGGACATTCGATTTGATAAGCCTACAAGAACGTGCTTGCTTTGCAGCACATGCCTTATCGGCCAATTGTGTTACCTATTCGCCCGACCAAAAACTAATTCTCTCGGGTGGACGAGATGCACATTTGAATATATGGGATGCCACAACGAATGAGCTCATCCGAAAGATAGCGGCACATAATTTTGCTATTTACGACATTGTCTTTTCGCCCGATGCCAAGCTGTTTGCCACTGCCAGCCGCGACAAAACTTTGAAGATTTGGGATGCCCACACCTTCGATTTGCTGTTACGCATCAATAGTGAAAACCATGGTGGACATGTGAACTCGGTGAACAAGCTCGTGTGGAGCCAATACAACAATTACTTAGTATCAACCGGTGACGACCGTGCCATTATGGTTTGGAATATTGAAAAATGTTAGGCCCCGTCATCTCATGCTTCTTTCTTGAAATAGATTTTGTAATTTCGCACCATGATATCGAAAAATAAATTTAGAACCTTAATTGTTCTTTTGGTGGTATGTTCCAGTTTTGCTGCCATGGCGCAAGACGATAATGCTTCGGACGATGAGCCCGAATCACAAGTGATGGAAAAGAAAGGCTTTCATTTTGGCTTTTTTGTGGGGCCATATTGGGCTAATAAATACACAGCCAACTTATATAGCGGTTACGGACTAGATGTTAATGGCAATTACAACGAGTTTACCAATAGTTTAATTTACAATAAAATTGTGTTGGAATATGGTGGAGGTTATGGGCAACTCGACCAGATAGCACAAGCCCTTGGTGTAGACCCGTCAAACGCTGGAGGCGGCAATACATGGCATTTTGGGCCAAATGATATGCCTCAAAATATGCATTATACTATTAATTTTTTAGTAGGGTTAAATGCTCGTTATAGTGTTGATAAAAAGAGTGCAATCATAATCAATGTAAATGCTTCGAAACTCAAAGTAGCGGGTAACTTTTCAATAGAAACCGATGTAAACATCAATCAAAATCAAGTGTCGGGTAGTAAATATGTCAATACCTTCGACATTATAGGAGGCGAACAACGAATGATGTTTCAGTTTGGATTCAACAGGATATTAGGCAATAATCCTCGCCTCAACTTCTTTCTCGAAGGAGGTTTAAATGCCACCCTCGCTAAGTTTGATAAAAATAGAATAGTAATTAAAAGTCTGAACATCGATTTAACAACGGCTTACGTAGCACCCAACTCTGGAGGAATTGCTTATCCTATTTATTTCCCAAAACACATTGGAATTGGTTTCGGTGCTTTTGCTAGTGCGGGGTTCAATATCACCATGAGTCCAAAGTGGACCATACAATTGCTCTACAGTCCAACCTACGATAAGATAAACATTGGCCCATTGCCAGCCTACAAGTTGCAACATGCTACTGGCATACGATGTTATTATAATTTCTAAGGCTTCGTTTTCAATACTTCATACTCCATGAGCAAGGCTAGATTGTAAGCCTTGCAACGAAATGGTATAGCAAACCAATGTTGATTAGAGATGAATTTGAAGCAAGGTCGGGTATAAGCTGAAAACAAATCGGCTTCGAAAAACACAAAATCATTCAACTCTTTATCAATATTAGCTGGCGTTTGCAATTCCTCAGGATGTCCTCCCATCCGAATCAATGCGGTTGATAAAATCACCTTATCCATAAACGAGTTCTTTTTTGTGAGTTCATTTTCTATTGCCCATTTTATGCGTTCTCTGCAAACGGATAAGCCAGCAATATCGAATTTCCCTAGCAATCGAGCAAGGTGATAAAGTACTATGCTCGGCTTTTTGTACGAAGGCGATACAAATCCCGCATCGCGCAGATACCTTCCCGAAAGTACCATTTCTTTGATGAGATGCACCGTTGCTGAATCGTTTTTGTTGAATGGTAATTTGTTTTCGCAAACCCAATACAGCACATTGCTCTGCACACATAGGTCGAATTCAATAGGCATATTTTTGCCAAACCAGGTAGAATAAGCACTTAAGTTTCGGTACTTTCGATAGGTACTTTTAATTTTAGTGGTACTAAGGTTCGCATGCTTGCTCAGTTTTTCTTTCAACCAATTTGCATGTTGTATCGAAGTATCAGTAAGGTAAACCAATGCAGTACAATCAGCATCATCTGGCATAATATATTTGTTGCGTTTCGATAGGTAAGGCGAATGAGGGAAACACATCGCAGGATTAGTTTTCCAGAAATTGTAAGTGGCAATGCCCGTTTTGTTTTTATAAGAAGGATAATTTCGTACCACTCTTGCTACTATGGAATCAATCTCCACTTGGCTGGCTTTGGGGATATCGTTTCGCAACCCTTGAAGAGTAAACCCAATGAGTGAAGAGAAAAATAGGGTATTATCGTCTCTTCGGTGTTTCCCCCTTAAGATGGCAAATTCCCCTTTATCATAAAAATCAGTTTGCGCAATTTGCAAGTGCTCAATCTCCTTCAATAAACTATCAGCCTTGGATATAGGAGGGGCGTTTTGACCCAAAATAGTTCCAACGCTGAGTAAAAACAAAAGAAAAACAAAAAATCTTTGCATACAGAAAGCAATATTAGCAATGAAAAGGAGAAAAAGGTTAGAAAAATTAAAAAATAAATTTCTCACTTTGCAAAAAGTATCTATATTTGCACCCCGTTTGAAAAAACAAGCAGTAAAATAGGGAGCTTAGCTCAGCTGGTTCAGAGCATCTGCCTTACAAGCAGAGGGTCACTGGTTCGAACCCAGTAGCTCCCACCACTTAAAAGAAAGCCTTTCAGGAAACTGAAAGGCTTTCTTGTTTTAAGCATGATTTGTTCCAAATTACTCGTTTTCTCTCCATCCATTCCCTTTTTCTTCTTATTTTTACAAAGTAAAATGAAAAGTAATCAATGGTAATATCAAGACCCATCCTCTTTCTTCTCCTTATCAGTAGTTGTTGGATGAATACTTCCTTTAAAACCATAGATGCCGAATGGAAACTTAAGAAATTTGGAGATGGTGTAGCGGTTTATAATCGCGACCTTGATTATACCTCTATAAAGGAGTTGAAGGCAGTAACCCAAATCCATACTTCCATTTCAAGCATCATTGCCCTGCTTAATGATAGGGAAACATACCCAGAATGGGTTTACAGATGTGGCAAATCAATGCTTGTGAAAAAGATATCCGATTCGGAAGGGATTTATTACCAATCCGTATTGGCACCTTGGCCGGTCGATAATCGAGATTTTGTAGTAGATGTTAAAGTAGTGCAAGATAGCAAAACCAAACTGGTAACACAGTTTTCGAACAACCTACCTAATTTTTTTCCTCTTGTTCCCAATCATGTTCGCATAACTGAGTTCAAAGCCTCATGGACCTTCACCCCATTAAAAAATGGCATTGTGAATTGCGAATATGAATTGTTGGTCAATCCAGGTGGCAATGTTCCAGCATTTCTAGTGAACATGGCTGCTATCGATGGCCCTTACGAAACGACTACGAATCTTCGTAAGCGAGTAATGGATAAAAAATACCAAAATGCTTCGTTTGGTTTTATACAAGAAACAAATTAAGTCAAGATTACATTATGTCAACAAACTGATTTGAGGCAAGTTTTTAATTGAAAAAATAAATTAGATTTGTGAACTTAAAAGAAGGTTGACAAACACGAATGTATGGCAGAGAGAGATTCAAAATCTTTAACAAACGACTATGAAAGATTTATTGATGTTGAGCGAGCAATAGCAAGTAAGAATAAAAAGATTTTACGATTCTTACCACGGTTTCTGTTGAATTATGTAAAAAAGATAGTACATCAAGATGAGTTGAATGATGCAATCAACAGAAATAAACACCGAATAGCGTTTGATTTTGTGGATGCAGCCACCGAAGAATTCGGTGTAACCATTAAAGTATTAGGAGAAGAAAATATTCCCAAAGAGGGAGGAATAATACTCGCTGCCAATCATCCCCTCGGAGGGCTTGATGGTATTGCTTTTATGTCTGCCGTAGGTCATTATCGAAGAGATATTAAATTTTTTGTCAACGATTTATTACTTCAATTTAAAAACTTTTCTCAGTTTTTCGTCCCTGTAAATAAACATGGTAAGAACACGTCCGACTATACCAAGAAATTTGAGGAAGTCTATGCTGCCGATGTTTGTATCCTTATCTTTCCAGCTGGCCTTGTGTCGCGCAGGCAAAAGGGGAAAATAATTGAAGATTTGCCTTGGAAAAAAAGTTTTATAACCAAGGCTATAAAATATAAGAAGACCATCGTCCCTGTCTTTATTGACGGAAGAAATTCAAATTTCTTTTATAATTTCGCCTATTGGCGAAAGAAAATAGGAATCAAAGCAAACATCGAGATGTTATATTTGCCAGATGAAATGTATAAGCAAAAAGGAAAAACACTTACTTTTACTTTTGGAAAGCCGATTAGTTGGGAAACGTTTACAAAAGATAAATCGGCAGACTTTTGGGCTAAGAAAGTAAGAGAAGAAGTTTATAATTTAGGAAACAAGAAGAGTTAATGCGAGTAAATGATGACCATGCAGAAAATAATAGAACCAATAGCAAAGGAAATTTTGGAAGCCGAACTTTCGAATGAAAGATTTGTTCGAGATACAAATAACGGAGAGAACGAGATATACATCATCACACATCACGATTCGCCAAATGTGATGAGCGAAATTGGTCGATTGCGTGAGGTTACATTTCGTGCTTCAGGAGGGGGAACAGGCAAGAATATAGACATAGATGATTACGATACTGATGATAACGCTCCCTACAAACAATTAATTGTTTGGAGCCCTCAAGAGAAAGAAATTGTAGGAGGTTATCGATTCATAAAATGTGGTGAAGCTCCAATAGGAACGGATGGTGTAGTACAACTTGCAACAACCGATTATTTTAATTTTTCCGAAAAGTTCATGAAGGAATACATGCCCAATACCATCGAATTGGGACGTTCGTTTGTTCAACCAAAATTTCAGCCAGCAATTGACAACAGAAAAGGTTTGTTTTCGTTGGATAATCTTTGGGATGGCTTAGGTGCTATCTTGGTTGATAATACTGATATCAAGTATTTTTATGGAAAGGTAACAATGTACACTCATTTTAACATACGTGCTCGAGATATGATATTGTCGTTCATGCAATATTATTTCCCTGACCATGATAAATTGGTTTACCCTAAAACTCCAGTTCCATTAAAAACCGATGTAACAGAGTTCCTGAAATCAATTATTGGTTTGAATTATAAAGATGGTCACAAGATTTTAAGTCAAAATGTGAGGGCTTTGGGTGAAAATGTGCCACCATTAGTAAACGCATATATGAATCTCTCGTCCACTATGAAAATGTTTGGCACTGCTCCAAATACTCATTTTGGAGATGTGGAAGAAACTGGAATTATGGTTACGATTGCTGATATTTACGAATCGAAGAAAGAAAGACACGTAAACACCTATTTAAAGAAGGATTAAATTCAAAACAGAAGGTTTCATTGAGTCGATTCAACTTGACTTCAATCCATATTTAAAGCAATTGATAGAAATGAACTAGTATGGAACCATTGATATAAATCATCTCTTATCCTCTCTTTTTCATTACCTTTGCATTCCAAAATATTACATCATTAATCATTCATAAAATAAATACAAATGTCAAAAGGATTTTTTACCGTTCCACCTCCAGTGAACGAACCTATCAAGTCATATGCACCAGGTAGTGCAGAAAGAAAAGAACTTCAAGCAATGCTTAAAGAATCACGTTCCAAGGAATTGGACATCCCAATGTATATTGGGGGTAAGGAAGTTAGAAGCAACGAAAAGATTCGTCTGGCTCCACCTCATGACCATAAGCATACCTTAGGCTACTTTCATAAAAGTAGTAAAGACCACGTGACTCTGGCCATTGATGCTGCATTGAGCGCTAAACTAAAATGGGAGTCACTAGGTTGGGAACAACGCGCTACAGTATTTTTAAAAGCAGCAGAATTAATTGCTGGACCTTATCGCGCAAAGTTAAATGCAGCTACTATGCTTGGGCAAAGTAAGAATGCTTTTCAGGCGGAAATTGATAGTGCTTGTGAAATAATTGATTTCCTTCGCTTCAATGTGATGTACATGAGCGAAATTTATAAACAACAACCTCCTGTAGCGGGCACAGGTTATGGTGTTTGGAATCGAGTTGAACAACGGCCGTTAGAGGGATTTATTTATGCACTCACACCATTTAACTTTACTGCAATTGCTGGTAATTTGCCTACCTCTTGTGCCATGATGGGTAATGTTGTTGTTTGGAAACCTTCGAATACTCAAGTGTATGCTGCTAATGTGTTGATGGAAATATTCATGAAAGCTGGATTGCCAGCCGGAGTAATCAACTTGATTTATCCTTCTGGTCCAGATGCAGCTGACGTTATTTTCTCGCATCCCGATTTTACAGGTATTCATTTTACAGGGTCTACCGAAGTGTTTCAGAGTATATGGAAAACAATAGGAAATAACATAAGCAAGTTCAAAACCTATCCTCGTATTGTTGGCGAAACCGGAGGAAAGGATTTTGTAATTGCTCACGCATCAGCCGATGTTAAAGTGTTGACAACAGCATTAAGTCGTGGAGCATTCGAATATCAAGGTCAAAAATGTTCTGCCGCTTCTCGTGCTTACATTCCAAATAATCTTTGGGACGAGGCAAAAGCATTGCTTCAAGCTGATTTAAAATCGATGAAGATGGGCCCTACTGAAGATTTTACCAATTTTATCAATGCCGTAATTGACGAAAAATCATTTGATAAACTTGCAAAGTATATTGATAATGCTAAAAAGGATTCAGCTTGCGAAATAGTAGCAGGTGGTAACTATGATAAATCGAAAGGTTATTTCATCGAACCAACAATTATTCGTGTCAACGATCCATACTATGTAACAATGTGCGAAGAGCTATTTGGTCCAGTGCTTACTGTTTACATTTATGATGCTGAAAAATATGAAGAAACCTTAAAGATAGTCGACAAAACCTCTATATATGCGTTAACAGGTGCTATTATTGCACAAGATAGATATGCAATTGAACAAGGAACTAAGGCCTTGAGAAACTCTTCGGGTAATTTTTATATCAATGACAAACCTACAGGAGCGGTCGTTGGGCAACAACCATTTGGTGGTGCTCGTGCTTCAGGTACCAATGATAAAGCAGGTGCAATGATAAATCTGCTGCGATGGGTTTCCCCTAGAACAGTTCGAGAAACGTTGGTTCCTCCTACTGATTATCGATACCCATTTCTACAAGCAGATTAGAATTAATTTTCTTCTAATAGGTCCCGAGACTTTTCGGGACCTTTTTTATTCCATTTAAAATGAATATTCATACTACAGAAATCGTTGTTTTGAATCATTCATGTATAAAGTAATGCTCAATGACTTCTTATTATTAAGCAAGAGAGGAGAATGTGATTCACATAAAAAACTTCTAAATACTATTCGTTTTTTAACTTTCTAAATGTTCATACAATTAACGTTAAAATTCTGAATCCCAAAACGGTTCTTCAACATTTTATTTATTTTTGTCACTGATACTAATATTAACTAACTAATTAATTTTAAAATGAAAAAAGTATTCTCTTTATTATTCATTGCAGGTGCACTTAGCATTGTTTCTTGTGGACCATCCGCTGAGGAAAAAGCTAAAATGGAAGCTGATGCAAAAGCTAAAATGGATTCATTATTTAATGCAGCAAGTAAAAGCGTTTCTTCTGCTATGGACTCGGCTAGTACAGCTAAACCTGATTCTGTCGCTGGGGTAAAAAAATAAGCCTAAAACTAAAAACACTCTGACCTAGTCAGAGTGTTTTTTTTAAAGACAACATTATCTTTTTCTATTTAGCAGGAAGGTTGTCTTTTATTGTGAAGAAGAAAGTGGTTCCTTCATTCACAACAGATTCAATCCATATTTTACCACCATGTCTTTCCACTATCTTCTTACAAATAGCTAAACCTATACCTGTTCCACTATACTTTTGTTTCGAATGCAATTGTTGGAAAATAACAAATATTTTTTCGGAATATTCCTTTTGAATACCTATTCCATTATCCTTTACCGAAAACAAAAATCCATCTTGTTGCTTTTCCCAAGAAATTGTAATTTCAGGTGTTCTGTCGGCTCTAAATTTTAAAGCATTTGATATTAAATTAAGGAATAATTGGCCAAGCAATACATGATCTCCATATACGGCTGGTAATTCGTCTGTGATAATAACAGCATTCGTTTCAGTAATTCTATTTTCTAAATCTTGCAAGACGTCTCTTAATAACAAATCTAATTTAACAACCTCAAATGGTTTCACTCGATTAATCCTAGAATATTCGAGCAAACTACTGATTAGTTTTTTCATTCGATTGCTTCCATCTACCGCATATCCAATAAATTCGTTTGCATCTTGATCAAGTTTGTCTTTGTATCTTTTAGACAACAGTTGCATATAGCTTGTCACCATTCGCAATGGTTCCTGTAAATCATGCGAAGCTACATAAGCGAATTGTTCCAGTTCAGTATTCGATCGTTTAAGTTCTTCTGTTTTCGACTTCAACTCCTCTTCCATTTTTATTCGTTGTGTAATATCATTTGATATGCCCAACAAGTATTTAGGTTTTCCATTTTCATCAAAAAGTGGAATTTTCTTTGTTTCTAATATTCTCACACCTTTGTGCTTTGTTTGGATGCGCTCTTCTGGAATTTCGAATAGCTTTCCGCTTTTCACCACTTCCTTATCTTTCTGGGTGAAAAAGTCGGCTTGTTCTTTTGGAAAAAAATCATAATCATTTTTTCCGATCAAATCATTTCTTGAATATCCTATCAAATCTTCTCCTGCTTTGTTAAACCTAACAAATTTGTATTGCTCAACATCTTTAATGAATAACATGTTGGGAATATTTTCAACCACTGAATTTAAAAATGCTTGACTCTGTCTAATTTCTTCTTGGGCCTTTTTTATTTCAGTAATGTCTCGAGCAAAAGCAATGAAAAGATATTTACCTTTTATGAAAGTCGGTGAAATATTTAAAGAAATAAAAAAAGCACTCCCTTGTCGATTGATAACTTCTATTTCGATTGGTTTATTCAGAACATGTTTTTGGCGACCAACCACAAATTCCTTAATACGCTTTGAATAATTTTCACGATTTTTAAGCGGAATAATCAGTTTTTGAAATTGTTTGCCAATAATCTCTTCAGCACTCCAACCGAAAATTTCTTCAGCGGTTGGGTTCCATCGTTCAATTACTCCTTCCAAATCCATTACTACTACCGCTTCTGGCGCATTATCAAAAATAGTTTGAATTTGTTGTTCGCTATCTTGTAATAGACTATTAAAGTGTTCCAATTCTTCGGTGTGTTTTTTTTCTACAGAAATATAAAATTGCAATTCCTCACCCAATGTGTTTAATCCTGCTGAAATTGCATCCATTTCATCTGCACGATCTGTAACTGACGCCTTCTCCGAAAAATCTAAAACGGTATACTTTAATAACACATTGAAAATATTATCTATTCTACGTTGATAATCCTCCACCTCTCTTAAGGTGGTGTTCAATTTAGTTTTACGCTCTTCAGCAAGTATTTTTAATTTTTCATGCGCAAGGCTCAGCTCTTCTGATGATTTTTTTCTTTCGTTAATCGCTGCTCTCAAAATGAGTATAGTTACACTAATAATGGTAACATAGATTTGAGAAGAAACGAATGATAAGGCAACTGGCTCATGAGCGAAAGGTCCAAGATTTCGAACTGTTCCCAAAAAAGAAAGAACGGCAGATAATGCAATTGCTGTAACAACTTCTCTTTGTTCAAAGCTAAAGGCTGCCCAAAGGAGAATTGGAATTGTTAAATAAACTTTTCGAAATTGTGCTAACTGTGGCAACCAGTCAAAAAAGATAAAACCATCTATCAAGAATACCGACATATAAAGCAACACGAAAGTTGTAATGTATTTCTTGTCGCGTTTAACAGAATACCTCCTAGACCAACCCAAAAGAAGTGGCACAAGCAGAAATATACCTGACACTTCGCTTGTCCACGATGAGAACCAAAGATTATCGTGATTAACATTTGTTTGAATGTTTACCACATTTACGGTTATAGTCGTTACTGTCGCGGTGATAATGCATATCAATAAGGTGATATAGGTAAACCTGAAAACATCTTTTGTTTTTTCGAATGGGTTGTAATTGTTACACAATCTGTTTATAAGATATGCTCCAATTAAGCCTTGTAAGGTATTCCCCATGGCAATTATTAGAGAAGAGAAAATTACCGTTGACCATGATAATGAAATATCAGGTAAAAACAATACGACATTATAGAGGAACGATCCAATCAGTATTCCTGGCCAAATAAAATCTCCTAATAATAGGATAGCAGCTAACGCAATGCCTGATGCCGAGATGAGTGTGGTAACATTGTCGTTTTCTTCGGCAAGCCAAAATCCATCTTGCCCAACAAAGAAATATACCGATGCAATGACAAGGATAAGGCCTATTTTACTAAGTAGAGAGTACTGCGAAACCCGCTTTTTCATTCAAATTAAAAGTTGATATCGTTTAGTATTTATTAATCTTCTTCATCTAAAAATCCAATAACCATCGTTTTGCATCTTCTTCCTTGTCGAACATTTTAGTTGGATAGGGCTGTTTTTTAAGATTAAAAAAAAGATTTGCCATCATTCTTCCTAACGGGTTTTGCGAAAGTAAGGCAGCAGCTTTTGCTATTTTGGGGAATTCACTGTTCACAAAATCTCTCGTCTCTCTATTTGCTTGCGAAACATTCGAAAAGTCGATAAGCATACATACTTTTTTCCCGTGTAAATGTGCAATAATTTTCTCGCTTATTTCTTTCATTTCGGACAAATCCACTTGCTTACCTGAAATTGATTTCCCACAAAAGATTCCATTTTCGTCAAACCAAAATACGTGGTTTGGAAATTTTAATAACTCAATGCCTTCAGGTGGTTCTATCATTTAAAGTTATTGTTTTTTTCTAATAAACTATTTTTGAGAAGGTAGCTTTACTATTGTCAACCAAAAATCTTCTATCGATTTTACCACGTTTATAAATTGAGAGAAATCCACAGGTTTAGTGATATAGCAGTTCGCATGGTTGTCGTACATTTTCAAGATATCTGCTTGAGCATCTGATGTGGTCAATACAATTACGGGTATCCGCTTAAGTTCAGGCGTTTTTTTTATTTCTTCTAACACTTCGCGCCCATCAATTTTAGGCAAATTTAAATCAAGCAGAACGAGGTCAGGTGTTTCGGCTGTTGTGTATTTTCCTCTTTTGTTCAAATAATCAAGTGCTTCCTCTCCATCCATCACCACATGCAAGATGTTTTTTATTTTCCCTTCCTTGAATACTTCTTGTGTGAGTCGAACATCTCCAGGATTATCTTCCACCAAAAGGATATTAATTGTTCTTAAATTTTCCATGCTAATACTATTTACTTACAAAGTCTATTTTTCTAGCGAGTGAAGGTATAAACTAATTTGCTACAAACAAAAACTAGTAGCTCAAATATTTCAAAGGGGTATTGTTAATATCCTATATCCAAATCAAAGGCTTGACGGAATTTACTCAGGTCAGGATTTTTTTCTAGCAGTCTTTTATATTTATCGGTTGAGGTATACAAATTGGTTTTCTCTTCTGCAGCGGTCATCACCAAATTTAGTTGAATAGAATAGTTGTTCAGTTCTTTTCTCAGAAACCCCAGCAAGTTCATCTTGTCTTCGTTTATGGTTTCCTCTTGGGTCTTACTATTAATCGAGAATTCAATCATTGCATCATCTTTCAATACTGGAATTTTACTAAGCATCGACACTCCGTAACTCGTCTTGCCTTTTGCTTTTAATTCATTTCCATATTTATTCCAACAAGCTTCAAGTGCTTGTTGGGTGAATGTTTCGGTGGGTTGATTCACCTTTGCAATGGTTTCACTGCTGCTACTTTCTTCTGCTTCTTTTACTTTGTTATTCCCAAGATGAATAGAAATAGAAGGCGAAGAAGTTTTAATGGTTGGCTTCTTTTGTACTGTATTGGTTGCTGGTTGAGGTGTACTCGCAACAGTTTCCTCTTTCTTTTCCGAAGGGTCTTTTAATTTTATTTCTGGTTCTTCTACCTTCCCCGAACTCGGTGTTGGAGGAGGAATTACCAACGCATTTTTAGCCGGAGGCTTAATTATGTCATTTTTTTTTTCGGTATCAGTCCCTATGGAGTTGATAGAACAAAGTTGCATGATAGCTAACTCTACTTGCAGTCGCTGGTTCTTACTGCTTTTGTAATTGATATCGGTTCGATTGAGTATGGTCAACCCTTTGACTAAAAAAGCCAAGGAACATTTCCCCGATTGCTCTTTGTATTTCGCTTTTATGTTGCCGCCTACTTCGAGCAATTGTAAAGTCTCCCCATCTCTACTCACCAATAGATTTCTGAAATGGTCGCCAAGGCCTGCAGTAAAATTATGTCCATCAAATCCATTGTTCAATATTTCATTAAATATCAACAACGATTTCGAAATGTCTTCGGCTATGATGGCATCCGTCATTTGGAAATAATAATCGTAATCAAGAATATTCAAATTGTCGATTACTGCCTTGTAAGTAACATTGTTTCCTGCAAAACTAACAATCTGGTCAAAGATAGAACAAGCATCACGCAAGGCTCCATCCGCCTTTTGAGCGATAATGTGCAAAGCTTCTGCTTCAGCATTTATATTTTCACTCTTGGCAATGTATTCCAAGTGATGAGCAATATCTTCTATTTGAATTCTATTGAAGTCGAATATCTGACAGCGCGAAAGTATAGTAGGTATTATTTTATGTTTCTCGGTAGTGGCCAATATAAAGATGGCATGTTTCGGAGGTTCTTCCAAGGTTTTCAGAAAAGCATTGAAAGCCGCCTGCGACAACATATGAACCTCATCAATTACATACACCTTATAAGCTCCAAGTTGCGGTGCATAGCGCACTTGGTCTATCAGGTTACGAATATCGTCCACCGAATTGTTCGAAGCCGCATCCAATTCAAACACATTGTGCGAAGCTCCACTATTAAACGAAACACACGACTCGCATTGGTCGCAAGCTTCTGTGTTTTCTGTTCTATTGGTACAATTAATGGTTTTTGCCAATATCCTCGCACAGGTAGTTTTACCCACACCACGCGGACCACAAAACAAAAATGCTTGTGCCAAATGTCCTGTTTTTATGGCATTCTTTAGCGTATTGGTAATATGCGCTTGACCCACAACCGTGTTGAAGGTGGCTGGACGGTACTTACGAGCTGATACGATAAAATTATCCATAATCTATTGCCTTCACCCTTTACTTTATCTCATCGGTATTTTGGCAGGTCACAAATTTAGATATTAATAGATAAGTTCAAAGACTTGTTTATAATTAATTCTGAAAAACAATTTACAATGCATTTAGTTTTTCTCTTTCCTTCTTTGGCAACCCTTTCACCACCAAATCGTATGAATTGCTTATCCATTCTTCCATCAGTTTATCAGTGGCCGAACCATCGGCTATCACCGTTATCCAATGTTTTTTATTCATATGATAGGCAGGTATCACACACGAAAAATGTTCGCGCAAATCAATGGCTTGCTCCGGGTCGCATTTGATATTAAATTGGGCTGGATTATATTCCATGCCAGTAAGCAAAAACACCTTCCCCATTACTTTGTAAACCAACGTATCGGGGCCAAAAGGCATGGTTTCTTCCACTCCTTTTTTCGAAAGACAATAATCACGTAATTCCTCTAAATTCATTTTGCAGAAATAAGTCTCAAAAATAAAAAATTAAATGGCAACCCAATATTTTATAATTTTGACGGCTCGCATCAAAACATACAATGCACATTAATCTATTATAGAGATGAAAAATAAAATTCAGGAATTAGAAGCTAAAATTGCCGAAGCTCAATTGGGTGGAGGACAAAAGAGAATCGACTCTCAACATAAAAAAGGAAAACTTACCGCTCGTGAGCGTATTCATTTCCTCATGGACGAAGGAACGTTCGAAGAGATTGGTATGTTTGTTACGCATCGTTCCAACGAGTTTGGTTTAGAACGCGAAAAATACTTGGGCGATGGTGTCATCACCGGTTATGGCAATATCAACGGAAGAATGGTTTATGTCTTCTCGCAAGATTTCACTGTGTTTGGTGGCTCTCTTTCCGAAACTCATGCCGAGAAGATTTGTAAAATAATGGACCTCGCCATGCAAAACGGAGCTCCTGTTATTGGCCTCAACGATAGTGGTGGAGCTCGTATTCAAGAGGGCGTTGTATCGCTTGGCGGATATGCCGACATCTTTTATCGCAACACATTAGCATCTGGGGTAGTGCCTCAATTATCAGCCATCATGGGGCCTTGCGCTGGTGGAGCTGTTTATTCTCCTGCCATTACCGACTTTATCATGATGGTCGAAAACACTTCTTATATGTTTGTTACCGGCCCTAACGTGGTGAAAACCGTAACCCACGAAGAAGTTACTTCCGAAGAACTGGGTGGTGCTTCCACACATTCTACCAAATCAGGCGTTACTCATTTTTCTTGTGCCAACGAAATCGAATGCATCAACAACATCAAAGCTTTGCTCAGCTACATGCCTCAAAACTGCGAAGACGATGCACCTGCCATAGCTTACCAATCGAACGGAAACGAAAAACGTCCCGAACTCAACACCATAGTGCCTGCCAACCCCAACCAACCTTACGATATGCGCGAGGTCATCAATGGAGTTATCGACACCGATACCTTCCTCGAAGTACATAAAAACTTTGCCGAAAACATTGTCGTAGGCTTTGCTCGCTTGGCTGGCAAAAGCATTGGCATAGTGGCCAACCAACCTGCCTTCTTGGCCGGAGTATTAGATATCAATTCATCCACCAAAGCCGCCCGTTTTGTGCGCTTTTGCGATAGTTTCAATATTCCTTTATTAGTGTTCGAAGATGTTCCAGGCTTCCTTCCCGGCACCGACCAAGAGTGGCATGGCATCATCACCAACGGAGCCAAACTCCTCTACGCCTTTTGCGAAGCCACCGTCCCTCGCGTTACCGTCATCACCCGCAAAGCTTACGGTGGTGCTTACGATGTCATGAATAGCAAACACATCGGTGCCGACATGAACTATGCTTGGCCTTCAGCCGAAATAGCCGTGATGGGTGCCAAAGGTGCTGCCGAAATTATTTTCAAAAACGAAATAGCCGCTGCCTCCAACCCTGCCGAAAAACTAGCCGAGAAAGAAAAAGAATACATCCAACACTTTGCTAACCCCTATCGCGCTGCCGAAAGAGGATACGTGGACGAAATCATAAAACCCGAAGACACCCGCGAAAAACTCATCAAAGCATTCTCCATGTTGAAACAAAAAGTAGCGAAGCTCCCAAAAAAGAAACACGGAAACATACCACTATAATAAACCAGCCTAGCAAAAAGACGAGAAGTTTAAAGTTAGAAAGTTGCTGGGAGACAATTGTTCAATTGGGCAGTAGGCAATTGTTCAATTACACAATTTTGCAGTAGGCAATTATTCTAACAACCAACAACTAAATCTCATATCTCAAATCTAATTGAAGGCAGATAGTTCGTCACCATTCGGATTCTTCCGTCCTGCTTTCCGTTTCAATCTTTTTCTTTGCCCGAAAAGGTCAAAGAAAAAGGATTTCCACTTCAATCAGGTGCAGTTAGTCAGCACATCACTCTTCGGAACCTGTCCCGACTCTTCGGAACCTGTCCCGATACTTCTGGATTCGCTAATGCCTATTTCACCTGTGGTTACAAGGCCTGTGTTTTGGTTCGAGGTCTGAGTGAAATGACAGAAATCGGAGGCTAAGTGTCGGAAATCGGACGCAAAGTGTCGGAAATCGGAGGCTAAGTGTCAGAAATCGGGCGCTAAGTGTCGGAAATCGGACGCAAAGTGACAGAAAGGGGAGGTCGACAGGGATAAAGAGGAATAGCACGGAGAAAAAAAATATAACATGAAATGGAAAAATGGAGTATAAATGGAATATGAAAGGCGGGGTAAGGGAGGAAATGGGGTTTTGGGACTTAAAAAAGTGATGTTTTTTTGCGATTTGGCAAAACGATAGGGAAATATTGAGCAACGATAGGGAAATATTGAGGAACGATTGGCAAATATCGAACATCGATTGCCAAATATTGAATAACGATAGGGAAATATTGAATAACGATAGGGAAATATTGAGGAATGATTGGCAAATATTGAGCAACGATTACCAAATATCGAACATCGATTGCCAAATATTGAGAAGTGATTGCCAAATATTGAGGAACGATAGGGAAATATTGAGGAACGAGTGCCAAATATTAAGAAGTGATTGCCAAATATTGACCAACGATTGAGAAAATATTGGAAGAGATAGGGAAAATACGAGAAGAGATAGGGGAAATATTGAAAGAGACAGGCAAAATATGAGAAGAGATTGAGAAAATATTGAAAGAGATAGGGAAAATACGAGAAGAGATAGGGGAAATATTGAAAGAGACAGGCAA
>JBAXQU010000010.1:0-58998 GCA_037131555.1 Bacteroidota bacterium
GATTTTGGGATTTAGGATTTTGGATTTGGGATTTAGGAATTGGGATTTAGGAATCGGGATTTAGGAATTGAGAATTGGGATTTTAGTGGTAAGGGTTTTTTAGGTTTCAAAAAAAAATCCTTCGGGGTTTGTGGCCGCGAAGGATTTTATGTGCTTGGTGTTTAGGATGAGGTTCTAAAACTTGTAGGATAGGCCTATGGCGAGTACTTCTTTGAACTGAAGGCGTGGGCCGGTGCCGTTGATGGTAACTCCGTTTTCGGTGCGTTTTACGGGTACGGGTACGTTGTTGTCGTAAATCATGTTGGTGGAAATGGTTGCTGAAAGGTATTTGTTGACTTTCATGCCGATGATGTTTTCCCAGTTGACTACGATGTTTTGAGGGTCTTTGAGGTAGTTGCTAAATAGTTCGAGTTTGGTAGCAAAGTTGACGTTTTTGAATATGTCTTTTTTGAAGGTGAACTTAAGGTAACCTCCGAATTGGTTGAGGACGGTTTCGCCATGTTTTACCATGATGTAGATGTGGTTTACGCTGTCGAACTTGGCAGCGGTAACTCCGTAGGCTCCTGCATCGGCAAGGTGCTGGTCGTTGACGAAGGTGGTTTTGGAGGTGAGTGGGGAGATGTAGAAGGATAGGGCATTGTTGGTGGATTTGTAATCCATACCGATGGAGCCAAGTAAATATCCTGGTGCCATGAAGTGGGATGCTACTATGGAGTCGTTGGGGTAATTGTATCCGTCAGCGAATTGGCTTTTGAAATTGACAAGTAGGGAGTAATACCAATGTTGGTAGAATGCGTATCGGCCGTATTTGGAGGAGAAGTCGATTTTGTCTTCGTTTTTGCGAAGTGGTGCAACGCCTGTTTGGAGCATACCGTAGGCTAGGTCGAGGGTGTTGTCCCAGGATGTTTTTCCGTTTTTGTAGTTGGAATAAAGACTGAGTAGTGCTCCCACGGATAGGGAGTTTTCGCCACCTGCGGCCCAATTGGTGAAGCTTGATTGTCCGAAGTTGAGAGTGCCTACGCCTCCTTTTTTCCAGTGTGAGGTGGTGTCTTTGGTTTGTGCTATGGATGCCATGCTGATGGTGATGGCGGTAATAAGTAAAATTGATTTTTTCATTTTGAGTATTGTTTTTATAAAATTAAAGACTCTGAAGTTTTGAATGTCAAAACTTCAGAGTCGGGGGTTTTTAAATAGAATGAATTATTTTTTAAGTAAATCGCGTATTTCGGTAAGCAACTGTTCTTGAGTGGGCGGTGCAGGTGGTGCAGCGGCTTCTTCTTTTCTTTTGGCAGCGTTGATGGCTTTGATGATGATGAACAAAACGAAAGCAACAATGACAAAGTTGATTACTTCGGAGAGAAACACTCCGTATTTTACGGTGCCAAAAGCAACGAGTTCGTGCAAGTTGGTGAGGTGTGCAGCATCCATTGCTGGTTTGAGCAGCAATGGAGTGATGACATCACCAATGAGCGAGTTAACTATTTTGCCAAAGGCGCCACCAATTACGACCCCTATTGCTAGGTCGATAACATTGCCTTTCATGGCAAAGGTTTTAAATTCGGAAATGAATCCCATTGTTTTCTGTTTGTTAAGCCCGAACTTGTCGGGCGGAGTTAGTACTAATTATTTACCTAGTTTAGCTTTTAAGTTGGTATCGAGTGCCGATAAGAAATCTTCGGTGTTCAGATAATGTTCGCCAAGTGTAACTTTGTTTCCATAAATACAAACTGCTAAATCTTTGGTCATCTTGCCTGATTCAACGGTTTCTACACATACTTCTTCCAAAGCAGTACAGAAGTTGATTAGGTCTTGGTTGTTGTCTAATTTACCACGGAACGCCAAACCTCTTGTCCAAGCAAAAATAGAAGCAATAGGATTGGTAGAAGTAGATTTTCCATTTTGGTGGTCGCGGTAGTGACGTGTAACGGTGCCGTGTGCAGCTTCGGCTTCCATCGTTTTTCCGTCAGGAGTAACCAATACAGATGTCATCAAACCTAATGAACCAAATCCTTGAGCTACGGTGTCGGACTGAACGTCACCATCGTAGTTTTTGCAAGCCCAAACAAAATTTCCATTCCATTTTAAAGCTGATGCTACCATGTCGTCAATCAAACGGTGTTCGTACACAATGCCAGCAGCAGTGAATTTAGCTTTGTAGTCGGCATTGTAAATTTCTTCGAAAATATCTTTGAAACGACCATCGTATTTTTTGAGGATGGTGTTTTTAGTTGATAAATAAAGCGGCCATTTTTTAGATAAAGCCATGTTGAAACATGAGTGAGCAAAACCTTTGATAGACTCATCGGTATTGTACATGGTAAGTGCCACACCATCGCCTTTGAAGTTGAAAACTTCGAACGATTGAGCAGGGCTACCATCTTCTGGAGTGAAACTAACGGTAAGTTTTCCTTTTCCTTTGGTTACAAAATCGGTAGCACGGTATTGATCGCCAAACGCATGACGACCAATGCAGATAGGGGCTGTCCAGTTAGGAACTAAACGAGGCACGTTTTTGCAAACGATTGGTTCGCGAAATACAGTACCGTCCAAAATATTACGGATAGTACCATTTGGCGATTTCCACATTTGTTTTAATTTGAATTCTTCTACTCGTTGTTCGTCAGGTGTGATGGTTGCGCACTTGATACCAACATTGTATTTCTTTATGGCTTCAGCCGAATCGATGGTAACTTGATCGTTGGTAGCATCGCGGTGTTCGATACCAAGGTCGTAGTATTTAATATCCAAATCGAGATAAGGAAGAATTAATTTGTCTTTGATAAATTTCCAAATGATGCGAGTCATTTCATCGCCATCCAATTCAACCACAGGGTTGTTTACTTTAATTTTACTCATTGTTATATATATTATTTGATTATTTTTTTTCGAGGTGCAAATATAAGATTTAGATTGAATGAAAAAGAGCCAAAACAAAAGTTTTGGCTCTTTCTTTGAAATCGGTTTTGGGTGAATCAATTAGTAACCGAAAATATCTTCTAAGGTGAGGTAAGTGATTTTACCATACGACTCGAGTGTTTTACTGTCGAGCCCTTCTTTTTTACCCAATACAAGCGTAGTGTATCGCTGAGCCTTCACATGTTTTTCTTCGAAAGCTTTGATGTCTTTGAGTTGCATGTTAGGTACTAGGTTGAAGATGTCCTGACGAATATCGTGGTCGTGACCAAGTTTCTGAGCAGCTTCGTAATTAAACAGAATGCCTGCTTTTGTAATTCGTTCGGAGCGGATACCTTGAATAACGGCTTCTTTACATGCTTTGAAATTATTTTCTGATTCAGGCATGTTATTGATAAGTTCCATCATTCCTTTCATGGCTTCAGGCAATTTGTCGGCTTGGGTACCGATGTAGGAAAACACAAAATTATTATCCGTTTTCTTTTGAGGAGTTGCATAGGTTGAGTAAACCGAATATGCAAGTGCTTTCGACTCGCGCATTTCTTGGAAAACAACAGATGACATGCCTCCACCGAAATACTCATTAAACAAACGAGCCACAGGACGGTTGGTTCTGTCGTAAACGCCATCTTTTGCAATCATAATAATTTCTGCTTGTTTCATATCGTAATTAACCACATATACATTATTGTTAGCATCAGGGCTAATGAACTCTTTTGCAGGTGGAATAGGAGTGAGCTTAACAGGAGTGTGGTGTAATTTGTTCAATATCGCTGTTATTTCATTGGTGTTGTTGTTTCCATAATATAGGATATGATGTTCGAATGAAGTAAGCCCACGAATAAGGCCAGTCAACTCGGAAGAAGTAAGTTTATTCAATTCGTCCTTGGTAAGAATATTGGTATAAGGCGAATTTTTGCCGTATTTACCAAAAGAAATTAAGGCACCATAAAGTATCTCGTCTTTGTTTAGTTTAGCGTCTTCGCGTTTTTTTAGGATGTCTGATATTAAGTTTTTTAATGCATCTTCATTCGACACGGGGTTAGCCAACAAATCTTCGAAAAGGGCAGTAGCTTTTTGAATGTTTTCGGTGAGGCCTTTTAAACTTACCCAAATTTGTTCGTCACCCGAGAACACATCGAAGGTACATCCCAATTGATAAAATTGTTGTTGCACTTCAGCTGCTGAAAGAGTTTTTGTTCCAAGGAATTTAAGGTAATTAACAGCTACAGAAAGGCGTCTGTCATTTCGTGTTCCCATGTTCAACACATAGTACATGTCGAATGTTTTGTTCTCTTTGTTCTCGTTATACATTACAGGGATACCACTTAATAAGCTCAATTTCTGAATGTCTTTATTATAATCAATAAAAACTGGTTCTATTTCTTTAGCGGGAGTGTTCACCAATTTTTTTACGAACTCGCTTTGGTCGTTTCTGTTTACATCAACAGGAGTAATAGCAGGCTTTTCGACCTTTTGAACGCTTTTGTCTTCGCCTGTAGTTTTGTAAACTACAACATAATTGTTGGTGTAGTTTTTAGTTACGAATTCCATTACCTGTGGTTTAGTGATGGTTGATAAACGCTCGATGGTGCTGGTGTATTCTTTCCAGTTTTGACCAGTGGTGAATGCATCCACGAATGAATTAGCGCGCATCGAATTGTTTTCATACATTTTGGTTTGTTGGTATTTCATATCAGTGATAACGGCACTAATCAACCAATCAGGGAAATCGCCTTTTTTTAATTTTTCAATTTGTTGAAGCAATAAATCTTTTACTTCATCAAGTTTCTGACCTTCTTTTGGTGAGGCACCTATCACTTGAGCAGAATAATCTTTGCATTCCATATCGTAAGCATTTGCATCAATTACCTTTTGTTGTTGGTTCAAATTTAAATCAATTAATCCTGCTTTACCGTTTGAAAGTATTCTGTTAATAAGAACAATCATGTCAGCATCTCTGCTTCCTGCACCTGCGAAACGGTAAGCAATGTTAATGTTCTCGGCATCTGGTCCTACTACATTTTTAACTACAGGTGAAGTTATTGGTTTTTCGATGATAGGATTGAATGTTGGAATAGGTTTGCTTTTCCAAGTACCAAATTTAGCATCAATTATTTTGATGGTCGCATCCATGTCGAAATCGCCCGATAAACAAATGGCCATGTTATTAGGAACATAGTATGTGTTGTAATATTCTTTAATTTTTGTCAACGAAGGATTCTTAAGGTGTTCAATAGTACCAATGGTTGTTTGTGAGCCATAAGTATTGGTAGGGAAAAGGCCTGCCATGATTGCTTCCCAAACCTTTTCATTGTCATTATCAAGGCCTCTGTTTTTTTCTTCATACACAGCTTCTAGTTCGGTGTGGAATAAACGCATTTGTGGGTTGCGGAAACGCTCAGCTTCAACAGTAGCCCATTTTTCAATCTGATTAGAAGGGATGTCGTTAACATAAACTGTTTGTTCGAGTGAAGTGAATGCATTCGTTCCTTTAGCTCCAATAGAGGACATCATCTTATCGTATTCGTTTGCAATAGCAAATTTCGAAGCATAACCCGAAACACTATCAATCTGATGATATAATTTCTTACGTTCAGCATCTCCCTTGGTTTTGCGATATACTTCGTACATCTGCTCGATTTTGTCAAGCTCTACTTTTTCTTTTGCAAAATCTTTGCTTCCATACATATCGGTACCTTTAAAAAGCATGTGCTCTAAATAGTGTGCCAACCCAGTAGCATCAGCTGGGTCGTTTTTACTTCCTGCTCGTGTTGCTATATAGGTTTGTATACGAGGAGCATTTTTGTATACAGTTAAGTATACGGTAAGACCGTTGTCAAGTTTGTAAATTCTAGCATTGAGTGGGTCTCTGGGCACCGACTCGTATTTGTATGTTTTTTCGGTCGGTTGAGCAAAGTAACTACCGATGTTTACTACAGAAAATGTTAATACAATAATAAGTTTTAGGAATCTTGTTCTTTTCATTTTTAGAAATTTAAAATTTGTGCAAAAGTAGGATAATTTATTCTTTGTTGGTTTGCTTTTTATTAGGTTGATTGTTTCTCTGTTAAATCATTATTGAGGAGTATGGATTTTCGAGTGTTTTATGATGACAAACAAATCGATTAACCTTAAGAAATGTTAATAATTATTGACTTGTCCATTACAAATATTTGTATTTTCGTAATCAGAAAAAGAACCTGATTTTTACGAAAAGATAAATATGACACGTATTGCAATTTTTCCAGGGTCATTCGACCCAATAACCAAAGGCCATGAAAATATTTTAAGAAGAATTTTGCCATTGTTCGACAAGGTAATCGTTTCGATTGGTAAAAATAGCAACAAACAAAATTACTTTTCGTTAGAACAACGTGAAAATTGGATAAAGCAAGTTTTCGCAGACGAACCCAAGGTGAGTGTTGAAACATATACTGGACTGACTATTGATTTTTGTAAAAAACAAAAAGCTACTTATATCATAAGAGGCTTGAGGACTTCTGCTGATTTTGAATTTGAGAAGGCAATCGCTCAGAACAATAAAATAATGGCGGATGAAGTGGAAACTATTTTTATTCTGCCTATTCCCGAATTATCGGCCATAAATTCAAATATAGTAAGAGATATTATTCGCAATGGAGGGGATGCATCTCAATTTGTGCCAGAGGGAATTAACTTATCGGTTAAATAAATGCACACTTATTGTTAGTTGCTTTATATGTTAAAATATAAACTGTTGCTTGTATGCTTTATTTTCCCTCTGCTTATAGTTTCTCAAAATGTAACTATAAAAGGAGAAGCGAAATCGTACGAATTTAATGAGATTGGCGTATGGATTACCAATGACTATATTTCGAACTCTCAACGAGAACTTACTTATTCTATGATTGATTCAATGGGTAATTTCGTTCTGGAATTTAATGTAAAAGAAATACAGTACATAACCCTGAAAATTGATAAAAACATCGCTTCGATGTATGTTGAGCCAAACGTTAATTACGAAATTAAAATATTACCACCAGATTCTACAACCTACCAAAATCCGAATTTGGAACATGATGTTAAAATTTCAATAAACCTTAAAAGCAGGACTGAAATTAATTCACTCACGATGGATTATGATAATCAATTTGATTATTTCACGTATGTTGAGTTAGTTTCATTGTACAGCCGCAAAGCCTACCCAAAAATTGATTCATTTAAATTAGCTATGCGTAAGTTTTACTCAGAAGTACACAATTCTTATTTCGAAACCTATATCACATATACGATTGCTGCGCTTGAAGAGAAAACTAAATTAAGTGAAAAAAAATTGTATTCAAATTATATTGATGGGAAACCTATTCAGTATGCTAATCCTGAATACATGAATTTTTTCAATACGTTTTATAAGCAGAAGATTCAAAATTTCGCACTTTCGAAAGAAGGTTTTCCTTTAAGTTTTCAGATAAACGATAGAGGAAGTTTATCTGGTGTAATCAATATTCTGAAAAGGGATTCACTTCTGAAAAATGATACAATCAGTGAATTGGTTTTATTGAAAGGTTTGTTTGAGAGTTATTATGATGGCTCGTTTAAACAAAAAAGCATTATCGCCATTCTTCAACAAATTGCAACAGACAGTAGAATTAGTGAACATCGTCTTATAGCGATTTCTATTTTGAATTCATTGTCCAAACTAAAACCCGGAAGTAATGCTCCTTATTTTGAACTGCCTGATAAAAATGGACTCACACATAGTATAGATGAATTAAGAGATAAGAAATATATTTATCTAATGTTCTTGGATGCTTCTTGTACTTCGTGTTTAGAACAATTGAAAGTGATACCTGCATTTAAAAAAAATTATGGTGAACGGATTACATTTGTAACAATCACAAACTTTAATTCAAATGCTGAGCTTAAAAATTTCTGTGCGAAAAATCCAAAATATGATTGGTTGTTTGTTTATGATAATTCAAAAGGACAGTTAAAGACAAATTATGAAATAAAAATAATGCCGTCTTACTTTCTAATAAATCCTGAAGGGAAATTTGTTCAGATACCTGCTGAAAGTCCGGAAGGAGATATTGACAGGGCTTTTTATGATATCGTTAAGCCGAAAATTAAGTTACACAACGTTGGTTCTAAAAGAGATTATTAGATCGTGTGGAGTAGTTTAGAGAATTACAAACACTTCATCCAGACTTTTTATTTCAAAGGTCACTTGCTCTGTATGCTTTATTTCGGAAGGGTTGAAATAGATTTGGTGAATTCCCGCATTTTTTGCCCCTAAAATATCAGCTTCCATATTATCCCCAATCATAATGCTCTTTTGTGCATGGCTTTGTGCCGTTCTTAAGGCAAATTCAAAAATTCTAATGTCTGGTTTTTGAAAACCTGCAGCTTCAGAAGTAATGGTGTTGAGGAAATATTTATCTAATCCAGAATTCTTGATTTTAATATGTTGCACTTCTTCAAATCCATTTGTTATGATATGCAGTGAATATTTCTTATGAAGGTAGTTCAATACCTCAATTGCATGTGGGAATAGATTTGTTTTGTGTGGAGCGATTCTAACATAGTCATCACCAAAAGCCTTCGATAAATGAAAGTCATCAATGTTGAACAGTGAAAATGTTTCATGAAAACGATTGTATCTTAAATGTTCTTTATCAATAGTACCGTTGCGATATTCTTCCCACATCCTATTGTTAATTCGAGTATATTCTTTTAGGAAAAGTTCAACCGAACCGATGCCTTTTGATAATAAGGAGTGCTTTTCGAATAGTTCCGATATAGTTTCAAACGAATTTGCATCAATATCCCATAGGGTTTTGTCGAGATCAAAGAAGATATGTTCGTATTGCATATATTAATGGTTTGTAGAGATAGTAGGAGACAATAGACCATGATAAAATTGAAGTGAAGATGTAAATTAACACCATTTGTTTGTCTTTGAAATATCGTACCGCTATAAAACAACCAAAAGGGATAGATAGAATTAATGGGGTAAGTGCAGCAATACCTGTTAATCCGAATTGTTGTTTTACACGGATGATAAATCTTCTTCTTCGAGTAAATATTTTTTTTTTATTTTTTTTCTCAATTGGAATTAACTTTTTTTCAATTCTTTTTTTGTAATTCACTATCAATTTTTCGCTTATATAAACAAAAAAAATTGCTCCCGTAAAGCCACCAAGAGAAGTGATTGTTACCGATTCGAAAAATGAGAAATTATAAGTTAAAGCGAGGGGTACTCCTCCAAAAACAAACTTAACTGTACTTAATATAAAGACAGCAAATATTTCCCACCAAGAATTCAAGTTATTTCGAATTAAATTTTGTTGCCATATGCAAGATCTCCCGCATCACCAAGTCCAGGAACTATATATGAATGTGCAGTTAGTTCATCATCCACAGCGCCACACCAAATAGTTACATTTTCTGGTAAATGTTTTTTTGCGTACTCAACACCTTCAACACTAGCAATGACTGAAACTATGTGCGTATGTCTTGGTTTGCCACGTTGCAGCAATGTTTTATAAGTAAGCACCATTGAAGCTCCTGTAGCTAACATCGGGTCACAAAGAATTAATATCTTGTCGTTCAAATCGGGGCTAGATAAATATTCTACTTTAATATCAAAACTTCCATCTTTGTGGTGTTTGCGATAAGCCGAAATAAAAGCATTTTGAGCTCTGTCGAAGTAATGTAAAATGCCTTGGTGAAGGGGTAACCCTGCACGCAATATAGTAGCGATTACTGGTTGATCTTTTAGTAATGACATGTTCGCAATTCCTAACGGAGTTGTCACTTCGGACGATTCATATGAAAGAGTTTTGCTTATTTCATAAGCTATAATTTCCCCCATTCTTTCTAAATTTCTTCTGAAACGCATGCTGTCATTTTGAATGTTTACATCTCTTATTTCAGAGATGAATTGATTGAATACAGAGTTCGTTGCTCCAACAATATGTACCATAATTATTTTTATTTTTTCACTAATCTTGCCAACAGCGGCAAATCATTTTTTTTCACTTGTAAATATACACAATCTTTTGCTCCAAACTTCTTATAAAATTGTGCTACACTTTCTACGGATGATCCGCCAAAGTCTAAATATTGATTTTTATCTGAATTTATTTGTATAAAATGATCAATCAAAAGATACATTGCTCCTTTTGTTTTCCCAAGTTCTGTCAACCCGCTTTTTAGGTATGTGTAGGTTTGGTTATTGAACATAAAAAATGCTGCCGCAACAATTAAGTTCTCTTCATAAACTGCATATGAAATTCCTTTGTTTTTAAGTAAACAATAATTCATCAATTTAATTAGGATTTTGTAATTTCTATCATCGAAAATATTTAAATCATCTCCTTTTGTTGATTTAAAAAGACTAACAATTTTCTCAGGTTCAATGTTTGTCTTGATTTCAAAATTATATTTCAATGATTTTTTTATAGATCTTCTTGCATTTTCTGAATATTCTTTCCTAATATCATCATAAGAATTATTCAAGTTAAGAAATTGATATCTCTTTTCATTCAATTCTTCAGATTTTTTTTTTACGAGGTTGTTGGATTCGTTCAAACAAAATTCAATATACCTGAATTTAGGTGGGATGGAGTCTAGAAAATCTCTTACAAGGTTCTTATTAAATGGTTTTACGGAATAAACACCAAAGTACCTTGTGAAAAATGGTTGGAATAAATATTTATATCCGTATTTGGATTTTGTAACAAATGGAAAAACTGCCTCATAATCATTTGAAATTAATGCACACCAATTACTTTCTGAGACAATGTCTAGGTACCAAGAATAAACAAATATAGAAGGATGTGTACATTTATTAATACAATCATCCCATTTGTCTTTGTCAATATTCTTGTATTCTACAAATTGTATCATTTATCTATTCTAAATTTATTTGTGTAAGTGGTGAAGGAATGAGTCGTTTTGTTCTTCCTAATAAACTCTTCTAGTTTGATAATAGAATATCTTGAAAGTGATTTTGGATGGCCAATAATAACCAAATTGCCGAACTTTTTTTTCTTTGTTATTTTAAGAGATTTTTCAAGAAGGTGAGCGTTGTATCCATCGACTGAAACTGTACAGTTAGTGTATTGTGTTAACATTTTCTTTCTTTGACCAGGTGCAGGAATTGCTCTTCCATCACCAAGAGGCTTATGTAAATAGGGGTTCTTTCTACCTAGAAAAAATAATTTCCAAAAAAAGAAAGGAGAATTGAGAATTGAACTTATTGGTAATTCAGTAAAATATCCATCTTGGTTTTCAACTATTGGATCATCTTCAAATTTATATATGTCTTTATTCGGTGAATTTCTGAAATCGTATGCGTATTGGAGAGAAGTATAGGCGCCATCTCTAAAAACACTACTATCTAGCGAAATGTGATTTTCCTTGAACGCTTTCAGTAATTTACTAAACGGTTGCAAACACCAACCTCCAGCTCTATAAGCGAAAATTTCCTTACCTGTAATTTCTCTTAAAATGCTTTTATAGCGACTTACAATGCTTGAGATTTCTGTATCGCTAAAATCTACAAGTTTATAACGTGTAGTATTAATTATCCATTTTTCACCATTATAATAACTGTCTTCCCAATGGGGATGGATATGAAGTTGAATGTCATGGCCTGAGTCGGACAAATACTTTATTTGAGTAATTATTGATGAATAGTCTTTTTCTAGTTGAGGGAAAGTTGTTTTGTATTCCGCAAGTTTAAGAATAAAACCACTGTCAACGAAAAAGCAAAAATTTACTTTGTGGATTTCTGCTATTCGAATTAGTTCTGAAGTTGGATATATTATACATTTATCAACCGACCCATGGTTCTCTCCAAAGTATATTTCATAATCAAATGTTACCAAAATATTCATGATAGATTATGATCCATGGGGTGTATACATTGTGACTCCTTTTTCATTGTAGTATTTAATCATGGTTTCTAACATTGCGTTAGCATCAATCATCATACTTTTTGCTTCGCCAATAAGGCCGTTTACCAAAATATTCTCCTTTTCAAAAATTGGCTTCAAAGCATCACAATTTCGCTTGGCGGAATATTCAGGGTTGTGAACTTTTGTTTGAACTTCGATCAAATGACCCTCTGAATCAACAATTGTAACTTTATATAGCTTTTTGTCATATACTGGAAATTTAAAATCTACAGCATCTTCTAGTGTGTGTAGATTGGTACATGCTCCATTCAGTGTTGTGCCTAACATTAGAATTTTTCCACTTTTATCGCAAAGTTTTCTAAATGGAGAAAATTCATTATATGGAGTTAGTTGTCCCAAATGAGAGTTGGTATAATATTCTGCAAGAGGACCTTTTGCACAAACCGAATCTGTAGGGTGAAGACTTCGGAATACTCCGTTTGATGTTCTGAAATATTCTGTAACAACTCCCATTCGAGATGGAGTGTTTTTGCAATCAAATCGAAGGTTTTGTTCAAGGTGGTCTTTGTTTCTACCTTTCGCAGGAAATGAAGGGAATAGTAAAGTACCATTTTCTCCAATTGTTTCGGAAAGAGCTTCAATAATTGTTTTAGCACCATCTTGTACATAGCCAATTTTGCTCATGCTACAATGGACTAGAACAGAATCACCAGAATTTAAACCAATCTTTCGTAAGTCGTCAATCAATTGATGCTTAGTAATAATTTTCTTTCTTTCTTTTTGTTTTAATAAAGTATTTCTTCGGTTCTTTTTTTTGATGCGCACGAAGAAATTTAGAAATAATTCTGGGGCATATTTTAATATGAATTGTTTCAACATCTATTTGAGAGTTCTATCTAAGCTTTTGTTGCATATTTAACCATACCTTCATATACCTCTTGCCAACCTTTCCAAAGGTTAAGATTATTAATAGTGTCGTTGTGCCATAAGCTCATGAAGACACCATTAACGGCTTTTACTTCATCAATAAGAGGAATTATTTTTAAAAGTGCCTCTTCTGGATTAACTTTCATATAGTACTTTAAAGTGCCTTCCATAAAGGCAAATGGGTGAACTTTCAGTTTTGTCTCCACTTCATTATCTAAATCGTAAAAATTGAATGCAGTACATATGCTAGCTCTGAATCCTATTTGAGAAGCAAATCCCATTGTATAGTCGTCAGTTATGTCAAGACTAATTAAGTTTCGGTAAGTTCCGGGTAATACAAGTTTTAGAAAATGTTGCCTGCTCTTTGTTACATCTCTATGTAAAACTTTCGACAAACGATTTACTTCCTTTTTTAGTTGTTCTTGATTTTTGTTTGAACCATACGATGGATGAATTCCAATTTCTGCATAGTCTCCAAGTGTTTTAATTAGCGACTGGAATTTCTTACTTTCTATGGATAGGTTTTTATCATTTAGCCCATAGTCACCAAGTAAGAAAAAATAGATACACTTGAATTTATACTTTTTCAAAATCTCTAATTGATAGTCATAAGTATCATAAGGGTCTTTAGCTTTACCAAGTAATACTCTAGTTCTCTCTTTAATTTCAGGGAAATTTAACAATGAAATCGATTTAAGATAACCACCAATGCTGCGTGCAAGTCCTTTCTCTCTGTATGCATAAGCATTATCAACATCAATGGTCGATATGAATTCGAATTTCTTTTTCGGAAAAACAAGTTCAGGGTATTTCTCTGCAAGTAATTCTTTAATCCATTGACACCAAATATTAATTAAAGGCTTTTGAAGAAATCCATGATTGTATGCTAAGCTGTCCTTAGCTTCAAACCTGTCGTGTTCATCTCGGATATGTGGCAAATATTCTTCATAGAGTGACACCAAGTAGAAACTCGCAGCGAAAACATCGAAAGGAAGGGCAGAGGCTTTACCAGTCGCAAAAAAAACTTTGTTTTCCTTGTAGTCAAATACTGAAATGTTTTGTTCTGTTATTCCTGTTTCGAATAAAAGACTTCGTGATACAAAAAACAATTCATCATTTATTGGGTTAAGCGAATAACTTAATTTGGCTGTATTTTCATTTTTAAATTCTTCAATGTCCGAACAAAGTTTGAAATCTATCTGAAGAATATCTTTAAAAATGAGATTAAAAATATACTTATTTCGATGTGTTATTTTGTGAGTGTATACCAATAACATAGACTAATGGATATGTAACAGTATTTTTTCGCAAATAAATTCGGATGCTCTTCCATTGCCAAATATTTGAGGGTATTTTAGGTCGATGTTCTGGGTAAAATGATAGTATGATTCATGTATTTTGCGTTCGTCAGCATCAACAACACTTGCAGAACCACAAGCTACTAATTCCACCCATTCTGTTTCGGAGCGAAGAATAATACAAGGCTTTTTAAAGAAGTAGGCTTCTTTTTGAACTCCTCCACTGTCAGTCATTATTAGTTTTGAATTTTTTTCAAGTACTATCATTTCTATGAATGAAACGGGTGAAATAATTTTAATTTTCTTATTTTTTTTTATCTCATCATATAGGCTAATAGACAGGTTTTTGGCTAGTAATTTCGATGTTCTTGGATGCAGCGGAACAACTATAGTGGTGTCGTTTTTTTTTGCTATATTGTTAAGAGCACTAAACAATGAATTCAATCGAATGGGATCATCTGTATTGTTATTTCTGTGAATCGTTGTCAAAATGTAGTTTTCTTTTTCAAGTTTTAGTTCTCTGAGGATCGTTGTCCTTTGCTCTGCGACTGTTGCAAAATATAAACTGTTGTCTAGCATCACATCTCCACAATGATATACAGCAGGATTATCACATGAATATGGAGGGAGGTTATTTGTCTGAAATCCTTCTTTTTTTAAGTTTTCAAGACCCGCAAGTGTCGGGGTAAATAAAATAGTTGAAATATGATCGCAAATTATGCGGTTAATTTCTTCAGGCATAGATTTGTTAAATGATCTCAGCCCAGCTTCGATATGAACAACAGGGATATGAATTTTTGATGCTGCAATGGCTCCAGCAAGTGTTGAATTGGTATCACCATACAACACAATACAATTAGGTTTTTCGTGGACTAATATTTCCTCAATTCCAACGAGCATCGCTGCAGTTTGACTACCATGGTTTCCTGAACCCACATTTAAATTGTAATTTGGTTCAGGAATTTCCAATTCTTCAAAGAACACCTTCGACATGTTGTCGTCATAATGCTGTCCAGTATGAACAATAACTTCTTTTATTTTATCAGAATAACTAGTGCGAATGGCTCTGCTTAGGGCAGCAGCTTTAATGATTTGCGGACGTGCACCAATTATTGTAAGTATTTTTATTTGACTCATAAATTTTATACTAAAAACGCTAAGCAAAAAAGGCGAATATACATCAAATTATTCCTTCATCAGCAAAACTATAATACCCCTCATCCGTCAAAATTAAATGGTCTGATAAAGGGATTTCCATTATACGTCCTGCTTCTTTTATACTTTTTGTTATTTTGATGTCTGCTTCGCTTGGTTTTAAATTTCCCGAAGGATGATTGTGGCATACAATAATCGAACTTGCATAGTTTTCAATTGCAGCTTTGAATATTATTTTTGTATCAACAACTGTACCTGCAATACCACCCCGGCTAATTAATTCCTTTTTTACAATTGTGTTTGATCTGTTCAAAATCAAAAGCCAAAATTCTTCGTGTGGTAAATCTAGCATGCATGGTTTCATGATTTCGAAAACATCTTTGCTAGAAATTACTTTATCACGCTTTACTGATTCAGTTTCTTTTCTCCTTCTTCCAAGTTCAAGAGCAGCAATGATACTAATGGCTTTTGCTTCACCTATTCCTTTGAATTTCATTAGTTCTTGAACGGATAATTTACCAAGTTCGTTAAGATTGTTGCCTGAACTGGATAGAATTCTTTTGGCTAATTCAACTGCTGTTTCATTTTTGCTTCCAGAACCAATCAAGATAGCAATGAGTTCGGCTTCGGTGAGAACTTGTCGTCCTTTTTCCAAAAGCTTCTCGCGAGGTCTGTCTTCCTCCGCCCAATATTTTATACCGAGTGATTGTTTATAGTTCTCCATTTCAAAACGGGTTTTAAAGAAAACAAAATTACATAAAAAAAGCTCTGCAAAAATGCAGAGCTTTTTATTTTGAAAGAGGATAACAAATTATGCTTTTAAAGCATTCACTCGTTTTGTCAATTTCGATTTTAAATTTGCGGCTTTGTTTTTATGAATTACGCTTTTCTTAGCTAATTTATCAACCATTGCAATAACCTTAGGAAGTTTTGTTGCAGCGGAAGATTTAACTGCATCATCTCTTAAATCCTTCATTGCATTACGCATGGTTTTAGCTTGATAACGATTTCTTAGTCTCTTAGCATCGTTCGAACGAATTCTCTTGATAGCCGATTTGTGATTTGCCATTTTTGTTTATTTTGATATTAATTTTTACTTACTTAATATTATAACCAAACTGCTCAGTTGTCTTGCTATTGGTTTTAAAAGTTGGCAAATATATGTAAAATTTACTTTCAAAAAACAAATCTTGAATCTTTTTGTTGAATTCTAGTCTAAAAAATGGTACTTTTATATTAAAATGGGCACTAGTTGCACTTTAGTAACTTATACATTAAAATAATATTAATACATTTGACCTCTGTTTTAAATATTAGTATTACTAAATTGGGGATTTAAAGTACAAAACTCATCGACTATGAAATTGAAATTACGATTAATAATAGGCATAGCCTTTTTGCTTTTGTTCAAAAGCGTAGAAATGAACGCACAGATTACTCCTGTTTGTTTTTCAGAGAAATTCTCTAATCAACATAACGATAATAAGGAGTGGAATAGCTTATTGGATAAGGCATGTAATGAACTAAATCAGAAGAAATACACGGAGGCTCTTCAAACTTTGAATGCAGCAATGGCTGTTGATAGTATTGCTTCACACGGAGATTACACTGCAAATGCATACATTGATGTGATTCAGCGTAGAATTAAAAGGTATCTTGCTGAAGTTAAAGAAAACGTTTCGGAACAACCCTCTATAACAGAGAACAAGATTAAATCAGAGGAACCAACGGTAGTTAAATCAACTCCTGTTGCTGAAAAGGAAATCACACCAACCCCAGTTGTAGTGAATGAGCCTGTAAAGACAGAAAAAGAAGTTGCTACTTCACCAGTGGTGGAAACTAAAGCAGAGGCTCCTCCCGTGGTGGAAACCAAAGTTGATGTAAAGCCAGAGACTGCTCCAGTTAAGGAAGCGGTTATGCCTGCGAAAGAAGAAGCATTGTCAGTTAAAGAAAATTCTTCAGTTAATGAGTCGAACAATTTGAGTCCAGTTTCTAGCGAGAAAACAGAAACCGTTGCGAAGCCTTTGGAAACACCTGTAGAAAAAAATGAACCTGCAAATTCACCAACAAAAAACAATGGAGGAGAAATAAAATTTACAGATAAAGATAGGCAGGACTTTCAAGATAAAGGAATGCAAAAGGTAAAGCAATTGGAAACTTTTGTTGCGCAGATAGGTAGTAAAACCACGCCTCTCGCTTTGAAGACGCAATCAATAGCGAGTGCGGTGAAACTATTTGACAACGAGGAAAAAACCGTACAGGTGTCATCATCTAATAATTCCGAAAAACCCAAACTGAAAATTCGGACTTATCTGACCAAACTGATGATGTTAAATTATTCGGATGTTAAAATTGAATGGGCAGAATTTCAGTATGCATCGGACTTTATAAAAGGACTCGATGGTAATTATTATGGATATATTATATTTCAACAACGATTTAATGCCACAGCTTTAGATAACCAACAAGTGTATTCAGATGTAACCACCAAGAAAATTGAAATCATTTTGAAGATGTATGAAAAAGCAGAACAAGGTCAGGTAACGGAGCAATGGGATGTGTTTTTAGGTGATATCAGTGTGGTACAAACCGAGGCTAAATAATAATCTATGCGGTTTCTACTTTGTGTAGGTTTCATCATTCTGTTTCAACATCACTCAGTTTCTCAAATAAGTAAATCGGAATTTACCAAGGAGTTTGCCTTACAGGTGAAAACGATTGACGATTTTTTCGATCGGTTTAATTTCAGAGAGAATACATCCTTTAGGAATTACATAAATAAAGAATATCCTCAACTTCACTACACACGAAAGAATTTTGTTCCACTTTTATTCAATCAAAAAGGTGTAACGATTGCCGAAGAGGATAAGAATAAATTTGTCAATCAGGTAAACGATTCTATTAATCCACAGTTTTTAAGTTATAGCGATACGAGTTGGTTTGCCGAACTTTCGTGTAGTGTTACATACTTAGGGAAACCGAAAAAAATGACGCTAATATTGAAGGTGGAAAGTGAAAAAAACAACATGTATAGTTGGACCATTGTATCTGCTAAGGCAGAATTCCTGAAATTCAAAGCGACAAAGGCAGATAGTGTGTTACTTAAAAACAGAGATTCATGTTGTGTGTCGGCTAAAGCAAAAAGCGCAACATATTTTTTGACTCCAATAAGTCATGGAATTGATTTTACTAATGTTGACAATGTTTTTCTCAACAAGGCCCACATAAATGATTACATTTACAAAGGTCCTCGAACTTTTGAGCTTTGTAAACTCATTTCACTAGCCAAACAATCGAAGGTGAAATTTGGACAGATAGACGATATTGCTTACTACCTGTTTCAGGTGGATGGATGGATTATGAAGATTGATTATTTCAACAGAAACGACTACAATTCAGGTTGGCTCATTAGTCAACTTATAAAAGTAAATAACAAAGAAAAAGACAATTACAAATTAAAAAACCTTAATATTGCAAAAAAATAATACGTAATGCGCTACTCTACACTATTGCTCTTATTGGCTTTGAATGCAGGTCTTGCGTTTGGTCAGAACGATACGATTTTTACCAGAGATACGATAGAATTGAACTATCAAATCAAAAACACCATCATTCCTAACTACAAAAATCTATTATTGATGATTGCTTATCCTGATATGAATCAGAATGAGATTGATAAAATGATAGAAAATAATGTGAGCGGGAGTAAGGAAACCAAATTGTTTTATAACGATAAGGTAATTATCGAAAACGATTTGGCTCCAGGGGCAGCTAAGGACAAACTGTTGCGTGGCGATTTGGAAGTAACACAATACCTTAGGAATTTTTATACAGGTTACACTAAGACGGATGTGCCAAACATTAATTTCACTGTTGGTAGAATTTCTTCTTTGAAAAAGAAAGATTATTACTATTATAATGTGCAGTTCGAAAGCGATTTCGGTGGCACTACCACCTCGGGAAAAAAATATGACAAGTGCAATCGTGTTGCTGAGATGGTTGTAGTTAAAGATGGTAAATGGCACTTATATATTGGCGCTATTCGTTTTCCGGCTGATAAAGAAAAAGACTTTGATACTACAAACGTATATCACGGTATCGTTGAGTCGAATGGAGATTTAGAGCGAATATTGAAGGCTGTAAATGATGAAAAGCTAGCTAAGAAGCGTGAGGAAGAAAAGAAAATAAAAGGCTTTTTATTTGATGGCGACAATGCTTTAGAAGAAAAGAAATTTGATGTAGCCTTATCGAAATATCATGAGGCATTCATGATAAACCCTAGTGACCGCGAAACTATTGAAAGTATAAACAAAACTAGAAAAGCGATTGCTGAGAAAAAGCGTCTGGAGCTATTAGAGATTGAGCGCCAAAAGCACATTGCGCAGATGAAGATAAATGCTCGAAAGGAAAAAGATAATTACAATTTTAAAGCAGCTAAAACCCTTTGCGATTCGCTGATTAAGGATTTTGGTGTAACGGATGCCGACATTGTAAAGCTCACTGAGAAGATGGTGAGCATTAACTCATCGTTGAGTGGTATTGAAATAGCATTAGCAAGTAAAAATTATTCGGAAGCACTTGATAAGTGCGATGCGGAGATAAAAAAGGCAAAAACTAAGAAAGATAGTATCAGTATTTCTGAATTCAATTATCAAGGTGCTATGGTGTCGATTGCAAATGATGACAAAGAAAGTCATATATTCGATTATCTCAATAACGCAATTTTGTTTTCGAACGAACATCATCAAGCGGCATTAAAGGCTCGTGCTAGCATGTTTGTGAAAACTGCTAAAATATCGGATGCGATACAAGATGCTACTCATATCATAGAAAACGATTCGAGAAATCCTGCCAACTTTGTGTTTAGAGCCTCCATCTTTGATAATAATAATTTCCCTGACCGTGCTATTGAGGATTATGGCTCTGCCATCTCTTTTCATACCGATGACATGAAAGCATATATAAACAAAGCAAGATTGGAATACAGCAAAGCGAAGTACTTCGATGTAGTGAAAACTACTACTGATGGTATTGCCAATTTTAAATTCCCTGCTGGTTTGTTATACTATTACCATGGGTTTGCTAATCGCGAGATTAATAATTTTGCATTAGCTGGAAGTGATTTCAGAATGGCGAAGAAAATAGGAATACCTCCTGCCGAAAAGGCAAGAATTAAAACAGTTTCTGACGAATATGTTACCAAAGGAATTACCAACTATCAGTTTTTTCATTATCCAGCAGCAGTTATGGAGTTCACCAAAGCAATTTTAGTGGATAGCAGTGAGCAAGGATTGTATAACAGGGGACTTAATTACATTCGTTTAAACATTAACGATTCGGCTATCATTGATTGTAATGCTCTAATAGCTATCAACCCTAAGTTCCCGAACGTATATGCCAACAAAGGTATAGCTTTGACTAATAAAGAAAAATATGCTGATGCGTTAACTTGTTTTGGACAAGAACTGGCAGTGAACAAGCTTAACCCTTACGCACTTTATTATAAAGGACAATGTGAGTTGAAACAAAAAAATTATGCCAATGCAGCGAAGAGCTTTGATGACGCAGCAACCATCATTCCTTCTGATTCATCTGATTACTATTCGGCTTTGGCCAACTATAATTTAAAAAATTATGAAGTAGCCATAGCGAAAACACAGTTGGCTCGTAAATTAGATACCAAACGATTCTCGGTGTATTATATTTGTGGAAAGGCTTATTACGACCAAAAGAAATATAGCAATGCGGTACGAGAGTTTGAAACAGCCAAAACCATGGTAGCAAAGAATGATGACTTAAACTTTGCTTATGCACAAGCTTTGGAAATGACAGAAAGTTATGAAAAAGCTGCTGCTGCTTATAATCAATTAGCAGGAACGCTTGAGTATAATGATACTGCAAGTCTTCGTTCGGGTATTTGTATTATCAAGAAACACGATGTGACTAAATATCCAGAGGCCATTCGTTCGTTGGTAGCTTATTTGGCGCATCCTAATACCGATACTTCTGAAGGTGCATCTTATTTAGGATATGCTTACCTTTGCTCGGGTGATAATGTGAAAGCCGCTGAAAGTATTGCCATTGCTCAAGTAGCTGACGAAAACAATGGAATGTTGCATTATGTATTGGCTTGCCAATGTGCTAATGGCAACAACGAAGCGGAAGCTTTGGTGCAACTCGCAAAAGCAATGGCAAGCAAACGATTTACGGCTGATGAGGTGAAGAGCGAAAAGTTTTTCAAGAACCTAAAAAAGAACGATAAGTTCAAAGCACTGCTTGGAAAATAATTAGCTGGGTTTGATTACACAACCTCAGATTGCTTCTTATTGAAAAACTTTAGAAATTACTAATTAGATTATTTTATAAAAAAAGAGGCTGTCTCGATTTCGAGACAGCCTCTTTCTGGTTTAAGGATGATTGTTAATCATCAATAATTAGTTTAGTTTTTAATCAATCGTATGGTTTGTTGATGATTTGAAGTAACTGCGTTTAGAGTGTAGATACCATTACTAAATCTACTCATATCAATTTCGGTAGTGCTTGCATTCATCTCTTGATTCAATACCAATTCGCCCAACGAGTTATAAATTGTTACTTGGGTTGATTGATTAATGGTGATGTTGAAAACGCCATTTGATGGATTAGGATACACCGCAATAGTGGACGAACTAACTAATGAATTTACTCCAGTACAAACATCAACAGTAAGTGTTGATGAAGCGTTGCCAACACAACCATTGCCATCTGTATACGAGTAAGTAACTGTAGATGAACCAGCACCTGCAACAAAGGGGTCGAAATTATTGCCAGTAACACCAGTTCCTGAATAAATACCTCCTGTTGGATTTCCTGGCGCTAATGCAAAAGGAGCCCAGTATACACAAGAAAGAATAGTTGTTTCGGTATAAGTTACTGTTGGTAATGGATTAACATTAACCAATACAGAAGCTGAGTTCTCACATCCGTTTCCATCTGTTCCAGTAACGTTATAAGTATTAGTTGTGGTAGGATTGAAGGTTACTCCATCCATCACACTGTTGTCCCACACATAAGATAAAGCTCCGCTGCCAGTCAATGTTTCAGCATCGCCAGCACAAATGGTAGTTGATGATGCATTAGCAGAAACGCTTGGTAATGAATTTACATTTACTAATATTGATGATGTGTTCATACATCCGTTTCCATCCGTTCCAGTAACGTTATAAGTGGTGGTTGAAGTTGGATAGAAGATAACTCCATCTGTAACGCCATTATCCCAAGTGTAAGTTAAAGCGCCTGTTCCTGTTAATGTTTCATTAGCTCCAGAGCAAATGTTTGTTGAAGTTGCATTAGCAGCAACTAAAGGTAATGAGTTAACGGTAACAGTTATTGGAGTTCTTGACACACTGGTACATCCGCCAACAGCACCTTGAATGTCGAGAATATATTCCTCTACTTCGCTATAATATCCGCTTAAATCATCACACGCAGTGGCAGGGTTAGTGGCATTTCCATCGGCTAGTACTCGAATATGTGTATTGCCCGAAGATGCTCCAACTGGGACATTGATGGTGAAGCTGGTAACATTGTTGCCAGAGTTTAATCCGTTGGCAACTATCACAGCCTCGCCAGCATCAGCAAAATCGCCATCTCTGTTCCAATCAATCCATATATTATAATAAACGATACCACATGTACCTTGTGTTTGGCAAGTAATTGTGAAAGAGCCACCCACTACTTGAGAAACTAAATTGCTTGGGAACACCGTAAATCCTGATCCATTATATGCTCCAGTAATATTATTAAAGTTGGTGATACCTCCAGAAGTGGCAACACTGTATAGATAATTACATCCGTTGGTTGCGAAAAGCGTTGGGCTGCAATATCCGCTTGGTGAGGCACCTCCGCCCGAAGGTGTTACGGCTTCGGCATAATAGGTAGTGGTAGTGCTAGGGCTTACGTTATAATTTGTTCCACTAGCTACAGTTGTTAGTAATGTTCCGCCAGAGGCTGCATCCCACCAGTTGATGGTATTACCAACGGATGTTGCAGTGAGGTCGGTAGCATCGCCTATGCAGATAGCGGCAGAAGCAGCACTAGCCGATAAGGTTGGTAGTGGATATACATCAATTTGTATTGAAGCCGTGTTTGCACATCCATTTCCGTCAATTCCAGTAACATTATAAGTGGCAGTTGAAGCGGGATAGAAGCTTACACCATCCGTCACACTATTGTCCCAGGTGTACGAACTAGCGCCATTTCCACCCAAGGTTACGGAATTGCCTAAGCATATACCATAAGAAGAAGCAAAGGCTGAAACAGTTGGCAAAGGATTTACATTTACCAATACCGAAGCTGTACTAGAACATCCGTTTCCATCAGTTCCTGTCACTATATATGTGGTTGTGGTGCTAGGGTAAAAGATTACTCCATCGGTTACTCCATTGTTCCACGTGTATGATGTAGCACCTGCACCAGTCAATGTTTCAGCATTATTAGCACATATTGTTGTTGCTGAAGCATTGCCTGAAACCGTAGGTAATGAATTGACAGTAATAGTTACAGGAGTTCGTGAGGCACTAGCGCAGCCGCCTGTAGAGCCTTGAATGTCGAGGATGTATTCTTCCACTTCGCTGTAGTATCCGGATAAATTATCGCAGGCTGTTACTGGGTTCGCTGCATTGCCATCGGCTAATACACGCATACGGGTGTTGCCTATTGAAGCTCCTATTGGAATGTTAATAGAAAAATTAACTAAACTATTTCCAGAGTTAGCACCGTTGGCTATAACTACAGCCTCGCCAGCATCATTAAAATCTCCATCTCTGTTCCAATCAACCCATATATTATAATACGCAATTCCGCATGTGCCTTGAGTTTGGCAATAAAGTGTGAACGAGCCACCTAATGTTTGAGAAACAATATAACTAGGGAAATAAGTGTAACCACTACCATTATAAGCTCCTGTAATGTTTGTAAAATTAGTGATACCTCCTGATGTAGAAACACTGTTTAAATAATTACATCCATTGGAAGGATACATGATAGGACTGCAATATCCTCCTGGTTCGGCACTTCCGCTTGCTGGCGAAATTGCTTCAGCATAATAAGTAGTAGTGCTGGTTGGATTTACCGCATAGTTTACTCCGCTAGGAACTGTGTTTAATAAATTTCCACCCGAAGCAGCATCCCACCAATTGATAGAATTACCCATGGAAGTGGCGTTTAGATTAGAAACATCTCCCATGCAAATGGTGGATGAGGTGGCTGTGGCAGCGCTGATAACAGGTAATGCATCAACAGTAAATGTTGCTGCACTTGTTCCCGAATTGGGCGTAACCACTGTGATAACCCCCGAAGTGCCGCTACCCACATTAGCTGTGATTTGTGTGGTAGAATTGACAGTGAACGAGAGTGCACTTGTTCCTCCGAAAAGCACATCACTTACATTGTAAAAATCGGTTCCTGTAATTACTACCGAAGCAGTATTGGCGCATCCTTCAGCTGGAGTGAATGATGTAACTGTTGTATTTACGGTAACAGGCAGCGATACATCATCTATATACATATAAGTTGGGTCGCCTGAATTGTCGCCATGCACAAGGAATTCAAGTCTCACGGTTTGTCCTGCAAATGCCGACATGTTGTAAGTAATATTAGTCCAACCTGAAATAGTGCAATTGTGCATGATGGTGGCAAGTATTGTTCCCGACAAATCGGTGATGTAAGCATCTTGCCAATCGAAAGCTAATCCATCCGTTGTATAAGGTTGGTACCAATAGCTAAGAGTACCTCCTGCTGTGGGTACCGATATGGTTTGATAAACAGATGCATCGCCCGGTATTTCGCCTCCTAAGCTACCAAGTGCTAGGCAATAAGTTCCCGAATGAGATGTAGATGAACTAATAGAAGGAGAAGGGTTTACTCCGATTGTAGGCCAATTGGCAAACGAATTGGACTCGAATCCTCCGTCTACAATGGCATCTTGCGCCATCGATTTCAGGGTGAAGCCTATCAGTAAAGCAACTGATAGCTTAATGGTTCTTGTAATTTTTTTCATATTTGTTTTGGTTTGAGTGAATAATAATTAAACTTTGAAGGACAAATATATCAATTATTATTTTTATTTAATTATTTCGGAGTGTGATATTTCACCATGATGCTAAATTATTATTAATCCTTAATAGTAAAAAAAGAATAGAATTAAATAGAAAGGTGATTCGAATGGACGATTGAAGGGCGTTTCCCAACGCTTCTGCGCTATTTACCAATCGTGATAACCCAATAACTAAGCAATGATTACTCTATACACCTTGCTCCAAGGGCCAGCCAAATCGGGATGTGTAGAGATGGTCCAGCGGAAGTAGATATAGAGTATTTTCCCTGCATTAATAGTACCTAAATCCAACATAAAAGTAGCTTTTGAAAAACGCATTCGTTTATCAATCGAATCGGCATCAGGAACTTTTGTTTCTTTATCGCCAATGATATAAGCCACTTCAACCATATCGCAATCGGGCAACAAGGAAGCTCGTTTGCCACTCAAAATACTACGGCATTTGCAGATTGCCTTACATCCGCCAATCATAACAATGATTGCATAACACAGTTCTTTAATTCTGTTTTCTCGTATGGTTCGTTTTTTGGGGTGAAGCGTGATGTGGAATGTAGCAGCATCCGCATCGTTTGCATTTGTGCTTGCAGCTATTCTGTTTATTATTGGTTGAGCAAAATTTCTAAACTCCTTCTTCTCGGTCTTAAACCGATTTACTATAGGACTTGTTCGAGTATTGGGGTCGTTTTTCTTTTCGTAAAGATGGATGAGGGAAATCGATTTGGTATTCCAATTCGATACTTGGCTTGTGCTTAGCCCAAGTCTTTCGCCATGCGTGGGAGTTACGGCTGCTTGCAAGTAAGCATTAGTTGATTTTACAAAGTCGATAAAGTTCGCATGAGTAAGAGGGATTCTTGACCTATCCATGATTTTGAGTTTTAATTTGTTTTTACTACTTCACAATTTACATTATTATAATAGTACCAATTTAGTACTATTGATTAATTACCAATTTCTCACTTACACTGCACTTCTGCTAAGGAAAAACGAACCATTACAGCGCACTATCGGCACGATAGTCAGGAAGCCCACTACGATGGTCAATACTATCATCTCGAAAGTCAGGGAGTCTAGCCCGTAATTCCTGACTATTGTCCAAGTAGTCAAGAAATCTATAACGATAGTCAGCAACACTGTTCCGATAGTCAGGAAAACTTGGTTGATAGTCAGCGATTCTAGAACGATAGTCAGGAATTCTAAGCCGATAGTCAGCAGCAACTCGATGTTACTGCTTAACGTTTCTTTGCCGTTACTTAGTGTTCCTTCATCATTCCATAGCAAATAAAGAACGTACTCTTCAATTGCTGCATTACCTTTTAGTAATAACTTTCTACTCTTCAGTAATCGTTAACCATTGAATTGCGGAAGCAAAATTAAAACAAATATTTTTTATTTGCAATTTTCAAACAAACATTAGGTACATGATATAATAATTAATATTAATAGTTGAACGACTTGCATAGTTGGTTAAATGGAACTCAAAAAGAAGAAAATTGAACCAACAAACCACCTTGATATTTCCATTAATATTCATAAAATAATCATGAATTAACAAAAATATTTGCAATTCGTATATTTATATTTATAAATTTGCGTCATTATTTCTCGATAACCATTAATAATACACCCATGAAAAAATATTACTATGCTGTTTTAGTTTCTTTAATTATCGGCCTTTGCGGAGGATTTGTAGAGCGGGGGTATGGGGCAATTACTTCTATTACTTTAAACAATGTTCGTTCAACCACGCTCTGCGCAGGTGATACTGTATCTGTAAAATATACTTATGCTGCAACGAACACAAATATTTATTACATTCAGATGAGTGATAATACTGGTTCTTTTGCATCTCCGGTGCTTCTCAGAGCGATAAGTCATGGTTCGGCTACGCTTACAAGAATTGATTTAGACACGATTCCAGCAGGGACAGCAGCTGGAACCTATTTTATACGTATAAATGGAGTCAATGGAGCCACTTGTACACCTTGTTCAGGTAATATTTCAGTAACAATTTCAGCTACTCCAGCCACGCCAGGAGCAATAACAGGAACCGCTTCGCAGTGTCCCAACCTAACTTCCCAAACCTATAGCATCGCAGCAGTTGCTAACGCAACTTCTTATAATTGGACTGTCCCTACTGGATGGAGTATCACTGCTGGTACGGGTACAACTTCCATCACTGTAACCACAGGAAATGCAGGGCAAAATGGAAGTATTACTGTGAATGCTACCAATGGTTGCGGTACGAGTTCCAATCGTACGCAAGCGGTCACGGTATCTTCAAACAATACTGCTAGCGCAGCCTCTTCATCCCCAACCCTATGTATCAATACAGCATTAACTCCAATAACACATACCACAAATGGTGCAACAGGAATTGGAACAGCAACAGGTTTGCCGGCTGGTGTAAACGCTGCTTGGGCAACTAATACAATAACCATTAGTGGAACACCAACTGCATCTGGCACTTTTAGTTATAGCATTCCTCTTACAGGTGGATGTGGAAGTGTGAATGCTACAGGTACAATAGTTGTCTTAACAAATACAGTAGGGGCTGCCTCATCAACTCCAACATTATGTATCAATTCGGCATTAACTCCAATAACGCATACCACTTCTGGAGCAACAGGAATAGGAGCAGCTACTGGTTTGCCGGCTGGTGTTTCAGCAACATGGGCAACTAATACAATAACCATTAGTGGAACACCAACTGCATCTGGCACTTTTAATTATAGTATTCCACTTACAGGTGGATGTGGAAGTGTGAATGCAACAGGAACAATAATTGTATCTCCCGACAACACTGTAAGTTCAGCTTCTACAACTCCGACTGTTTGTATCAATACAGCGTTAACTTCAATTACTCACACCACAACTACAGCAACAGGAATTGGAGCGGCAACAGGTTTGCCAGCTGGTGTTTCGGCTGCATGGGCATCAAATACAATAACTATTAGTGGAACACCAACAGCATCAGGAACTTTTAGTTATAGTATACCACTTACTGGTGGATGCGGAAGTGGAAACGCCACAGGTACAATAACCGTATCTCCATTAAATACCGCAGGAGCAGCCTCTTCAACGCCAACCCTATGTATCAATTCAGCATTAACTCCAATAACACATGCAACAACTGGAGCTACAGGCATTGGAGCTGCTACTGGTTTACCAGCTGGCGTTTCGGCTGCATGGGCCACCAATACAATAACCATTAGTGGAACACCTACAGCATCAGGTACTTTTAATTATAGTATACCGCTTTCTGGTGGATGTGGAAGTGTGAATGCTACGGGTACAATAGTTGTCTTAACGAATACGGCAGGCGCAGCTTCGTCATCCCCAACTTTATGTATCAATACAGCATTAACTAATATTACACATTCAACAACTGGGGCAACCGGAATAGGAGCAGCAACAGGTTTGCCTGCTGGTGTTTCAGCTGCATGGGCAACTAATACCATAACCATTAGTGGAACACCAACTGCATCTGGCACTTTTAATTATAGTATACCACTTACAGGAGGATGTGGAAGTGTGAATGCTACGGGTACCATAATAGTCTCGCCTAATAATACAGTAGGAGCAGCCTCATCAACCCCAACTTTATGTATTAATACCGCATTAACTAATATTACACATTCAACAACTGGGGCAACGGGTAAAGGTACAGCCACAGGATTACCTACAGGAGTATCCGCAGCTTGGGCGTCCAACACATTGACCATTTTAGGAACACCTACAGTTGCTGGAACCTTTAATTATAGTGTACCTTTAACTGGGGGTTGTGGAAGTGTAAATGCTACCGGTACTATAGTTGTAACACCTGCCAATACCGCAGGAGCAGCATCCTCAACCCCAACTTTATGTATCAATACATCATTGACCAATATAACACATTCAACAACAGGAGCTACAGGAATTGGAGTAGGTACAGGCTTACCAGCAGGAGTAACTGCTGCTTGGGCATCAAATACAATAACAATTAGTGGAACACCCACTGCATCGGGTACATTTAATTATAGTATACCTCTTACAGGTGGATGTGGAAGTGTGAATGCCACAGGTACCATCATTGTAACACCTGCCAATACCGCAGGCGCAGCCTCGTCATCGCCAACTTTATGTATCAATACATCATTGACCAATATTACACATACAACTACTGGAGCCACTGGAATAGGAGCAGCTACTGGTTTACCTGCTGGTGTATCTGCAGCATGGGCATCGAATACCATAACAATTGGTGGAACACCAACTGCTTCAGGCACTTTTACTTATAGCATACCCCTTACCGGAGGGTGTGGAAATGTGAATGCCACAGGTACCATCATTGTAACACCTGCCAATACTGTAGGCGCAGCCTCGTCATCTCCAACTTTATGTATCAATACAGCTTTAACACCAATAACTCATACCACCACAGGTGCTACAGGAAGGGGTACAGCTACAGGTTTACCTGCGGGAGTAACCTCCTCATGGGCGAGTAATACCCTTACAATAAGCGGAACACCAACAGTTGCAGGTACTTTTAATTATAGTATTCCATTAACAGGTGGTTGTGGTAGTGTGAATGCCACAGGTACCATAACAGTAACACCGGCCAATACTGCTGGTGCAGCCTCTTCATCCCCAACTTTGTGTATCAATACCGTATTAACGGATATCACTCATACAACAACTGGTGCGACCGGAATTGGTTCAGCTACAGGCTTACCAGCAGGAGTATCAGCAACATGGGCTTCAAATACAATAACAATTAGTGGAACACCAACTGCATCGGGTACTTTTAATTATAGCGTTCCATTAACAGGAGGCTGTGGAAGTGTGAATGCTACAGGAACTATAATTGTCTCTCCAAATAATACGGTAGGTGCACCTTCAAGCACTCCAACCGTTTGCACTAATTCATTATTATTGACAAATATAACACATACTACAACAGGTGCTACTGGGATAGGTGCTGCTGTAGGCCTACCAGCAGGTGTAACTGCGGCATGGGCATCAAATGCGATAACAATAAGTGGAACACCAACAGCATCAGGTACATTCAATTATAGTATTCCTCTTACTGGAGGATGTGCAAATGTGAATGCAACTGGAACCATAACAGTAAATCCTTTACCAAGTGTCACTGTATTAACTGGTTCTCCAAGCACCATTTGTAGCGGGGGTGCTACTAATATCACATTCGATAACTCAACTAACTTTCTGGCGGGTACTACATTCGATTGGACAAGAACCAATACTGTTAATATCACAGGAACTAACAGTCTCACGAATCAAACTTCTCCGTTAGCTTTAAGTTTAACAAACATAACTAATGCCGCATTAACTTCTATTATAACAATTACTCCCAAAGCTAATGGTTGTTCTGGAACTCCAGCTTCTGTTTCAGTAACAGTAAATCCTACGCCAGTGATTCCAACACAGACAGCGAGTGTATGTAGTGCCTCAACTTTTACGATTAGTCCAACAAATTCAGGCTCTACAATAGTGCCTACAGGCACATTTTATGGTTGGTCAGCACCGATTGTTACTGGTGGGGTTTCAGGTGGTAGTGCATTGTCCAATCAAGGATCAATTAGCCAAACTTTATCAAATCCAACCAATGCGGTGCAAACAGCAACCTATAGTGTTACTCCAACTTCGGGTGCTTCAGGAGCTTGCGTAGGTGCTTCATTCACAACAACAATAACTATTAATCCAGTTCCTGTTGTTTCGTCTCAGACCACTGCATCATGTAGTGGTTCGTCATTCACTATATCCCCTGTAAATGGAGGAAGTAACAGTATTCCTTCTACACCTGGTACCACTTACACATGGACATCTCCTTCTGTTACTGGTGGAATAACAGGAGGTAGCGCACAAGCAACTGGACAATCATCCATTAGCCAAACTTTAATCAATCCTCAAAATACAGTTCAAACGGCCACCTATACAATCACGCCTACATCTGGCGCTTGTCCTGGGTCAACATTTACCGCAGTAGTTCAAGCGAATCCAATACCTGTTATTTCGACACAAAATACAACGATTTGTAGTGGCACATTATTTAGCGTAATTCCAACTAATGGAGGAAGTGATATTGTGCCAACGGGAACAACTTATACATGGACAACACCAACAGTAACGAATGGGATAACCGGAGGTAGTGCACAAGCAACTGGTCAATCATCGATTGGGCAAACTTTGACTAACCCTACCCCACTGACTGGACCCACCGCAACTTATACCGTCACTCCAACTTCTGGGGCATCAGGAAATTGTATAGGCTCAAACTTTACCACAACTGTTACTGTTAATCCAACACCTGTAATTCCAGCTCAAACCGCAACAATATGTAGTGGTAATGCATTTACAGTTAATCCAACAAATGGAGGTTCAACGGTTCTTCCAAGTGGTACTACTTATACTTGGACAACCCCAAGCGTTACCGGAGGTATTACTGGAGGAAGCGCACAGGTGACAGGACAAAGTTTAATAAGTCAAACTTTGACTAACCCAACTAATATCACTCAAACTGCAACCTATACAGTTACTCCCAAATCTGGTCTGGCAGGTAGTTGCGTTGGTTCTACTTTTGTTACTACGGTTACGATTAACCCAACACCTGTAATACCAAACCAAACATCGACAATCTGTAGTTTGACTTCATTTACAATTAGCCCAACTAATGGAGGAAGTAATATAGTGCCTTCAGGAACTACTTATAGTTGGACGAATCCAACAGTTACAGGAGGGATAACTGGAGGTAGTGCATTATCTAGTCAATCGCCAATTAGTCAACCTTTAACTAATCCAACAAATACGGCACAGACCGCTACTTATACAGTTACTCCAACATCTGGAGCAGCTGGAAGCTGTGTCGGATCTACTTTTACGACCATTGTTACCGTGAATCCGACTCCGGTAATTCCTACCCAAACCTCAACAATCTGTAGTGGCAACGCATTTACAGTTAATCCATCAAATGGAGGGTCTACAATTGTTCCAAATGGTACATCCTATAGTTGGTCAATTCCAAATGTGTCTGGTGGAATAACTGGCGGAAGTGCATTATCTGGTCAAACATCCATTAGCCAAACCTTAACTAATCCAACAAATGTAAATCAAACCGCCACATATACCGTTACGCCTACTTCAGGGACTTCAGGAAATTGTGTCGGATCTACTTTTACAGCAACCGTTACTGTTGATCCAACACCTGTGATTCCTTCACAAACAGCAACGATTTCTAGTGGTTCCACTTTCAGTATCACCCCAAGCAATGGAGGCTCAACCATTGTTCCTGCAGGCACTACTTATATATGGTCAGTTCCAACTGTTACAGGAGGAATAACCGGAGGTAGTGCTCAGGTTATTGGTCAAACATCAATAAGTCAAACTTTAACTAATCCTACGTGTGCAGTTCAAACAGCTACATACACTGTGACCCCAACCTCAGGTGCAGCAGGAAGTTGTGTAGGAAACACATTTACAATTATTGTAACTGTAAACCCAACTCCAACAATTACTAATACTCCTTTATCCCAATCAATATGTTCTGGGTCGCCTTCAACAGCGGTAACTTTAACATCTTGTGTGGCAGGTGCTACTTTTAGTTGGGTCGTTTCAAATTCTTCGGTTGGAATTTCTGGTTTCAATGCAAGTGGTACTAGTACTATTCCAGTTCAAACTATTAATAATTCGAATAATGTTGCAGGGACTATAACGTATTCTATAACTGCTACAGCTAATTCAGTAACATCAACAGCAATATATACAATCACTGTAAATCCTACACCTAGTTTGATAGCTCAAACTGTAACAATATGTAGTGGAACAACATTTACTGTGAGCCCAACAAATGGAGGAGGTAATATTGTGCCAACAGGAACAACTTATACATGGACAATACCGACAGTAACAAATGGGATAACTGGAGGTAGTGCACAACTTGTAGGTCAATCTTCGATAGCACAAACTTTGACTAACCCTACCCCATTGACCGGACCAACCGCAACTTATACCGTCACTCCAACTTCAGGGACTTCAGGAAATTGTATAGGTTCAACCTTTTCCACAACAGTTAATGTTAATCCAACACCTGTAATTCCTTCTCAAACCGCAACAATTTGTAGTGGTACAGCATTTACAGTTAATCCAACTAATGGAGGTTCAACGGTTGTCCCTAGTGGTACTACTTATACTTGGACAACCCCAAGCGTTACCGGAGGTATTACAGGAGCTAGCGCACAGGTGGCAGGACAAAGTTTAATAAGTCAAACTTTGACTAACCCAACTAATATCACTCAAACTGCAACCTATACAGTTACTCCCAAATCTGGTCTGGCAGGTAGTTGCGTTGGTTCTACTTTTGTTACTACGGTTACGATTAACCCAACACCTGTAATACCAAACCAAACATCGACAATCTGTAGTTTGACTTCATTTACAATTAGCCCAACTAATGGAGGAAGTAATATAGTGCCTTCAGGAACTACTTATAGTTGGACGAATCCAACAGTTACAGGAGGGATAACTGGAGGTAGTGCATTATCTAGTCAATCGCCAATTAGTCAACCTTTAACTAATCCAACAAATACCACACAGACCGCTACTTATACAGTTACTCCAACATCGGGAGCATCTGGAAGCTGTGTCGGCTCTACTTTTACGACCATTGTTACCGTGAATCCAACTCCCGTAATTCCTGCTCAAACTTCAACTATTTGTAGCGGAAATGCCTTTTCCATAAGTCCTGTTAATGTTCAACCAACTACAATTGTGCCTTCTGGAACTATTTACCAATGGACAGCACCAACCACTACTGGAGGAATTACTGGAGGTAGTGCACAAACAAACCAATCAATAATTAGTCAAATTTTAACAAATCCAACCAACACTGGACAAACAGCAACCTACACGGTTACTCCTACATCTGGTTCTGCAGGAGCTTGTGTGGGTTCTATATTTACAGCAGTTGTAACAGTGAATCCAACACCTATTGTTGTAAATCAAACCACAAGCGTTTGCAGTGGTAATGTATTTTCCGTAAATCCAATTACTGGAGGTGGAAATATCGTACCCTTAGGCACTCTATATTCTTGGACTTTGCCTACGGTTACTGGGGGAGTGACAGGAGCAAGTGCACAAATCAATCAGACTTCCATTAGTCAAACCTTAACAAATCCAACTAATGTTAATCAGACAGCAACATATACAGTTACCCCAAATTCTGGTTGTAACGGATCCACTTTTACAATAATAGTTACATTTAATTCAGTACCTGTAATTCCAAATCTTACATCAAGCGTTTGTAGTCAATTAGCTTTTAATGTATCACCACAAAATTCAGGTTCAACAATAGTTCCATCAGGAACCACGTATTCATGGTCTAATCCAACAATAACTGGTGGTCTTTTTGGTTGGAGTGCGTCTTCCAATCAATCTTCAGTTAGTCAAATCCTAAATAATCCAACTAATACTTTACAAACAGCAACCTACACGGTCACACCTACTTCTGGTTCTACAGGAAACTGTATCGGATCGACTTTCACAACAACAGTAACTGTTAATCCTACACCTGTGATTCCACCCCAAACATCAACCATTTGTAGTTTGACCTCCTTTTCAGTTAATCCAATTAATGCACAGCCTACCACCGTTATACCATTAAATACTACTTTTTCTTGGTCAAATCCAAATGTGACAGGCGGAATTATAGGTGGAACTGCAACTTTAGGTGCAAGTCAAGTTTCTGATTTACTAAATAATCCTACGAATACAGTACAGACAGCAACCTATACAGTGACTCCAACCTCTGGTGCAGCTGGTAGTTGTGTTGGTTCAACTTTTGTTACAACAGTTACGGTGAACCCAACACCTGTTGTGCCAAACTTAGCATCTACCATTTGTAGTTTGACTTCATTTACTGTTAATCCAATAAATGCTCAACCATCCACCATCATTCCTATTAATACAACATACTCTTGGACTATTCCAAATGTCACAGGAGGCATCACGGGAGGAACTTCAACTGCTGGTGCTAGTCAAGTTTCAGATTTGTTGAACAACCCAAATAATACATCACAAACTGCTACTTATACGGTTACTCCAACATCAGGAGCTGCGGGAAGTTGTGTTGGTTCAACTTTCGTTACCACAGTTACGGTGAACCCAACACCTGTAGTTCCAAATCAAACATCAACTATTTGTAGTTTGACTTCTTTTAGTGTTAACCCAATTAATTCGCAACCAACAACTATTATTCCTTTGAACACCACTTATACTTGGCCAGATGCAACAGTCACAGGTGGAATTATTGGAGCAACAACACTTTCTGGGCAAACTTCGGTTCATGAATTGTTGAACAACCCCACTAATAGTATACAGACCGCAACTTATACTGTCACTCCAACATCAGGAGTAGCGGGAAGTTGTGTTGGATCTACTTTTGTTACTACTGTGACCGTAAATCCAACTCCAGTGGTTCCTACGCAGACATCAACCATTTGTAGTTTGACTTCATTTAATATCACTCCAATGAATGCTCAACCTGCTACGATAATTCCACTTAACACAACTTATACTTGGACAAATCCTACGGTTACTGGAGGTGTCTTAGGTGGAAGTGCACAAACAGGACTACCTCAAATAAGCGATGTGTTGGACAATCCAACTAACTTAAGTCAGACAGCCACCTACACCGTGGTGCCAACTTCTGGAGATGCCGGCTCATGTATTGGTGCAGCGTTCTCCTTGGTTGTTACTGTTGATCCAACACCTGTTGTTCCTGCTCAGACCTCCACGATTTGTAGTTTAACTGCATTTACAGTTTCTCCAACCAATGCACAACCAACAACAATAATTCCAGCAAATACTACATATACTTGGAATACCCCATCTGTTACTGGTGGGATAATAGGGGGAAGTGTTCAAGTTTCTCAATCTCAAATAAGCGAGTATCTCAATAATCCAACTAATTTAACCCAAACGGCTACATATACTGTTACACCTACTTCGGGAGCTTCAAGCGGCTGTGTTGGTGCAGATTTTATTACCACAATCACCGTAAACCCTACACCTGTGGTTCCAACACAAACTACTACCATTTGTAGCTTGACATCGTTCAATATACTTCCTGTGGATGCTCAACCAACGACAATAATTCCGTCAGGTACAGTTTATTCGTGGAATACACCTAGTGTCACAGGAGGAATAACTGGTGGAAGCGCTCAATCTAGCCAATCCCAAATTAGTGATTTTATGGATAATCCAACAAATGTAACTCAAACTGCTACCTATTCCGTTATTCCCACTTCAGGTGCAGCGGGAAGTTGCCCTGGTACAACGTTTACCTTATTGGTGACGGTGGACCCTACACCAGTAGTTCCGGCTCAAACCGAAACGATTTGTAGTTTAAATTCATTTACAATTCTGCCTGTCAATGCTCAACCAACCACAATCATTCCTGTTTCAACCACTTATTCATGGAGTATCCCATCTGTTTCAGGAGGTATTATTGGCGGAACCAACGATGCATTACAATCTCAAATTAATGACACCCTTAATAATCCAACGAACACAACTCAAACAGCTACCTACACAATCACACCGACATCTGGGGCATCTAGTGGATGTGTAGGGGCTTCATTTACAGCGGTAATTACAGTTAATCCAACACCAGTGGTTCCTCCTCAAACTTCGGCTATTTGCGGAGATTCTATATTCATTGTGAACCCAATCAATGCTCAGCCATCCACCATTGTTCCAGTTGGTACAACTTATTCTTGGTCTGCTCCTACCGGTGGAGTATCAGGAGGAACTGCTCAAACTGGGCAAAGTTATGTAAGTGATTCATTGATTAATCTTACAAATTTAAATCAAAGTGAGATTTATACTGTTTATCCAACCGCAGGGGGCGCTGTTGGGGGATGTCCAGGAGCCAATTTTACAATAGACGTTACAGTACATCCTACTCCTAAAATAATACCAAATAATGATACATCTTCACAATGTAGCGGTGTGCAATTTTCAATTAGTCCTATAAACGGTTCGCCATTTTCAACTACAATTGTTCCTGCTGGAACAATCTATTCTTGGGCGATTCCAACTTATGCTGGTGCGGGAGGTGTTACAACAAATTTAATAAATGGAAATATCGGAAACGCGCAGTCAAATTTTACACAAACGCTTATTAATTTAACAACCACTACAACATATTGGGCGACTTACATGGTTACCCCTACAGCAGGCGCATCAGTGGGAGGTTGTACGGGTCCTGTTTTTACCATAGTAGATACCGTTTTCCCAAATCCAGCATTGCCTATTGTAAGCAATTTAACATCCATTGATAGTTTGGTTCAGGTAACTATATGTGGTGGTAGTACCAATATAAGTTTCAATGTTGATTCCGTTCCAAATAATACGTATCAATGGACTGTAACACCAACACCTTTGGATTCCGTGCTTAATCCAAGTTCTTCCAATACTGTTGTTACTTTTGGTTCTTCCCCTGCTTTTGATACTGCAAGAGTTTCTGTCACTACTACCACACCCATTGTTTATGGGCATTGTGCAAGTGCTCCGTCAACTTTTAAGATAACAGTTACTCCAGGTGATGGTATAGAAGAAAAAACGATTACGCCTATGGAACCAGGTAATTTACTTTGGTATCAGGATAATTCTGTTGATGGTTATAAGTGGGGATACGACACAAAATTTGATAGGAAACCACATTTTATAGATGGTCAAGTTTATCAAGTATTTGTGCCTAATGAAAGATTCTTGGATACTATTGTTGGTTCTATTCCTTTAAAAACTTATCTTGATACATCTCATTATTGGTATTGGGTGCAAGTGTATCAGGGAAGTTGCGAGAGTAAAATTTACTATAATGGTCCGTATAGACCGAAACACTTTGTGAAAAATGATTTTGTTCCTGATGTGATGTCTGTAGATATATTGCCAAATCCAAATAATGGAACATTCGAAATCTCTATTAAGGGGAATATCTTTGGAACAGTACAAATAAAATTGTTTAACACCCTTGGTCAAACGATATACCAGAAAATTGTTGAAAAGGTTCTGGGAATAGAAAACTACTCAATGGAATTAAATGACCTTAACAAAGGTATTTACATGCTCGAAATTGATGGTATGTTTGAAGAAAGGATATTGTCAAAAATAATAATTACTAAATAAGTTTAAAACGTATTGTTATGAAAAAGTATATCATATTATTTATAGGAATTGTTAGCCCTATTTTTGTTGTGGCTCAAAATTTTAGTAATTCAGAAAGGGCCATAATTAGTAGTAAAATTGATACATTATTGCAGAAATACATGCAGAAAAGTGCTTTGAGCGAAATGCCAGGATTGAAAAAGCGTAACGAGAAAATGTTTAAAGAATATAAAGGCTTGTTTTCAAATGATGCCAGAATATTTGATGACATGAATGCTGTTTTTGATCAACAAGCAGCAAAGGATTATCAAGCTGGTAAAACAAAAGAAATTCCATATAAATTGGAGACAAAATCCCGTATCGATTATTTTGATGGATTAGTTGATGAATTTGAATTAGGTTTTGTCATTAATAACAAAAAAATCAACATCAGTTATAATAATTTTGAGGAAGGAATTGTTAAGGTAGCTTTGGAGAGACAGATAGAAGGGACGAGTTATAAAGGTTACAAACTAATGAATAACGATACTTTACTACTTAGTATATTAGTTTCAAAGGATAAATCGGTTAAAATAAACAAAGTGGAGGCTATTGGAAGTCACATTAAGATTCTTAATGACGATGATTTTGATGGGGTAATCAATGAAAAGGATGATTGTCCTAAAGAATTTGGAAAAGTAGCTCTAGCTGGTTGTCCTGATAAGGACGATGATGGAATCGCGGATAAGAGCGATGCCTGTCCTGATTTAGCGGGACCTTCTTCAAACGATGGTTGTCCGGGATCAACATTTTCCTATCGATTTGTGTTTTCAGGTTCTGCCGGCTATCAGTTGAATAAAAATAAGATTACCATGAGCACGAATCCTGATGATTTAGGTTACAATCAAATAAATAAGTATAAATCATCTTTAGGTGAAATAATTAATCCTAAGTATCAACCTGGTTTTGCATTGAACGCGAATATTGCATATTATATTGGAAAGAATAGACAAAGCAGAAATAAAGGAATTTCCCTTGGAGTTTCAGTAATAAACTATAAAGCGGGTTATGATTTAAATGGGGCAGATTATTATTTTAAGTCAGCTGTATCAGACAATACTTATACAAGAAGGGTAAAGGTGGAAACTCTATCGGAAAATCTTTCTTTCACAATTCTTAACATTCCTGTTTTATTCAAATATAAAGGAAGGTTTGGTAAAGCTTGGGCTTGGGAGTTGAGTGCAGGAGCATCATATTTAAGTATTAGAACGAAATCTACATTTAATTATACAATTGATTATGAAGGAGTATTCAATAATAATGCGAACAATCCTTTATCAGCGTATAGTGAGACTGACCCTTTAAGCAATCATGGCGATTTAAATTTATTGGATGAGGTAGTAAATGGCAAGTTGTTTGGTTCAAATCCTAAAGATGTTAATGATTTATTAAATTCAAAAGGATATGATTTTGAATACCAAAAATCACTTTCAGGTAGTAATATTGCTAAAGCTAGAACAGGTTTAGCCTTCAATGCAGGAGCTGATTTGTTTTATCATGTCACTGCTAAAATTGCTGTAAAGTTAGGATTTGCTTACATGGTGGCTCCGAGCTTGAAAAACAAGTCTTCAGATTACAAGATGGTTAACTCAACTAAGGATGATTACCAATCTTTTTATGACAGTAAAGCAAAATCAACTTTTAATTCGTATGGGGCTAATTTAGGAATCATAATAGGTATATAGTTTATAATAATTTGTAGGTTTAGTTCGTAATTCAAAATAAAAAATAAAATGAATAAAAAAGTAATTTTAAGCGTTGTGATAGTTTTAGCAGTAGCTTCAATATTTTTAATTTTTAAGTTTGTTCACAAGGAATGTGTCCAACCTGAAATTGTAATTGATATTGAAAAACCTGCGCAAGGACAAATGATAAAGTTTAAATGCGGAAATGCGGAGGAGAGTGATAATATTACTTGGGATTTTGGAGATACAACAAATTCTAAAGGTGTGGAGGTGAATCACAAATTCAAATTAGCCGGTACTTACACAATTAAAGTGACAAGAGATGAGAATTGTGTTAGTACAAAAGAAATAGTCGTTTTACCAAAACGAAAAGTTCAATGGGTGACACCTCAAATAAATTTTCCTGCTGAGATTCACATTAACGAACCAATAACATTCACTGACATGACAAATGATGCTACTAGTTGGAACTGGAAAATTCCTGAGACACAGGAAGTTGGAGTTGACAAGTCATTCAATACAAAGTTTACAAAATCGGGAAGATATAATATCACGCTGATCGTAAAAGGAAATAGTATTAAAGGAGATACTGCTTTTGCAATAGATGTTTTAGATGGTGTTGCATCAAAAAATTCGAAAGTAAATTCAACGCCAGTAATTGAATCGCCAAAAATAGCCCCTACACCAAAACAAGAAATGAAAGTTGAAACAAAACCTGTTGTCGCTTCAAAACCAGAGCCTAAGCCAAAGCCAGAACCTGTTGTAAAAACGGAGCCAAGTCCAAAACCAAAACCAGAACCAACTGTAAAGCCCGAACCAACTCCTAAACCTGAGGTAAAATCAAAGTTGGCACCAGCTGTACCTCCCTATATCTCAGATGCAGATTTCAAAACTTCCTTTGTTTCAATTGCAAATGCCCTTGCCAACGAAGATGATAATGCTAGTAATGAATGGCGCGACAAAATAGTTCCATCCACTGGGGATAAAGGTACCATGAAGGTCATTATTAAATCTGGAAGTCAAGTGTTAGAAAGATCTTTGGAAAGTTTCAAAAAATCCCAATTGATATCTAGCGAACCATACAAAGTAGAGCAAGTGAGTGAGGTCAAAAGGGCTGTTAAGAATGGTCCAATTACTGAGATAACTATTATTGTATCTTCAAAATAGTATTTATAAAAATTAAAATAAATAAAGATGAATGCAATAAGATTTCTTTTTTTTATTAGCCTGTTTTTCTTACCAAAAGGGTACGCAAATAATGGGGATGATGCAAGACCTTTCAATTATCTCACCATGTATTTTGTTGACAATAGTGATGGCAGTAATGCGAACGCCTTGAACAATGAGATGGTGGAACAGTTAAAAGAAAATTTAAAGAAATTGAGCAATCGTCCAGATAATTATTTTTATTTTTATGGATGTAATGGACAAGAGCAATTAACTTCTGACAATTTATCCAGTTTTGCTGATGCACCTAAACTAAAAAAGTACCTCAAGAGTCCTTCTAAAGAATCAGAATACTCGTTTGACAAGAAGGCAATAAGGGATCATTTTACGGAATATCCTGTCAAAATTAAACAGAATGTTGAAATTAACATATATCTGTCAGCGTATGCTGCCAAGAGGATTACTAAGGAGATTGAAACATTGCCTTCTCCGGTATTTTTCCCAAACGAATTGCCAATCTATTTAAATATTCCCAATTTAAAGGAAGTCAATGTAAAGATTTTTATCTTCATTAATCAAGAGGTTAGAGATGAAATTGGGGAAGAAAAATTGAATAAATATTTCAATTTTTGCAATGGAAGTTTAAATCTTGAAAAAGTGCAAACACAAATCAAATACTTGTAAATAATAAAACAAAATATAAATTTATGAATTTAAAAAATCTAAAAAAAGCAACTTTAATATTTGGCTTACTTATCTTAACAACCGTGGCTTTCTCTCAAGGTATTGAGGGGGGGGATTTAGTTAAAAGTAAATCAGTGTTATTGAAAAAACCGATGGCTTATGATAATCCTAATGGAAAGAAAATTGAAGGGCCAGACGCAAAAAGATCGGAGAAAGATAGAGAAGCGAATTGGAGGGTGTTTTCTGATAGGGACAATAATCCAACCTACTTCGACAGGAATTGTACGAAAAAGAATGTGACTTTACATTTTATGGAGTGTTTTGTTGTTGCACAAGAAACGGAAGATGCGGTTAGAATTGTTAGATTCGACCCAGTGAATCAACCATTTATTGATAAACCGGGTTCTAAAAAAGGAGAACTTGTCTTTAAGCCGAGTGCTGAGGATGTTGGTTGGATCAAAAAGAAATATTTATTACTATGGGATAGGGCATTAGTTAATGATTCTACAAAATACACTAAGAAGGCTATTTCTGTAAAAAAACTTGATAACAGCAGTGGTAATGGGTTGCAAAGTATTATCAAAAAAGGAATTCTTGATTTATACACTTATCCTGAAGCGGACAAGTCAAAATATTCGGCAGGAAAAGATATCACATTGTTTCAATATCTTTTCATATTAAAAGAAGATCCAGAGAGTAAAATGCTACTTGTAGCTAAAGCAAACAGAATAACCCCTTCTGGCTCTAGCGATGAAATGTTGGGTTGGGCTAAAAAAAGTGAACTTCAAGTTTGGGATAATGCGGTATGTTTAAGGATTAACTTTGATGAGGAAGCTATTCAAGAAAGAAAAGAAAAGAACATAAAAGTGCAGTTTTTTAAAGATATTAATGGAGCAAAAACATTCAGAGATGGAAAAGTTGCTCCTGCCTTGCCGTTTGTATATGATGACCCCAACAAGGATGGAGAGAATAGGGATGATAATCCATATTTTTATGGATTCCCTATTATTGATAAAGACTTGAAAGAGCCAAACATCTACAAAACAGGATATGTTACTCAAACTGTAAATAGTCAAGGAAAAGATATATTTTCTGCGAGTAGACAAGCAAAAATTAACGAGACCTTCGAGGGTATTAAGAAAAATTTTACAAAGGTTAATATTCTCTTCGTAATAGACGGAAGTCAGAGACAATTCATGAAAACAGTATCACAAGCCATACGTGATATTGCCTTACTTGATGGTTCTTCAAATACCACCAAAAATGAATATAAGATAGGAGGGATAATTTACAATGATGCAAAATGCGAAGAAGATGCATTTAAGACCATCGCCCTAATGAAAGATAAAGATAGCTTTACTGAAAAATTAGGTGATGAAGCTAGTAGGATTTCGCCTTGCATTGTGAACAGAGATTTGAATGGAGCTCCTATTTATAGTGCTATAACTAAGGCTTGTAATATGTTTGATAGTAAGGATCAGACAAATATTATAATTGTGGTTGGAACTACTTCTGACCCAATCAAAACGGGAAAGGCGGAGGCTTTAAAATCGTTGATTGAAAAACAGGTTAAAATAAGTTTCTTTCAAACTGTAAGTAAAGATGGAGCATTGTATGACTCTTATGTCAAAGATTGTCAAGGTTTTTTGATACAAAATGCTCAAGCATTTGATAAGAAATATTTTTCTGAAGATTTAAAAAGTGGAAAAAGGAAACCTGCTACTATTAAAAGTTCGGACACAGACAATTTTGCGTTTTTAGATAACTCTGGAGTTCCAGGAAACTTTCAATGGGTTGATGCTGGAGGGCAAATAAAGCCAAGCGATGTAAGTAAAAAAATTCAAAAACTGATTCGTGAAAACGAAAACAGAATGAATCAAATAATTGAGCGTTATGATGGAAATACAACAGGAGCTGCAAAAGGAGTGAAAGAAGGGGCCGATGATGAAGAAGAAACTAAGCAGTTGATGGCTTTGTTTATTGATAAGGGGTTTAAAGCAGAGGATATTGATCAATTGGCAAATGTTCAGAATTTTCAATTATTCATTGAAGGGTATGCTTCTGTTTCCAACAAGAATCTAGCTCAACCGGTGTTGACAAGAACCTTATTTATAAGTAGAACAGAATATCAAGATTTGGTTGATATTTTTGCAAATCTCAATGATAGTTATACTTCTTCAAATCAAAGGACTGGTGCAGTAAATACTTACAAAGAAATTATCAAGAAATACAAAGGTAGTTCTGGTAAAGATGATCTTTTAGATTTTAATTTGAATGATTTCATGAAATTGGTGACTGGATTATCTGGTATTTCCACAAATCCTTTATTCAGGAGAAGTTTGGAAGATATTCAAAATGAAAAAAAGACAAGTGCAGAGGAATTGGCAAAACTTAAAAATTCATTTGCTTTGATTAATAGTCGACTTAAAAAGGTAAAGAATAATAAGAATCTGAGACTTGAACAAGGAGACGAATCATACTATTGGATTCCGGAGAGCGTATTTCATATTGATTTTTAGAAATAATTATGTCAGAAAATAATTCCATTATTGAAATCAATAACCTATCCTGTAGCTATTCTAAGAATATTGCTGATAGGGTGTTGTACATCGAAAATCTTAAACTTGAAAAAGGGAAAATAATTTTCCTTTTAGGTGCTTCAGGCTCAGGTAAAAGTACATTGCTGGAAACTCTGGGGCTAATGAATGACACCATTGCCGAAGGTAAGGTGGAATTAGTTCAGGAAGGAGACGTTCGTCATGATTTCTCGAATTTGTGGAAGAATGAAAATGAGCACGAAATAACAAGAATCAGAAAGGATTTCTTGAGTTTTATTTTCCAGAACACTAATTTGATGGAAAGTTTTACGGCTTATGAAAACATCTGCCTTTCGCAAATGATAAAAAATAACACCGACCAATCTACAACAATCGGTGGGGCGGTTGAATTAATGAAACAAGTAGGCTTGCCAGCTAATGAGGTGGATTTGGAAAAGTTATCAGTTAATCTTTCTGGAGGGCAAAGACAAAGAGTTTCATTTGTACGTGCACTTAATACAGATTTTAAGATTCTCTTTTGCGATGAACCAACCGGTAATCTTGACGAAAGAAATGCACATGAGTTAATTAATATTATTAAACAAAATCTTACAGACGACAAGACAGCAATTTTAGTGTCTCACGATATTAATTTGGCTTTGAAATACGCTGATCAAATAATTGTTATTTCAAAAAACACAGAAAAAAAATGTGGTGAGATTTTACCAGAAAACACTTTCAATAGGGCTCAATGGGAATCCCTTGGAAGTGAGTTGCTAGCAAATTTCAGAAACAAACTTCTTTCTTTTTTCGCTTCTGACGCAAAACAAAGTACAACCGAAAATATAGAACTTAAAAGTGTTAAGCCCACTACTTACAAGAAGCTATTTTTAGAAAAGGAAGGGAAAGTACTCTATGGGAAATCCAAGGTTAACTTGACGATTTTAATTACAATTGTCTCGCTAACGCTTCTCTCGATAGGCTTTGCTAATGGAACATTGAAATACCTTAATGATAAATTGAACGATCCATTCGTTAATTGGTTAACAGTTGGGATTCCGTGGTCAAAAAGTAACGCTTCTTTGGTTTCGGAAATGATTGACAAGTTAAATGGCGAAGAGGTGAAAAATCAATATATGATTGACACTGTGACTGCTTATAAGGAAAATATGTTACCCTTTTATGATCCGAAATCGAAAGATTTTGAATACATTAAGGGGCGTCTAATATCTTCTGATGACCCTATTATCAAGGACTTATTAGGGAAAGAGAATAAAATTAGTGGAGATGCTAATTTTAAAAATGATAAGGATCTTGGAATTATTGTTACAGAGTCAATGCTAAGGAGATTAAATTATGATTTGGATACTAAAGTAATTTACATGGACAATAGCGATATTGATACCACCCAAGGTACTAATATTAAATTTAAGGTTCCAATACCTGTTAAAGCTGTAATAAAGGAGATACCAGGAAGGAATAATTATTTAATCACCACTTTTTTCTATCAGTCTTATATTAACCACGAAACGTGTGTGTTTGACTTTAAAGAACAAACTAAACGGATAATCTTTTTTGTTGAGGATAAAAATCTAGCCAAAGAGTTTGGAAAAGAAATTGAGAAATTGAAACCAACATTTAATCTTGAGGAGAATATTTCACATTCAGCAATGAATAAGTCAAATGGTTCAGAGAGTGAGGATGCTGGAGAATCCGATATTGCAAAGGGGGAATCACCTGGTGCTTCAAATGATGAAACACCTGCTGATGAAAAGGAAGGACCTTTGCAAGTAAGTGTAAATTGGGAGAATGAATGTGAAATTATGAATGCAAAAGGATTCGAAGTCAGTGTTGAATTTTCTGCAAAGCCTCACAATTACGCTACAACAGAGTTGGTCTTTAAGAAAATTGCCCAATCCGAATTTTATAAGAAAAACGAAAACAAAATTATAAGGATATTTGATTTTGGAATTGCGCCTGATCCGGAGGTTGAATTTCATAACGATTACTTGTGTATTAATTTTAGAAAAAACGGTTTAGATTCGGTTGAATCTTTTTCGAAATACGTTCTAAAGAATTTGAACGGAGAAAATGTAAAAGAAGAAATAAATATCATTGCAGTTGATTCAGGCGCAGTGAAAGAAAAGAAAAACTTCAACTACATTGCAAAAATGACTTTGCTAATATCTTTGTTGCTTATTGTGTTTTCAATTCTTGCGATCAGTTTATTTATTTCAAATCTTCTAAAAACACACTTGAACAAAGTAAAAATGAATTTGGGAACATTTAAGGCTTTCGGACTAAGTGATAAAGAGTCGATAAATATTTATTTGAGAATAATGCTGAATTTTATTTTTACTGGCATAATATTCTCATTAGTAATTGCATATTCATTAGGTAAAATTATTGAGAAAGTCTTTAGTTCCTATCTCAACATTGAAGACCAAACTGCTTATTTTAGATTGTTTGATATTAGAACATATTTGCTGTTATTCATTATTATTTCAGTTGCCACGGTGGTATCCTATTTCAATATTAAGAAAATACTATCAAAAACACCTGGAGATTTAATATATAATCGATAAAACTTTTCATATATTAATTATTAGATGATCCATAACTCCCCAATCTAATTGATGCAATTCTTTCAATTGAATTTGTAATGGGGTTGTTAGATACACACAGATTCAATAACACGTTATAACAACAAATTTAATTATGGGTTTTTTTCCAAATTCAAAAAGAAGTATTAAAAGTGTCTACGTGCTTTTCGTACTTTTTACAATCATTCTTTTTTCATGTAAATCAAAAGAAAAATCTAATTCGGAAGTTAAAAAGAATGAAGGTCAATTAGAAAACATAAATTCCTCCAAGCGCATTGGTATTTCTGCACCTATTGTTAACAATGCAGGCGTTCCTACAATCCAAACGGCAGGAAAACCAAGTAGTGTAAATATAGGGAAACCTTCAGTTGTTTCAGTTGGTGCAAACATTTTTAGTGTTTCGGCAGTTAAATCAAATGGCGTTGGAAGTCCACAAATTACAACACCAGGGCGCGATAATGTAGCCTCCATTCAACCTGTTTCCGCTAAAGCCAAACAAATTATATGCAAACAGCCGATACCAGTGAATGCATTGCCAATGCGTATAAAAGATAATTCTTTGTACAATATTCAATATATGGATATTGAAATGGGGATGAACGGAAAGGTGGTGAATGCCATCTGTGAAGACCGAAATGGAACTATATGGCTAGGAACCCAAATGGGAGGTTTGAGTAAATATGATGGAAAAACATTTACATTCTATTCAGCTAAGGAAGGTTTTACTAGTAATAATATCAATACAATCATTGAAGATAACGCAGGTTTTATTTGGATTGGATGCAATGATGGAGTGTATAAGTTTGATGGCAAAACATTCTTTAAATACACCGAAAAAGAAGGCCTTTGTAATAATTCGGTTTTCCATATCTTGGAAGACAAATCGAATTTCATTTGGTTCGGTACTTCGAGAGGATTATGCAAATACGATCGTGAATCCGAAACGTTTACTAATTACACACAACGAGAAGGCTTTAGTAACAATGCTATTCAGAGTATTTTTGAGGACAAAAATTCAGAATTATGGTTTGGAACCTATAATGATGGATTATTTAAATTGTCAGGAAAGTCTTTTACTCATTATACCAAACAGAATGGTTTAATTGGAGATGTAGTATATAGCATTTGTCAAGACAACAGTTGTAATTACTGGTTAGGTACAGAAAAAGGTTTGTGTATGTTTGATAATAATTCATTCTACAGTTATAATTCTAATTTTGGTGATATTATATGTTCGACCAAGGATACCCTTGGTAATCTTTGGTTTGGAAGTAGGGACAATGGATTAATTAAATATGATAAACGCAACTTTACTCAATACACTGAGAAGGATGGATTGAGTAGTAATTACATCAATACACTTTTCGAAGATAAATCAAACAACCTATGGCTAGGAACAAATGGAGGGGTAAACAAATTTGCCTTGAAATCATTTGTGAGTATCGAAGAGAATGGTTTGTTAGAAGCTGGCTCTATGCCAATTGCAGAAGACAAAGAAGGAGGAATCTGGATTGGAACTAACGGAGAAAAGCTAGGTTACTATGATGGGAAATCTTTTTCAATTTACAACAAACCATTTCTTACTTCCAATAAATACCCTGCTTCAACATCTTGCATTGTTAGAGATAAAAATAATAACATTTGGTTTGGAACAAATGGAGGGGGGGCTTATAAATATGATGGGAATAGTTTCGTTAAATATACCACGTCAGAGGGCTTGATTGATAACAACGTTAACGCTATTGCAACTGATAGGGACGGCAATATTTGGTTTGGGACTAACTTTGGGGTTTGTAAATTTGATTCAAAAACGTTTACAACCTATACGGAGAAAGATGGTTTAATAAATAATGGGGTGTATTCAATCATTGAAGATAATGCACATAATTATTGGTTTGGAACCAAGGAAGGGTTGAGTAAATTCGACAAGAAATCATTTACCAATTATACTACTGAACAAGGCTTGATTAGTAATAGCATTCATTCCATGCTTGAAGATAAGTCGTTTAACATTTGGATTGCTACGGATAGTGGACTTAGTTACTACAATCCAACAATCGAGGGTGTTGGTACAACACCATTTACAAATTATACAGAGAAGGAAGGGTTAAGCAGTAAAGCAATAAGTGCAGTGTTAGAAGATAGTCATAGCAATATATGGATTACCACCAATAAAGGAATGGATATCCTTACACGTGATCAATTGGAGAATTCTTCAGGTATTCCTAGCTTTATTAATCTTTCGAAGGCAGATGGATTGAAAGGTAATGAGTTTAATAAAAACAGTGCTTTTATTGATAGCAAGGGACGTGCGTGGTGGGGGAGTGCAAAGGCCTTAACAATGCTCGATCTGAAAATGTTCAATTTGCCAACACAAGCTCCGAATGTGCATCTTACAAATATTGATTTGGAGCAAAAATTTATTGATTACAATATCTTAAAAGATACAATATCCAAAGGAGGCAATTTCATGATTGGTTCTGGGAAAAACAGAAAGAACTTAAATGAAATTAAATATGGCGATGTGGTTACGTTCTTCAATTATCCACTAAATCTTGTTTTGCCAAATAATTTCAATTACCTAACCTTTCACTTTTCTGCAATTGATTGGACCGCTCCACATAAAATTCAATATCAGTTCATGCTTCAACCAATGGATAAAGACTGGTGCGACAACACAACATCAAGTGTAGCTGATTATCGCAATTTACCTCCAGGTCAATTTACATTCAAAGTAAAAGCGATGGGTATTGCTAACAAATGGAGCGATCCAAAGGAAGTGACCTTCACCATTCTTTCTCCTTGGTATAAACAATGGTGGGTGCAAGGTTTAGCCTTCTGCTGTGCACTTGTTATTATTTGGTTGCTATTTAATTGGCGAACAGCTTCGTTACGCAACAAGCAAAAAGAACTTGAACAAATTGTGTTCGAAAGGACAGCTGAGGTTGTTGCAGAGAAAAAAGAGGTTGAAAAACAAAAAGAAGTAGTGGAGCAAAAAAACAAAGAAATCACAGATAGTATTGAATACGCTTTGCGTATTCAATCAGCTATTTTGCCTGCCAATCGAATTGTGAAGCAATACTTGGATGAATCGTTTATTCTATACAAGCCAAAAGATATTGTTGCAGGAGATTTTTATTGGATGGAGACGCTGCCTTCTAATAGCAAACATAGCGCTACTATCCTTTTTGCAGCTTGCGATTGCACTGGACATGGTGTGCCAGGAGCAATGGTTTCGGTTGTTTGCCATAATGCATTGAATAGAGCCGTTCGCGAATTTGATTTAACCCGCCCTGCTTCTATTCTTGATAAAACAGCAGAAATTGTAATCGAAGCATTTTCGAAAAGTGAGGAAGAGATAAAGGATGGAATGGATATTTCTTTAGTGAGTATCACCTATAAAGATCAAAGTGATAAGGTAGAAGTTGAGTGGGCTGGGGCAAATAATGCATTATGGTTGATGCAGAAGGGAGAGCTGCAAGAAACCAAAGCTGATAAGCAACCTATAGGTATGTACGATAATAACAAGCCATTTACCAACCACCACTTTACACTTACAAAAGGTGATATCATTTATTTGTTCACTGACGGATTTGCCGACCAATTCGGAGGGGAAACTGGTCAAAAGAAATTAACAAGGAAGAGATTTAAAGATTTATTGCAAACTATTCAAGATCAGTCGATGCAACAACAAGAACAATACCTTGACAAGTTCATCGTTGATTACAGAAAAGACCTGGAACAAATTGACGATATTTTAGTAATGGGAGTTAAGTTGTAAGTTTGAAAGAATAGAATCAAATAAACTGGTGTTTTTGTAAGGAAATATCCAGAAACATTCAAAAAAAATCCTGCAAATCTATATTTGCAGGATTTTCTGTTTTTGGTAGCCCGTAGGGGAATCGAACCCCTGTTTCCAGGATGAAAACCTGGCGTCCTAACCCCTAGACGAACGGGCCAAAATATTTTGTACTTATTTTTTGGGAGTGCAAATGTAATAAAAAATTGGTTCAACAAAATAATTTTTCTTTTTTACTTCCATTTTGTTTATTTTTTGCTCATTTTACATGAATTTGATTGCCGTGGTTAATTGCTTAACTTTCTTACCTCAAGTTTATTGTTTGGTTACTTTAACAATCAATCAAAAATCGAACTTCCTTTGTTTACAAGTATTCGAAACTCTTTATCTCCATCCAAGAGTGCTTATTTTACCTAATTTAGCCAACTCAATTCAATGATGCAAAATGAAAAAAATCGGCACTATTTATCTAATCTTAGTATTCGTGGCTTGTTCTTCAAGCCCAAAGGTTGAGCAAGAATCTTCCCAAACCGTGATTTCTCTTCTTAAATGGTACAATGCAAACATGTCAACCATTGGCAGAATAAATATGGTGAATAATAACGGGAATGCTGTTGTAGATTCTACAAAACTATACTCTGTCAACTTCGACTCTACCGAAAAATACTTAAGTGCTCTCAAAGTGAGTGGTTTTTTTTCTGAAAAATATCTTCAACTTTGGCGAACCAATTTTAAGCAATATGATGAGGAATTTAAGACAACTCCTCAATACGATGGACCTCCAGAGGCATTCGATTACGACTTAATTATGTGTTCGCAAGAGTATGACGAAGATCTTAAGAATCTTGACAAGGCGAAGGTTATTAGTCAGAAATCTGAGGAGAATACCACGAAACTAGTTTTTCAATTCCCTTCACAAATGAAGCTTGAATACACCTTGACAAAGAATTTGAACAAATGGGAAATTGATGAAATTAAAAATGTAACCAATTTTGCTGACGATTACATGAAAGCGCTGAACGAATAAGCCTAAAATGGCCTGTTATTAGCGGTTACAGATTCCTAAAAAGGGGCAGTATTCGCAATTTTCAATTGATTGGGTTTGTTCGAAAGCGATATCAGGATTGAAGATTTCCGACAGCAGAAGTTTTACTTGTTCTTCAAATTCCTTGAGCACATCCACATTCAATTCCTCGCTTTGATTTACTTTAACAGTTTTCAATCCTGCGCTTAATTCTCTAAATGTAATAATTCCTGAGATGAGATGTTCTTGTATGGCAGGATTCATTTTTTGGCACATCAATGCATACATTAGCAACTGAAAGCTTTTGGCGAGTTTTGTGTTCGTCCTTATCTCATCCCATTCTTCAAATTTCAGTTCTTTGGTATCAGCTAATCCTGTTTTGTAATCAATAATACGTGTCAATTTCCCAATAGTATCAATACGGTCGGCATTGCCTTTTATTTTTATTTGCTGAGAGCCTACCTTTAAGTTTGTTTCTAATTCTTGTTCCAAAGCTTTGATGATGGTAGGTTTAGAATTGGCTTCATTGCTCGAAATATTCTTTATCTCTTCATTCAAAAAGTTATTGATGAACTTCAGCGCAACTTTTAATGTCAATAAATTCTTACCAAAACTTATTTCTGTTTTGTTATACTCTTCTTCAAAAACCGCAAGAGTAGCCGCTTCAACTTGCGGTTTCATTTTTTTTATATCGTCAGCCACTATTTTCTTTCCAATGAAAGGTGTGTAGAAATTCTGCAAAACCTTATGGATGCTACTTCCTAAAGTATCTGCACCAATGGTTTCTTCCACTTCATCCACTTCCTTCAATCCAGCTATTGCCTGAAAATAAAATTGCAACGTGCAATTGCGATATCGGTTGAGCAGCGATGGCGAAAATCCATATTCAGCTTTCGCTTTCAGTTTTTCAATGATGTCAGCGCTTTTTTCTATTCTAATCGTATGGTTGTGTTTTTCTTCTTTCACAGGAATGTTCACCAACATCTCTTTGATAACTACACTCGGATTTACTTTCGGCAGTTCATAAATCAATTGTGTTAAATACCTACTCTTTTCGCCACTTCCAAAGTCATCGTTCTCGGTATTGTAAAGCAAATAGATATTTTTTGCCCGCTGCAACAAGCGATAAAAGTGATACGCAAATATGGCATCTTTATCACTGTAGGTTGGCAAACCAAAATGTCGTTTTAATTCGAATGGAACAAACGAATTAACCGTCTTGCCCGATGGCAATATATCTTCGTTGCACGACAGCAATATCACATTCTCAAAATCCAACGTTCGCGTTTCGAGCATTCCCATTACTTGTAGTCCCATCAAAGGTTCGCCATAGAAAGGCAAAGTGGTGCCTCTTACAATCTGATTAATGATACTTCTCAAAGTTTTAATATCATTGATTAAAGTATTGTAATCAATCGTTAAATCGTGAATTCGTTTGATGATTTTTGTGAAAGCAAAAAGGTATTCCAATTCCAAACTCGCCTTGTTTTCCGATTGTATTTCGCGTTGATTGATGATGGCATTTTTCAATTGGTCAATCAAGCTAGTGATGCATTTTATAGCGTCTGCTGGGCTTTTCCAATGCTTCAGTAACCTTGCCAACACTTCAAATTCCTTTTCTTTTTCGAATTCAATAAAAATACGTTCTATCATCGAAAAGCCTGCAAACACTATGTTTCTAGTTTGTATGGCTTGTATCACTTTTCTTATCGATGCATCCGAGTTGTCGCCTGTCAATAGAATAGAGGTGTAGGGATGGCTCAATAGTTTTATCAAATCGGTATGATAAAAACTATACGTAGCTTTTCCTTTGCCGAACTTCATTCCGTTTTCGTGAAGACTGAAAATCAAATCGAAATACCCTGCCACGGGTGTGTTCTTCAATGGATAACCCATCGTAACATTTATATCCGTTAAATCACTTGGCAACGAATGAAGCACCGGGAACAATAAATTTTCGTCTGCCAACACCAAAGCCGTGTTTTCAAGTCCACTATTTTCTTGCTTCAGTGTATCCACTAGATTTCCTGCAACCTTGGCTTGTGCCACATTTTTAGCGGCTCCTATTATGGTTATTGTTTTTGGTTCGGTGGCCAATAAATTTTCTTCAACAACTATATTCTGTTCTTTTATTTTTTTGAACCTTCCGGTTTCATTATACTTTCTTATAAACCTTCCTGCTTCTTGATTCAAATTGTTGATGTAATAGGCATCTGTATCCCATATTATTTCAGCTCTTCCGGCATTCAATAGTTTTTCAATCAGCTCTTCCTCTGCTTTGTTCAACGCATTGAATCCTGCAAATATTATTTTTTTCCAAGGATGTTTTTTTACTCGTTCTTCTACATCAGCACTCACCAACTTGTACGCTAATCCTTGATAAGCCTCATGTTTATCAAGCAGTCGTTTCTGAAAATTGAAATAAAATTCTTTCAACGACTTCCAGAATTGAAGATACTTCGTTTGAAATTCGGTTAAGTTTTCTGCATTCAATGTCCAGTTTTCGAGTTCTTTAATGTCTTTCAAATTTCCGAACAGTTGTCCCGCATCCACCAGATAGCGGTCTATCTCATTAAAGTCGTTCAACAATATTTGTCCCCATTTGCTAAACTCATCAAAGCTTTCGGTTTCGATGCCATTCACAGCTTTCACAGTTTCGTATAGTTCGAATAATAGGGTAGTGGTATCTACTATTTCTACCTCAGCCAATAATGCTACAAAATCTTCGGTAGCCATTACCTCTGGTGCCCAAAAGGTTTTCTTTAGATGTTTTACCAAATGTGTTTTCAGAAACAAGCCCGCTCTTCGGTTAGGAAGCACAATGCACAACTCGCTAATGTCGTCTTTGTACTTTTCGGTGAGGTGAATTACAAGTTGTTCGAGGAATGATTGCATTGCACGAAATTATAAATTTTAAATCAGATGTGTACTATGTAATTTGTTTAATTTACTTTTGTTTCATGAATCAGCAAATCGAATATCCTCAATACCGAAAATACTCCAACAACAAAGTTTTTTTCAAAATCATTTCCTCTACTCAATGGGAAGAAATTCAAGTGCTCGGCAGCACGTACACCTTGCATCAATTCACTGTGAAAATATTGCCCGACCGAAACTTTATCTACGACATGACTTTCGACTATCAACGCAATTGGATAAAGATTGATGCTGCTGAATACCTGGCCATATATGCCAATCTCAGCTCGAAATAAATTACAAAAAAAATGCGCCACTTTTTACAGCAGCGCATTCTCTTCATTCATCAACAATTAAAAAAAACAATTACCAAATTTCGGCTCTTTCTTTTTTAGGGCGATACATTTTATCTCCTTCTTTCACTCCAAACGCATCATAAAACTCTTGCATATTGCTTGGTGCACCATTAGCGCGGAATATACCTGGCGAGTGAGGGTCGGTTTGAATTCTATTTCTCAACATTTTATCTCTCATGTTTATTCTCCATCCTTGTCCCCACGATAAGAAGAAACGTTGTTCGGCAGTGTATCCATCAATCAAAGCGGGTGCTGGTTTTCCTTCCAGCGATTTCTTCAACGCATAATACGAAATCGTTAATCCTCCCAAATCGGCAATGTTTTCGCCCAAAGTAAGTTCTCCGTTCACATGCAAACTATCAATCGCTACATAGTCGTTAAACTGTTTTATGAGCATATCTGTTTTCACTTTAAACTTTGCTTTGTCATCATCAGTCCACCAGTTTTTCAAATTTCCATCCGCATCAAACTGCGAACCTTCATCATCAAAACCATGTGTCAACTCGTGTCCTATGATAGCTCCCATACATCCGTAGTTCACAGCATCATCAGCATCAGGATTGAAAAACACCGGTTGCATGATACCTGCCGGAAACACAATCTCGTTCATCGATGGATTGTAATAAGCATTTATCGTTGGTGGTGTCATTCCCCACTCCGTGCGGTCAATTGGCTTACCTAGTTTGTTCACCATGTAAGCAAATTCGTATTTGTTCGAACGCATACAATTTTGTACATACGAGTCGCGTTTTATTTCCAATGGGCTGTAATCTCTCCATTTATCAGGGTATCCAAGCTTTTTCATCACTTTGTCCAATTTGGTCATCGCTTGTTTTTTTGTTTCAGCACTCATCCAATCGCGGCTATTGATGCGCACTCTGTAAGCTGCTATCAAGTTCTCCACCATTTGTCCAACACGTTTTTTACTTGCTTCAGTAAAATATTTTTCTACAAATATTTTTCCTAACGCTTCACCCAATGCACCATCAGTAGCTTCCAACGAACGTTTCCAACGAGGCTTCAATGCTGGTGTTCCGTTCAAAGTGTTGCCATAAAACTTAAAGTTAAGGTTCACAAAGTTGTCGCTTAGTTTACCCGCCATTTCGTTTATCAAATTCCATCTCAAGTAAGTTTTCCAATCAGCTATCGGCACCGCTTTCAAAGCACGACTCACTTCAGTATAAAAATCAGGTTGACCAACCACCACATTGCTTATTTTTTTTATTCCAACCGTCTCGAAATAAATACTCCATTTCATGTTCGGAGTCAACTCGTCCAATTCTTTCAACGTTTTTTTATGATACGTTTTTTCAGGATCGCGTTGTTCCACCCTCGTCATCGAAGCTTTCGCAAGGTTCAATTCAATGTCATAACACACCGCAGCATTCTTTTCAGCCACCGCAGGTTGGTCGCCAAGCTCCCTGAAAATATTACCAATATGCTCCTTATAAGCCTTCTGAATTCCCAAGCTACGCTCATCCGTTTTCGTGTAATAATCACGGTCAGGCAAACCCAATCCACCTTGATAAAACTGAGTAATGTACTCCGAAGAAACCTTCGGGTCAGGCCCAACGTATCCGCCAAACAAAGCACCCACACCTATCAAATGCAAATGACCAATCGCTCTCACCAACTCATCCGTATTCGTTATCTTCTCAATAGCCGCAAACTCATCCTTCAAAGGGCTCACACCATCCTTGTTCAGTTTCACCGAATCCATCGCACTCGCATAAAAATCACCAATCTTCTGCTCATTACTACCAGGCGTAGCAGCCTTGTTCACCGCAGCAGCCTCAAGTATCGTACGTAGTTTCATTTTATTGGTTTTATCCAACTCATTAAAACTACCCCATCTACTCTCCGTCTCCGGAATCGGATTATTTTTCAACCAATTTCCATTCACAAAGTGATAAAAATCGTCCGTAGGTTTCACCGTCTTATCCATGTTCGTCACATCGATACCCGTGTTCTTAGCTCCATTGCCATCGCTTATAAACGATGCAAGCGTCACCGCTCCCGCAACTGCCGATACTATTATTAATTGTTTTTTCATCATAACTAATTTTAATTTGGATGCGAATTTACTGTAAATAATTACACCACCACCGCTTTTTGTTCAACGGTAGAAATCCATTACAAACGGCATTTTTCCCCTTCAAACTCACCCCAATCTAACAACCAACCTCCAACAACCAACAACTAAAATTATGGCAGGCAGATTCTCACGCTTCGTTACCTTTCCTCCCGCTATCCGCTACAAGTCCGCCCACCACACCAGCCCACGCACTTCGGGCTTTTCGCTCCTATCGGGTGCAGTTATGCAGCGCGTCACTCTTCGGAATCCTCCCATTCGTAAATTCCTCCCATTCGTATTTCGTAAAGTTTTCCCGCAGGCGCAGGCGTGTTTCGCCTGTGCCTAATATTATGTGGCGTCCCGCCACAATCACCTAGAATGTCCTACTCAGTCACCCCTCTCCTTCGGAGAGGGGCCGGGGGTGAGGTCATTCCAATCACAAATATACTCCAAAATTCAAATTCCCAACCCATACATATATGTATATATGTATACCAAACCATCTCACCAACCAGCAACTTTTCCCGCAGGCGCAGGCGTGTTTCGCCTGTGCCTATTATTATGTGGCGTCCCGCCACAATCACCTAGAATGTCCTACTCCTTCACCCCTCTCTTGCGGAGAAGGGATAAAGGGGAGAGGTCATTCCAATCACAAATATACTCCAAAATTCAAATTCTTAAAGCCTTTTCCAAAAAACAATTTTGTCTTCTCCGTCTTTCCAAAAGTCTCTAATCACAGCTTCTTGGGAGTAACCAATTTTTTTATAGAAGTTTCGAGCAGCTATTTGAGCATCATCACTCGATGTTTCAACTATTAAAATTCTACCACCTTTTTGTTTCAGCAATAGCTCAATATATTTCATCATTTCACTAGCAATTCCTTTACCTTGCCACTCTTTCAAAACACCGATTGCTAATAAATTATAAGTGCCTTCTGTTAGTTTTTCTGGAACACAATATCCAATAGCCGTTGGTGTTTTGTTTTCAATATACGTAAACCAAATCTCTTCAGAGTCCGCATTATTCAAGTAATCAGAAATCATTTCATCCAAAAATTCAGATGGAAACAATTCACATGAATCAACTACGGTTTTTAATTTATCAATATCAGTTTTTAAAACCGTTCGTATATTTTCGTTCATTTTCATGTTTATTAAATCCCGCAGGCGCAGGCGTGTTTCGCCTGTGCCTATCATTATGTGGCGTCTCGCCACAAACACCTAGAATGTCCTACTCCGTCACCCCTCTCCTCGGAGAGGGGCCGGGGGTGAGGTCATTTCAATCACAAATATACTCCAAAATTCAAATTCCCAACCCATACACATATATATATATGTATACCAAACCAACTCACCAACCAGTAACTTTTTTCCATTTTTGAAGAAAAACACCTCCTTAAAACACATAAAAAGCATTAATAATCAAACACCTATATTCATTTCAGCTTGCTTCCCTACCATTTCTTACAAAGTCAACCTCATTTCCAACAACATCATTACCATTGACAATAACATCATTACCATTGACAACAACATCATGGCCATTGACAACAACATCATTACCATTGACAACAACATCATTACCATTGACAACCACATCATGGCCATTGACAACAACATCATTACCATTGACAACCACATCATGGCCATTGACAACAA
>JBAXQU010000011.1:0-53402 GCA_037131555.1 Bacteroidota bacterium
ATCCTGTACTGGATAAGAGCTATCCTGTACTGGATAAGAGCTATCCTGTACTGGAAAGGAGCTATCCTGTACTGGATAAGAGCTATCCTGTACTGGATAAGAGCTATCCTGTACTGGATAAGAGCTATCCTGTACTGGAAAGGAGCTATCCTGTACTGGATAAGAGCTATCCTGTACTGGATAAGAGCTATCCTGTACTGGATAAGAGCTATCCTGTACTGGAAAGGAGCTATCCTGTACTGGATAAGAGCTATCCTGTACTGGATAAGAGCTATGCCGACCCTCATAAAAGCTATGCAACCCACGAAAAACGAAAATGAAGAACTGGATAAGGGCTATGCAGGTCTGCATAACGACCCTGCAAACCTTGTTTTGAAGAAAACGAGTACGCAAAACCGAGAAATTGAACAATTGAAATTGAACCTTAAACCAAGGGAAGATGAACGAGAACAACTTAAATTTTGAGTTCGCCAACCATGTGCGAACAAAAACCAAGAATCCCGAAACCAGACAAAACAATGAAGCACAAAAACCAATGAATGCGCCAAATTCCCTATAAACAAAGGACTTTATTAGGAATAATAAATGGGGGGGGGGGTAAAACGAGCCACCAGTAAGGCTTTCGGAGCCTCCGAAAGCCACACAGGGCAATGGTTGCGAGATGTAGTCGAATTGACCATAATAAGAATGTGAATTCGAAGGCTAAGATAAGTATTTTATAGGTAGGATAGGTCAGGTTAATGGCATTTTTTTGAAATAATAATGTAGAGTTTACTATTGAGGATTTAGGATTTAGGGATTTAGGATTTGGGGATTTTGAGATTGAGGATTTAGGATTTAGGATTTAGGATTTGGGGATTTAGGATTTAGGATTTAGGATTTGGGGATTTAGGATTTGGGGATTTAGGATTTGCGAGACTCTGCGGTTTTTAACTCTGCGTTCTCTGCGATAAATAAGAAACGGCTACATACTTTTCCGAATTACGGTTGAGGATTTTGAGATTGAGGATTTAGGTAAAGACCTCTTCCCTTTATCCCCTCTCCGCAAGAGAGGGGGAGGTAGGTGACGATTTGGGTGGGGTGTAATGGTTTGTATTACAGGTAGCGGACTCGAACGTATGACGATGGGCAATCGGTAAGAATGACAAAGGAATGAGTGTTTCTACTATTTCGCACCCCGTGCATTGGAAATACTTTTGTGTCGAAGTTTTTGAGCAAGAAATAAGAACGACAAAAAAAGCAAAATGAATAGAATTAATCTTAATACAATGAAAAAGCAAGTTTTGATAATAAGCAACAAGTTGGCCGACATTTCGGGTGCTTGTGATTATTTCGAAACCAATGGCATTGATGTAAGAAGAACTGCTAGTGCCGAAACAGCTTTGTATGTGGTATCAATAATTCAACCTCAACTTATATTAATTGATAATTCGTTGAAAACGATGAATCCGTTGACATTTGCTCAGATACTAAAAAGCGACCAAGAAACTAAAGATATTCTATTAGTAATGATAACCGAGCAAGAGAAAACAAAATCATCGCAAAACTCAACCATAAATATTTGGGATGGATTTATAAAATATCCTGTTGATAACGAATCGTTTTTTGCAACAGTGCAATCGTATCTAAACACCGAACTTAACTAAAACCTTAGAACTCATGAACACATTAATATACCTCCAAAACTTTTTTCGAAAGCCGTAAATAAACTTAATATGGTTGATTGAAAAAGACCAGAACAAAAAAATTAAAAAAAATTATAGAAAGAAAATTACAACAAAAAGAACAAAATTTAATACAAAGAAATCATGAAAAATCAAATTTTAACATTCGGAGCAGTACTATTGATAACTGCAGGTTTATTTCAACCTATTAACTCCACTTCTCAAACAATAGCTGGAGGAGATTATCATTCATTGTCGGTATGCAGCGACAACACAGTGCGTGCATGGGGTTATAACGCTTATGGTCAGTTGGGCGATGGCACCACTACTAACAGAACCCTTTCGGTAGGAGTTACCGGTTTGGAAGGAATTATTGCTGTATCTGGTGGTCAAAACTTTTCAATGGCTTTAAAAAACAATGGAACCGTGTATACATGGGGAGGAAATGATAAAGGTCAATTGGGCGATGGAACCATCAGCAACAAATTTCACCCAATAGAAGTGAATGGATTGAGTGGAATTATGGCAATCTCCACTGGATTTTTTCATTCCATTGCATTGAAAAATGATGGCACCGTGTGGACTTGGGGCTGGAACTCAAACGGACAGCTTGGCGATGGAACCATCATCGACAGACATACACCTGTGAAAGTACCGGGCTTATCAGGCATCATTGCTATTTGCGGAGCAGGCGAACATTCATTTGCTTTGAGAAACGATGGAAGTGTTTGGGCTTGGGGCAGAAACTTGAATGGCGAACTTGGTGACGGCACTATTACTGATAGACAAAGCCCTGTTCACATCTCTGCACTTTCGGGCATCACCGCCATGGCTGGTGGAGGCATGCACTCCATGGCTTTAAAAAATGATGGTACCGTGTGGACTTGGGGTGGTAACTCTTTCGGACAACTAGGAAACGGTGGAAACACTGAAAGTTTAACTCCAATGATGATTACCACGCTTAGCGGAATTATCGAAATAGGTTGTGGTGGTGTAAACTCAGCAGCTTTAAAAAACGATGGAACCGTATGGACATGGGGATACAATCCTAATGGCGAACTTGGCGATGGAACTACCATCAATAGAAACAGCCCTGTGCAAGTGAGTAATTTAACAGATGTTCTTAGAATAGCTGTAGGCGCTGACCATACATTAGCTTCGAAAAGCGATGGCACACTTTGGGTATGGGGATTAAATGCTTTCGGTCAATTGGGCGATGGTACCAATAGCGTTAGATTAACTCCAGTGCAAATATTAACCTATTGCCCACTAGTAGCTGGTGTGTCAAACATTCAAAAAAGCTCCTCATTCAGTATCATACCAAACCCAAACAACGGTAACTTTAATATTGTAATCAACAAAGAAAAATTATCAGGCGACAATAATAATTTGAGTGTATACAATGCAATGGGCGAAAAAGTGTACGAATCAACATTGACTAACTTAAAAGACAATGTGATTGATATTACCAAACAAGCTAATGGCATCTATTATATCAAAATGCAAATTGGTGATGAGTTAACCACCACCAAATTCATCAAACTGTAATCACACTCAAAAATTTATGTTCAACCAAATTAACAACCATAGCAATGAAAACTCAAGTTAAAATAGCAAAAGGAAAAGCAGTCAGAAAACCAATACTTAGCTTACTATTAATAGCATCATTGGTTTTAATGATAAGTATTAAAAGTGCATCAGCACAAGTTAGAACCTATAGCCCACTCACTTATGGAGTGGGCTATAGCTCTTTCCTTTCGGGCAACGGGCACGGAACTTTTTACTCGTTCACATTAAATGTCAACAAAAACAAACATGGGTTTAGCATCGGGCCCTGCATTCAAAAAACATCACAACAAATCAGCACCGTGAAAGCTACCTATTCCTATCAAATAGCCGAAGATCAAAAAAGATTAAACCTTAGAGTATTTTCGTATTTGCTTTATGCTGATAATTTGCCATTGAGTTTTTCAACGGTTTGTTTGGAAGAACGTCAATCCCGTACTCAAGAAAAATGGGAACGACTGAATAATATGTCAACCGATTGGAGTAAAGTGAAATTATCAACTATCGAAACAGGACTAGGCGTTGAAGTAGGTGTAAGAATTGTAAATGGTATTGTACTTAGGAATTTTATTGGCCTTTCTGTTTTCTATCATACACAATACACTAGCGAGATGTATAGCGACAAAATAGCCCCCGTATTGACGGTGGGTACATCGTTAAACATTTTCAACAATAATTAATTAGAGCGGTGTAAGAAATTTGAACTTACACCTCGGAACAAATTACGTTTTACTTTACAAGAAGTGCTTTTTACCCACCCTGATAATCACTTCTAAAAGAATATAACATTAACTAAATTCTCAAAATGTATCACTTACTCGACATAGACATCGAACGCTTGGAAGTAATCATTTTGAATTTGATTCCCGCGTTTATAAGTTTCGCATTACTTATTTACATTCTTTTATTTTTTTCGAAAAATAAAACAAACGTTATTTTTGGAATATTTTTAGTCGTAGTCGGTTTATGGCAACTAAGCGCAGGCCTAACCCGAGATTGTATTTATGCTGATGCCGCTAGCATTTGGTACCGACTCTCCTTAATGAGTATCATCTTTGTTGTTCCTTTAGGTTTGTTATTCTCCCTTCTTATTTTGAATTGGGAGAAAAAAACAATTTACAACATTGTTACCTATACACAGTTTATTCCTGCTATCTTATTTGTTCTCTTGCTCACCATTAAACTCGATTCATATACCATTGTAAGTTCAGAACAATGGAGATGGATTGTCGATCCTCATCCTTCATTCGTTACTTTATCCATTTACATTTGGCTCTCGTTGAGTTCAATATTTGCAGTTGGAGTGTTGTGGTACACCTATTTCAAATCGAAATCGAATTCCATTAAGAGGAACCAAGTCTTGTTGTTAGCTATCGGATTAAGTTTCCCAATAGTGGGAGGTATTCTTACCGAGTTTGTATATCCATTGATGTTGAAGATAGAAGGGGTACCTATCACTGGTACCTTCTTTACATTTTTCACAATTAGTTCGGTCATTGCAATTAAAAAGTATCAATTGTTGGAGTATTCGCCAAAGCACCATTGGGATGATATTGTAGAACTCATGAACGAGGGAATCGTTATTCTTAATAAAAAGGATGAAATCATGTTTGCCAATTTGAACTTTTGCAAACAAACTGGTTACGATTTTGAAGAAATAAAAGGAAAGAATGCAACATCATTGTTTCTTATAGGTACCAATCAAAAAGAAACCTTTACATCCATAGTTGTTTCGAGCAACCAATCGGGATCTAAAGAAAAAGAAACAAGACTACGGACAAGTAATGGGGAGTATATTTGGGTATCTATAAGTGGTTCGCCCTATTTAAACAAAACAAAGAAAACGGTAGGATATATAGGTATTCAGACCAACATCACCGAACGAAAACGGTCGGAACAAAAATTATTAAAATTTAATCGGCTTTATTCAGTATTAAGTTTTATCAATCAAATGATTGTTCACTCCACCAATCAACACGATTTGTTCAACGAAACCTGCAAGATTGCGACTTCTTACGGAAAATTTCCTTTTGTCTGGATAGGCCTCCTGAATGAAGAAACAAAAAAGGTGGAACTTGCAGCCGAAAGTAATTCCACGGATGAAGATTTGGAATATTTTTCACAATTTTATTATCGCGATAATGGCCCCATCTCCATCGTTATAAAGACAGGTTCTTATTCTGTAATAAACGATTTCGAAAGTTTACCCGAAGACTCGAAATGCAGAAAGTGTGCAACAAGTCACGACTTTAATTCTGCTATTTTTTTACCTATAAAGAAAAACGGTAAAACCATTGGTACTTTTATTCTCTTTTCTTACGAAGCCAAATTCTTTGATAAAGAAGAAATAGATTTGTTAACCGAAATCGCAGGAGATATTTCGTTTGCGCTTGATGTAATCGACAAAGAAACTCAGCGAACTCTTTTCGAGAAGAACTTAAAACATAGCAAACACCGACTTAAAGAGGCACAAGCAATTGCACATGTTGGAAGCTGGGAACTTGATTTCTCGACTGGCATCGCTACCTTTTCGGACGAAGCTTGTAGAATTTACGGACTACCTATCGAGCAGAACAAATTACCATTTAAATCTTGGCTCGATTTTATACATCCTGATGATTCGAACGAGGTGATTAACGCTCTAAAAGAAAAAGAATCTTCATTAGGTGATTCCGCATTTTACCACCGAATTCTACTTACTGATGGCACCATCAAATACACCTATTCAAAAACTCAATTCGAAATAGACGCTGACGGGAAACCAATTGGACTTATGGGAATTGTTCAAGATGTAACGGAACTTAAACTTGCTGAGCAAAAAAAGGAATTCGATAAGAACAATCTTTCTGCACTCATTAATAATACCAATGATTTAATGTGGAGTGTAGGTGTCGACAAGCACTTAATTACATCAAACATTGCTTTCGATAGTCTAGTGAAATTAATTTCAGGCGATGCAGGATTGGAAAGTGCTAATAATATAGAAAAACTCAACGCTTATCAGATCAATCGTTGGGGAAATTTTTACACAAAAGCGCTATCTGGAGAAACATTCACAATCATCGAACATATCGACACTCCTTACGAAAATTGGTTCGAGATTTCTTTTTACCCAATACGAAAAGAAAAAAATGTCATTGGCACAGCCTGTTATTCTAGAAACATTACGGAGAAAAAGAAATCGGAAGCAGAAATCATGAAGTTAAATTATGAACTTGAAAACAGAGTTATTCATCGTACCGTAGAACTTGCCAAAGCCAATGTTCAACTGGAGGAGAAAGCCACCATGTTAATCAACGCAAGTAAACTCATCGAACAGAAAAACAAAGACATCATCGACAGCCTTAACTATGCTAAAATTATTCAGAACTCGACTGTAAACAAAAAGGGAATTCTTTTCAAACATTTCTCCGAATCGTTTATCATCAATATGCCTTTAAATATAGTTAGTGGCGATTTTGTGAGAGTTGATGAGAAAGAAAATCGAATTCTTATCGCTCTTGCCGATTGCACTGGTCATGGCATACCTGGAGCATTAATCACCATGATTGGCTATTCATTTTTTAATGATGTTATAAATTACAAACACAAAATAATTCCATCAGAAGTATTACATGCACTCGACACCGAGTTTTTACACATCACCAACGAAGCACGTGAGATAAATGATGGAATGGATGTAGGATTCTGCAGCATTGATATAAGCAAAATGGAGTTGAAGTTTGCAGGGGCTCATCGGCCAATGTATGTAATAAGAGATAATTCACTGATAGAAATAAAAGGTGATAATCTTTCTATTGGAGGAAAGGCAATGGAAAATAAGAAATATACCAACAATAATATCAAATTGAAAAAAAATGATGCCATCTATTTGTTTTCTGATGGATTTACAGATCAGTTTGGAGGCGAAAAAGGAAAAAAATATTCATCAAAACGTTTAAAAAACACATTGCTTTCTATTCAAGACTTGAATATGGAAGAGCAAGAAATATATCTTAAAAAAACCATCTCCGACTGGAAAGGTAACTTAGACCAAGTGGATGACATTTGTGTTCTAGGTATAAGAATTTAAATTTATAGAGCGTCTACAAAAATATTCATTGAACAACATCAGAAGACTTTTTACAAACAGGAAGGTAGGAATGAATGTTTTTTGATTCCTTCGTACAAAATCAACCAAGAGTTTAGTCGACTAATTTGGTAAGTTTAACTTATAATTCAATTTTGTTTATTATATAGAATTATGTTTGTACAAACATTAAAAAACAAACAGATGAAAAAAGTATACAAAAAAATTAGTTTAGTCATTATAGCTTTTATTGCCGTGATGCAATTAGAAGCTCAAACAAACATTGTGATACCTGCTGCAAATAATGCAGGAACAGGATCAACGGCTACTGCGCACCGAAAACCATTGGGTAGCAATAGAGCTTACGAACGCTCGGCTATGAAATACACTCAACAAGAAATTGGAATGTTGGGAAACATTACAGCGATTGGATTTTACTGCGATACTGTGCTTAATCCTGGTGTTACAGCTGTGAAAGTTTATATCAAAGAGGTAGCCGATTCGTCATTTACTGCTTCAACAGTAGCTGCTGAAGAAACGGGTGCTACATTGGTATTTAATGACACCCTACACCCTGCTGCATTTGTGAGAGATTCATTTATTACTATAAATCTTACCTCTGCATTTTTGCATGCGACTAATAGTAATATTGAAGTGATAGTTGAAACAAATTCAGGAGGAACAGCAGGTACCGACCTTACTACTCTTTCAAAAGGTTTTAGATATTTTGCGGTTGGTACCAGTAGATTTCAGTATTGGCAAAGTGCCACTGGCAGCGGAACTGTACCAGCAGGAAATGGGACTTTAAATAACAACCGACCTAATATTCGTCTTACGATTGCTCCTGCTGCATTATGTGTAGCTCCACCTGTTGCAGGATTTGCTGGTGCTTCTCCTTCTTTAGTTTGTTCGGGTGCTACTAGTCTACTTACATTAACAGGAAATGCAACAGGAATAGGCATGACCTACCAATGGATAAGTTCTCCTGATAGTTTGACTTGGACTCCTATAGCTGGAGCTACTAACAACTCACTTTCTCAAATAATAACAAGTGAAGGATATTATGCTTGCGTACTTACTTGCAGTGGCTTGTCCGACACATCGTCTGCGGCCCATATTACCTTAAATTCATTCTATGCATGTTATTGTTCACAAGGAATTGGTGGAGGATGTGGCACTTCAGCTATCGATTCGGTTGCTATTACAGGAACTACATTGAGTAATGGACATACTGGATGTGCTGCAAATAACCATGCTACTTATCCTGCTGCTGGTAATACTACTGCTTCGCTTACTCAAGGACAAACTTATTCGCTAAACACTAAGTTTACCGGAAATGTAAGAGCAATTGTTTGGATTGATTATAACCAAAACGGTGTGTTCGACCCAAGTGAATGGCAACAGGTTTGTTTAACTTCAACAGCAAATACGAATGTTGTTGTTCCTATTACCATTCCTTTTACAGCTACCCCTGGACTTACTGGCATGCGTATACGTTCGAGAAATGCCGTAGGTGGAGGTGCTAATATCGATTCTACAAGTTCATGCTTGGGTTTAACTTCGGGAGAGACGGAAGATTATATCATCAACATTGTGGCTGCTATGCCTTGTACTGCTCCGCCTAGTGCCGGAACGACTATTTCATCAGCAGCAACTGCTTGCCCTAATACGATAGTAAATCTTTCATTGAATGGAAGTGGAACAGGTATAGGCTTAACGTATCAATGGATGTCGTCAACGGATGGTGGTGCTACATGGAACCCAATAACTGGTGCTACTGCGGCTGTGCTTTCTGATACTGTTCATACTGCAATAAGTTACGAGTGTGTGCTTACTTGTTCTAGTTTATCAGCAACTTCGACTCCTGTAGCCGTTGGTTTAAATTCGTTCTATGAATGTTATTGCTCACAAGGAATTGGTGGAGGATGTGGCACTTCAGCTATCGATTCGGTAGCTATTACAGGAACTACATTGAGTAATGGACATACTGGCTGTGCTGTAAATAATCATGCAACTTATCCTGCTACTGGCAATACCACTGCTTCGCTTACTCAAGGACAAACTTATTCTCTCAATACTATGTTTACAGGAAATGTGAGAGCAATTGTTTGGATTGATTACGATCAAAACGGTGTGTTCGACCCAAGTGAATGGCAACAGGTTTGTTTAACTTCAACAGCAAATACGAATGTTGTTGTTCCTATTACCATTCCTTTTACAGCTACCCCTGGACTTACTGGCATGCGTATACGTTCGAGAAATGCCGTAGGTGGAGGTGCTAATATCGATTCTACAAGTTCATGCTTGGGTTTAACTTCGGGAGAGACGGAAGATTATATCATCAACATTGTGGCTGCTATGCCTTGTACTGCTCCGCCTAGTGCCGGAACGACTATTTCATCAGCAGCAACTGCTTGCCCTAATACGATAGTAAATCTTTCATTGAATGGAAGTGGAACAGGTATAGGCTTAACGTATCAATGGATGTCGTCAACGGATGGTGGTGCTACATGGAACCCAATAACTGGTGCTACTGCGGCTGTGCTTTCTGATACTGTTCATACTGCAATAAGTTACGAGTGTGTGCTTACTTGTTCAGGTTTGTCAGCTACTTCTACTCCTGTAAGCGTTGGTTTAAATTCGTTCTATGATTGTTATTGCTCACAAACCCTAGGTGGTGGATGTGGTACTTCAGCTATCGATTCGGTAGCTATTTCGGGAACTACGTTGATGAATGGTTTGACGGGCTGTTCTGCAAACAACCATATTGTTTATCCTGCAAGTGGAAACACAACTGCTACCCTCAACCAAGGCTCAACATATACCTTAATTAACCGATATACGGGTGTTGTGAGAGCCGGAGTATGGATAGATTATGACCAAAATGGGGTGTTTGATACTTATGAATATTTATCTATTTGTACAACTTCTGTAGCTGGTACCGATGTTAGTGTTCCGCTTACTATACCAATGACAGCGATGACAGGCTTGACGGGAATGCGCATTCGTTCGCGAGCTACTGCTGGTGCCATGGATTCGACAAGTGCATGCGCCACCTTTGGTTCGGGCGAAACGGAAGATTACGTGATCAATATTGACTTTCCGCAGGGTATAAAACAACAAATACAAGCTGGCGAACTTGGGATTTATCCTAACCCTAGTACTGGTTTATTGAACATATCTGTTAATCATACTGCTTCTACTTGGCTTGGCATTGAAGTGATGAACGCGGAAGGCGAAAAAATGATTGGACAGGTGTATATTGTGAACAATGGTAGTTTGACTAAAACTATCGACCTGTCGGGTTATGCACGCGGTATTTATTTTGTGCGTGTGACTAGTGATAAGGAAACAAAAATAACCAAAGTAAGTTTGCAATAGGCTTTTAAATAAATTGAAACTCAAAAGGAGGAATGACGAAAGTTGTTCCTCTTTTTTTTGGAAGTTGTTAGGCATTTAGAATTTACCAGATAATATTTTTATTTACCGCGAAGACATAAAGACTGTAAGGGGGTTCTTTATTTAGGATTTTTGAAATAAGGATTTAAGATTGTCAATTCTAAATTTAACTTAATTAATTAGAAAATGATGAACGCGAAAGGGTATGCAGAGGGTTTATTCTTTACGTGAGTTTTCGAATTCGGAGACGATTAGTTTGGCTTTTTCGAAATCAAGATTTGAAACGACAACTTTGACGGAGCCTAAGCCTGGTGTGGAATAAAACGGGACTAATGTTCCGATGATTTGGTCGGTGAGGAAGGCTTCTATGTTTTCGTTCTCTAAGAGATTTTTTACCATTTCGGCTTCCCATTGCATCCCGATAAAAACTTCTACCGGATAGGTTTCGTTGTTTAACTTCATAATTATTATTTGTGGTTGGTGATTATTTTTTTGAACTAATGAGTTGGGTGAAAAACTTTTTCAACTCAAAAATACTAAATTATTCAATTTATAGTGATTTAAATGAGGGTAAAAAACAGCTTGAAGGAGGGTAAATTGATTTTTTGGGGAATTAGGTGAGGTGGTGGGATAACTCCTATTCATTAACTCGAGATGAAAACTCGCGCTAGCGGAAGGCACAAATTTTTTTCCATTTGATTGATTATGTTATTGTTAATGTAATTTTGAGTTGGTTTTTGGTGGAATTTGTATAGATTTAATGGCACTTAAAAACGCAATTGCTGCCGCGAGAAGGCTAAATGCTCCTCTGAGAAGGCTAAATGCTGCTCGGAGATGGTTAAATGCTACTCGAAGATGGTTAAATTCTCCTCTGAGATGATTAAATGCTCCCCGGAGATGGTTAAATGCTCCCCGGAGATGGCTAAATGCTCCCCGGAGTTGGCTAAATGCTCCTCTGAGATGAGTACATTCTCCTCTTAAATGGCTGAATGCTGCACGGAGATGGCTAAATTTGAGAAAGACGTAATTTTTCTAAATATGAAGAAGATGATTTGGTGAAAAGGGGTGTTTTGAGGGGTGGGTGAATTGACACTATTATATTTGTGTGAAAAACGATAGGTTGTTTGCCAACTTGCACTACCTGTTAGTAACCTTGGGTTGTTGGTAATTTTATTTACGGGAGTTGTGGGAGGGCTTTTCTATGGTTAATTTCGTATTTTGAATGTGGGAGGTGATTCCATTGGATTGATATGGTAAGAAAAATTGTTTCGGTGGTGATGGTGGTGTGTTGCTTGGCAGGCGGCATTGCGTGGTTTGTGTATTTGAAACAAATGAATACGCCTGTGAGCGAAGGCATCAATGCGATACCTGTGAATGCGGTGATGGTGATGGAAAGCAGACAGGCGAGAAAACTATGGCGCAAACTGTCGCAGACGAACCTGATGTGGGAGGAGCTATTGGGTACGGAATTGGTGGGTAGGATGAATGGTGTTGGGCGGAGTATTGATTCGTTGCTCGAACTGAATAAGGATGTGGGTTCGGCACTTGATAATCATTCGGTTTTTGTGTCGGCACATGTGTCGTCTAGTTGGGAGCTCGACTTACTCTATATATATAGTATGCCTAATTTGACATACGAATCGTATTTCGAGGATTTTTTAAAATCGATTGACAAAAATGTTGAAAAGCAAGATTATGCTGGGGTGGCGATAGGTAGACTAAAGCTTTCGCCAAGGAAGGGTTTGTACTATGCTTTTCAGGATGGTATTTTAATGATGTCGGAGCAGGAGGATTTGGTGAAAGAATCGATTCGTCAATTGAAATCGGGGAATTCGCTGGTGAAGGATGCTTCGTTTGGCAAGGTGGTGGGGTCGGCTGGAAAAAATGCGGATGCGAGTGTGTATGTGAATTATAAAACGTTTCCGAAACTGCTTCGGTTGTTTTCGTCATCGAAACTGGGAACAAAATTGGAGGATGTTTCTCATTTTGCTGATTGTTCGGGCTGGGATGTGCAGGTGAAAGCGAATGCATTGTCGTTAACAGGATTTACTCAAGTATCGGATTCAACACGAAGTTACTTGCGAGTTTTTAGTAATCAGAAACCTCAGGAGATAGAGATGACGAAGGTGATTCCGAACAGTACTGCTCAGTTTTTGTTTTTTGGGGTAAGTAATTTTTCAACGTTTTATCGTGATTCGAAACTAGAAGAACAAACCGATGTGCACCATGCTGCGAATGAGGTTTTGCTGTCGTCAATAAATTCTCGGTATGAGGTAAATGTGGCGAATTGTTTTCTGAATTGGATGAATAATGAGATGGCGATGGTGGTGACTGAACCTAGCGGATGGAACCTGATGGAAAATAGTTATGGAGTTTTCAGGTCGAACAATATAAAAAATGCTGTTGGCTCATTGACGGATTTAGCCAAACAGATTACTAAAACTGAAGATACGAAGCTTGACACGGCCCGCTATCGCGACCATACGATAACGTTGTTGCCATTGCCAACTATTATCCCTTTGCTTTTCGGTAATCAATTTGCTGAGCTGAAGAACAATTATTTTACTTCGCTTGGCAATTACGTGGTGGTGGGGAACTCGGCCGAAGCGTTGCACCCATTTATTGATGCATACGAAAACCATAAAACATTGAGCGAAGAAAAGAGCTACAAGGATTTTTCGTCAAACCTTTCGTCAGAAACGAATCTCTACTTCTACTCTTCTATTCCGCGCTCATCGCTGATTTATGGTTCGATGTTGAACAAAAAGTGCGGAGATGACTTGACCAAACACTTGAAGTTGACAAAGAAATTTGAAGGTGTAGCGATTCAGTTTTCTTCGAATAAGAAATCATTTTACAGTACGATTTTTCTGAAATATAATTCGGAACAAAAACAAGAATCGAGCACTTTGTGGGAATCGGTGCTGGATACAACTATTAGTTCGAAACCATGGATGGTGCTTAATCATCTGAGCAATACGAAAGAAATAGTGGTGCAGGATGATGCATATAAATTATACTTGATAAGTGCAACAGGGAAAATATTGTGGAGAAAACAATTGGATGGGAAAATAATGTCGGACATTTTGCAAGTGGATGCGTTGAAAAACAACAAGCTTCAGTTGCTGTTCAATACGATGAATAGAATTTATGTAATTGATAGAAATGGAAATGATTTAAAAGGATTTCCGATTAATTTAAAATCGCCTGCCACCAATGCTCTTGCGCTGATTGATTATGAAAACAACAAGGATTACAGAATATTTATAGCAACCGAAAACAAACGCATACTTTGCTACAAAATAAATGGAGAGCTGGTGAATGGTTTTAAATTTGACAAAACAAAAGCTACGGTGTTCTTGCCGATAACCTATTTCAGAGCCAATAACAAAGACCACCTTGGAGTGGTAGATGTGAAAGGCAATGTTTACATTATGGACCGACATGGTGAAAGTAAGTTGACAACAAAAGAACAGATGCCAACAGGTATGGCTAACTTTTTTGTTGAAAGTGGAAAAGATTATGCACATACTTTTGTGATTGGTTGTGATACTTTGGGTAACGTGATTAAATTGAGTTTGTCGGGAGATGGCGAAAATATAAAGTTTCAGAGTTTCGAAACCTCGCCTTATTTCTATTACTACGACATCAACAGGGATGATAAAAAGGAATATATATTTCTTACGAGAAACGAATTAAAAGTTTTCTCGCAAGACAAGTCGCTACTTTATAAATATGAATTTAAAGACACGGTTTCGGGAGGTGTTCAGTTCTTTACATCTGGCGAAGGGAATGTACAGTTGGGTGTAGTTTCGGAAAGTGCGAATGAGTTGTTTTTAATCAACGAGAATGGATTGTTGAATTCGGATTTCCCGTTGTCGGGCAAAACTAGTTTCAGCATTGGCGATATGAATGGAGAGGGGCTTAACAATGTGGTGACAGGAGGAGGGGATAAAAGAATTTATGTATATCAACTTCATTAACTGCCATGGTGTTAAAATTTTTTCTACTTTCACATTCGAATTTGGACTACTAAATTTACAAAATTAAGATATCGAAAAACGAAGTCAACAATAATAGGCGTATGAAAAATATTCTACTAATTATCTTTTCTGTTTTTACATTTTCATTTACTAGTTCGGCCCAAGATTTTCTTGAATATTTGAATAGTAATTATTCGGGATTGATGGGCACAGAGCTGCAACCGGCCTCAGTGGTAGATAGCCGATTTAAAACCGACTTCAATGTGCTTGGTGCAGGTATCGGCCTTTCGAATAATTATATTGGATTAAAAAAATCGGCCTTGAAACATGAAGGAAGTTGGAATAATTTTTCGGAGGATAATTATAGAGCATTTAAGGATACTTCCTTCTCACAAAATTATATGGTTAGACGAGAAAGTAGCCAGAACAAATCGGTGAACTTTTACAATCAAATTTACTTGCCTTCCATTATGGTAACTATCAATGAGAAAAATGCCATTGCAATTAAATGGAAAGCTCGAACGATATTGAATATTGATGGACTCGAACCCGATATGGCTAATCTTGTATCAAATGAATTGAACTATCCTTCGTTATGGCAAAAGAAAATTGAAAACAAAAATTTGAGTATACAAACCATGTCGTGGATGGAATACGGAATTACTTACGGCCACGTGTTTAAAGCAGAAGGAGCACATTTTCTGAAAGCTGGTATTACTGCTAAATATGTTCAAGGTTTGCAGGCGGCTTATATGTATGTGAATGATTTGCATTATCAAATTACGAACGATACTACGATTTCGCTATTTCACTCCGATGTGAGTTATGGACATTCTGACAACTTCGAACAAGATCAATCGACCGTGCAATATAAACCTTCTCCTTTTGGTTCATTTGCATTCGATTTTGGTGTAGTGTATGAATGGCGCCCAAAATATCAGGATTATAAATATGAAATGAATGGACAAAAAGGATTGAACAAATTAGATAAAAATAAATATAAGCTAAGGGTTGGACTTTCGGTGCTTGATGTGGGTACTCCAGTTAAATTTAGAAAAGGTACGTATAGTAGAGATTTCACTACCGACATTACACTTTGGGATGTGGCTCGTTTCAACCCAAACAATCTTCAAGAATTTGACGACTCGATTCAACGAATTTTTATTAAGAAAAAACCAGAAGGAGACGAAACCTTTAAAATGAGCCTGCCTACCGTGATTAGCTTACAAGTAGATTATCAACTTTGGAAAGATTTTTATGTGAACTTAACTCCTTACATCGATTACAACTCACTCAAATTTGTAAAAAGCAAACGTACCACTGCTGTACACGAACTAACTTCTATAAGCTTAACTCCAAGATGGGATTATAAATATGTTGGTTTGTTTGTGCCTGTATCTTACGATGCTTATGGAACCACAAAAGTTGGATTGGGTTTACGCCTAGGGCCAATAATCATTGGGACATCAAACATATTACCTATTGTTAGTAATAAAGATATCTATGGTGCGGACATTCATGCGATGTTCAAAATACCACTAATGTATCGTAGAGTGCGTGATAGAGATAACGACCACGTTTCGGATGATAGAGATAGATGCATAGATGTACCTGGAGTTTGGGAGTTTTATGGTTGTCCTGACCGCGATAATGACCATGTGGAAGATAAAGATGACCAATGCCCAGATGATCCAGGATTACCAGAGTTTAATGGATGCCCTGACCGAGATGGAGATAAAGTAATAGACAAATTGGATGCCTGTCCTGATGTTGCAGGATTGGCACAATTCAATGGTTGTCCTGATACTGATGCCGATGGAATTCCTGACAAGGATGATGATTGCCCGACAGAATATGGATTGAAACAATTCAAAGGATGTCCGGATAAAGATGGAGATGGAGTGATGGACCGATTGGATAAATGTCCTGAAAAGCCAGGCCCTGCAAGCAATGATGGATGTCCCGAGTTAAAAATGATACTAATTGACTCCGTTGGAAATAGTTTACGAACTGTGATTCAAAATAAAGATGGAAGTTTCAGTTTTGATGATTTACCATCTGACGAAAAAGTGAGATTCAGAATGGAAGGTGAACGTACTGATACCATTTTTGATGCGAAAGTTGTGGTTGGAGGAATTGCTAAAAAAGCAATAAAAGACAATAGGGACGGTTATTTACATTTCATCGTTCTAAAAACGGATGTGAATGTATTGAACCAAATGAGTACACAAGATGTGGCCGTAAAGCTTGACACCATTGAACAAGCTATAGTTCAGAAAGCTTTTAGCAACTTGGAATTTGCATCGGGTAATGATATTATTAAGAAAGAATCATACGCTTCGTTGAATGATTTATCTGCTTTGTTGGCAAAAAAACCAAAATGGAGGTTAAAGGTTTCGGGACATACCGATAATCAAGGAGTGGCAGCAGCAAATCTAAAACTATCTCAAAAACGTTCGGAGGCTGTAAAGAAATACCTTGTTGGAAAAGGCATTGCACCCGAACGATTTAAAGTGGAATGGTTCGGACAGACCAAACCTATAGCCGACAATAAAACCTTGGAGGGCAGGCAAAAAAATAGAAGGGTGGAAATGGTAATTATAAAATAAAAGGTTTGTATTTTTGCTTCAAAATTTAAAATAGCATAAAAAATGAAAAGAATAATTTTATTCACACTAGCAATCTCCTCAATTGGACTTGCAAAGGCTCAAAACTCAAAAGCAGTATTTGAAACACACGAAATCGTATGGTATGGACTTGATTTCACCAAGGCGAAATTTGTTGGTCAATTTGACCAAGGAATGGGGGCAATGCCCGCTACAGGCCATGATATGAGAACAAAATGGATACCACAATGGAATGCACTAATTGCTAAAGAGAAAACCAACTTTCCACTAGACAAAGCATTTGATGTAGATAATATTGTGTATGACATGGGGCCTGTTAATACCATTAATTCAAAGATTGATGCTAACGCTTGTATGGTGTTTAATCCAGGCACAATAGACAGAAAAGAAATAGATGGAATGGTTGCAAATTACACTACAGGAGAAAAGAAGGATGGAATTGCTTGCGTTTTCATAGTAGAAAATTTTGACAAAGGAGCTGAAAATGCATCTGTTTACGTGACATTCTTTGACATTGCGAGTAAAAAAGTTTTACTTTGCCAAAAAGAAGAAGGTAAACCACTTGGAGTAGGTATGCGCAATTATTGGGCAGGCTCGGAAAATCAATCATCAAACAAATTCAAAAAGACTGGCGGTCTTGGAAAGGTTAATCGGGATGATTAAACATACACACTTTGCTCTATCAAATACCGCGATTCCTATACCAATTGTGTGGTATTTGAGAATAAGTAATTATTTCTACTGCAATTTAATCAAGCGTCTCCAAAATCCAATTTAGAGACATTGTTTGGATTTTAGAAGAAATTATTAATAAAAATATTTACCTTATTTGTATAAATATTAAGATAAAGTATTATTTTTGACCATTCGTTAATTTTCTATTACACTTAGAAACTAAATTATTAAATAAAAACTGAAATGACTTTGCAATTTATCAACCTTAAAGAAAAATTAGTCTTGTTATCATTAACTGCCCTATTGGCCGCAGGATGTAACAACAGTAATAAAAAAGAAAGTGATGAAATCCCACCAGTGGATAGTACTCAAAGTACAATACTGAATGTCAATGGTGAAATATTTAGTATTCCTTCGCCAATACAGACTGCTTTCTTAATTAAAAGCACTGGAGCAAAATATGATAAGACTATCTTGAATCCGGCTAATAAGTCAGCAAGTTATTCAACAGGATTTTCAAAAGGTGTAAACCTTGGTATTTATGGTGCGGATCTTGGTTATGTAACAATTTATGATCAGAATCAAGATGCGATTGGGTATTTGAACTCAGCAAAGAAATTAGCTGATGAATTAGGTGTTGCAGGAGCATTTGATGCAAAAACAATTGAACGCTTTCAGAAAAACCTTGGAAAACAAGATTCAATGCTAGTGCTAGTTGGTGATGCATATCGTTCGAGCGATACTTATCTAAAAAACAACGACAGAAATGATGTTAGTGGTTTAGTGCTTGCAGGTGGCTGGATTGAGAGTTTGTATTTCGCAACAAACGTTTACAAAACTAAAAACACAGAAGATGTTAAACGTAGAATTGCGGAACAGAAATCATCTTTACAAAGTTTGATTAAACTATTAAAACAATATTACAGCCAACCAGAATACACTGAGTTTGTAGACAATCTAGAAGATTTATCAACCGTTTACGATGGAATTGAATTTAAATACACTTATCAAAAACCATCCATTGACCCAAGCAACAAGATGACAGTGATAAACAGTAAATCTGAAATCAAAATTACTCCAGAACAGATTGAATCAATAACACAAAAAATAAAAAACATCAGAACCCAAGTTGTAGGATAACATTCGAATAGAGACACGTTCAACAAAAAAACAAAACGTAATATGAAAAAAGGATTTTTAAAATTGGTTTTATTAGTAAGTGGTTTCATTGGCATCAATACTGCTTCTGCTCAAGTTAATGATACGGTTGCAAATGCATGTGCAAAACATTTAGAAAAACAGTTTATCTCTGATGGACAACAATACCGCGCATTATTGATGAATACAGATGAAACAGCAGAGTTCCATACAACTCTTTATGGTGGTTCAGTCTACCGTATAGCAGCTTGCAGTGGATTATCGGATGGCAACTTGGTATTTAATGTATATGATTCAGAGAGAAATTTGCTTTACACAAATAAAGATTATAAAAACGCGCCTTGGTGGGATTTTAAAATCAGCAATACTCTAGATTGCATCATTGAAGCTAAACTAAATGGTGAAGGAGGACAAAGTTCAGGGAGAGCCGTTATTTTAATTGGCTTTAAACAACAGAAATAAAAACGCATATACTTAAATAAAAAGACATTAATTACTGAGGTAATAATGTCTTTTTTTTTCGAATGTAAAACGTATTAATATTAAAACATGAGTGAAAGAATATTGAAAGCCTTAATGCAAATGTTTGCTATAATTGCAAGGGTTGATGGCATTAACGATAATGGACGATTGATTGTTCAATCATTCTTGAAACAGCAATTAAATCAAGAATTGGTGGACCAATATCTTAAGATATTTGACGAATTTTTGGAAGCCCACCATCAAGTAACTAAGAAAAAAGATGGAACTGCAAAACGCACATCTTTGAATTCGGTTAAGGTTTTAAGAATTTGTACTCAAATTAATAGCGAGCTCACACAAGTACAAAAAGTAGTTGTTCTCATTCGACTAATCGAATTTATTAATTCTAATGTAGAAATTTCGGAACAAGAATTAGAATTTGTTAAAACTGTTGCCGAGACGTTTAACATTAGTGAGGATGAATACAGAAGCAGTATGGGGTTCATTCAAGCTAGTGTAGATGATGTTCCAGATTCAAGCCAAGTTCTTATTATCGATAATCGCCTTTCTCATAATTTAAGAGATACAAAACATGTTTTTGCGGAAGGAGTAACTGGTCAAGCAAGAGTACTATGGATACAAAGTGTTAATCTTTACGCACTACTCTATTTTGGCAAAAGCGACTTGTACCTCAATGGCCAAATACTTACATCTGGTAAAGTTTTCATTTTAACTCCAGGTTCATCATTAAGAAGTTCAAAGGTAAAACCAGTATATTATAGCGATATACTAAGTGCCTTCATGAGCGACACTTCTAAAGCAAAGGTATCGTTCACGGTTAATAATCTTGAATTTAAATTCAAAAGTGGAAAGTTAGGTTTACGTGATATAAATTTTAGTGAAGACTCAGGAAGACTCATTGGAATCATGGGTGGTTCCGGAGCAGGAAAGTCAACATTGCTAAATGTTTTGAACGGTAACGAAACTCCAAGCGGTGGTTCTGTGAAGATTAATGGAATTAATATACATACTGAGAAAAACAAAATTGAAGGAGTTATCGGTCACGTTTCTCAAGATGATTTGTTGATTGAGGAACTAACGGTCTTCCAAAATTTATTTTACAATGCAAAACTTTGTTTTGGCAACAAAAAAGACAATGAAATTTCTGATTTAGTAGTTGAAGTATTAACGAGCATAGGCTTAATCGAAACTCGTGATTTAAAGGTTGGAAGTCCACTTGAAAAAACAATATCTGGGGGTCAACGTAAGCGATTAAATATAGCCCTTGAATTAATTCGTGAGCCTTCTGTTCTTTTTGTTGATGAGCCTACATCAGGTCTTTCATCGAGAGATTCGGAAAACATCATGGATCTTTTGAAGGAGCTTGCCCTAAAAGGCAAATTGGTTTTTGTGGTTATCCATCAGCCTTCATCAGATATTTTTAAAATGTTTGATAAACTATTGATACTTGATGTTGGTGGATATCCTATTTATTATGGCAACCCCGTAGACTCTGTCATTTATTTTAAGACTGTTGTTAATCATGCCAACAACAACGAGAGTGAATGTATTGAATGTGGGAATGTAAATCCTGAGCAAGTTTTTAATATCATCGAATCAAAGGTATTGGATGAATATGGAAATATTACTCGAAACAGAAAGGTGTCTCCAGGTGAATGGAATTTACACTTTAAGGAAAAGATAGAAACAAAAGTGAATGAGGCTGTTGAACTGACTGAAATTCCGGAAAGCACTTTTAAAGTTCCAAATAAATTCAAGCAATTTAAAGTATTTATCACTCGTGATGTATTGTCGAAGTTAACTAACAAACAATACCTTTCGATCAATTTCCTTGAATCGCCTGTACTAGCCCTTATTCTTGCATATTTCGTGAAGTATACGAATTTGGATTTATCTAATAAGGTTGGTTACACCTTCCGTGAGAATGAAAATATTACCGTATACATGTTCATGGCTGTGGTGGTTGCTCTTTTTATAGGATTGACGGTTAGTGCCGAAGAAATTATTAAAGATAAGAAGATACAGAAACGAGAATCTTTTCTAAACCTTAGCAAAGGAAGTTATATATGGAGCAAGATTGTAATTATGTTCATACTCTCTGCAATTCAAACGTTCATGTTTATCCTTATTGGAAATTACATACTTGAAATTAAGGGGATGTGGCTCGAATATTGGTTAGTACTATTTACCACTTCTTGTTTCGCGAATATGCTTGGATTAAACATTTCAGCGAGTTTTAATTCGGCAGTTACTATATATATTCTAATTCCATTCTTAATAATTCCACAGTTATTATTCAGTGGCATTTTGGTGAAATTTGACAAACTTAATCCAACAATTACTTCTCAAAGTGAGGTACCTATTATAGGCGAGGTTATGACTTCTCGATGGGCGTTTGAAGCCTTAGCTGTGAAACAGTTCAAAGATAACTTGTTCAACAAACGACTTTATAAATATGAGAAAGCCATACATATTGCAACTTTTAAGAAGGACAATTGGTTAACTGCAATGCAAAACAAATTGAACAATTGTGAAAGCGATTATAAAGATCCATCTAAAAAGAAAGAAGTCACTGACGCATTAAAAATGTTACGAGACGAAATCATTAAAGAAGAAAGCACACTAGGGCTAAAATTAAAATGTGATGACAAGGATAATCTTACAATTGAAAATTTTAACTCAACGGTAGCTCAACATATCAATGAATTTTTTGAGTCAATTAAAAATTACTACATCAAATATTCAAAGAACGCAAGAGATCGATCTCAAGATGTAATTTTAAAACTAACCAAGGATAGTGCATCAAATGCAAAGTATTTGAAGGAACAGGACGATTATACCAATGAAAGCTTGAATGATTTGGTTACCAACAAAAATTCTCTACTAAGAATTTTGGACTTGAACGGACGATTTATTCAAAAACAAGACCCCATATACTTAGACCCTTCAAACTCTAATTGGGGTAGAGCACATTTTTATGCTCCACGTAAGAAATTTATGGGCATTTTTTATGATACTTTTAATTTCAATTTATGTATCATCTGGTTGATGACTTTAACTTTTGGCATTACACTGTACTTTGATGTGTTGAAGAAGTTAATTAACTCACTAGAAAACCTTTTTAGCAAATTCGGAAAGAAAAAGAACTAGCACATTATTTTTCTAATATTCCTTTTATTTGAGGTTTGAAGTATAGTTTGCTTTTTAATATCTTCCCACCTTCACGGAAAATGGGTTCACCTTTTTCGTCAAGTTTACTCATATTGTTTCTTTAGATTTCGTCAAAAACATCTTCTGTTTTGTGCTGTAAACCATGACGTAAAATAGTACCAAATAAAATATATAGTTGATCACCTAGCGCATCTGCTATCTCAACAATATCTCCTTCTTTACATGCTTGAAGGTATTCTTCGTTCTCCTCTTTTATTAAGTTGTACCTCAATGTATATTCGTTTTCCCCAATCTCAGCAGTTGGTACATAACGATTTCCAATTTTAAATACATCATGAAACTTCTCTACAAGTTTTATTTTGCGAATAAGTGTTTTTTCATTTTCAGGAAATGCATTATCAATTTTCATTTGACTAGGGTTCTATTTCTTTTTCTTTGCTTTATACTGAGCATTCAACCCATCCACAATTTCATTTGTAATATCGAGACTATCATTTGCTAGTAGCACTATTCCTCCAGGTCCACTTGTGTAAGTGAGTATATAATTATATTTACTCGTTTTGTTGTATTCTTTAACATAGTCAACAACAGTTTTACGTACCTCTTCATTACTTTTTTGAATTTCTTCCACTAGAGTTTGCAATTGAGCTTCCATTTGGTCAAGTTCTTCTTTGCGTTTTGTCAAATCTTCCTGTGCTGAATTGCTCTGATTCTCTGACAAAAGACCTTGACTAGCCTTTTGTTGGAATTCCGCATAATCTTTCTGAAGCTTTTGCCCTTTTGCTTGATATGCACTTTCAAGTTTACTCTGCTTTGCTTGGGCAACAGAAGTTAAATCCTTAACATAATCGTATTTTTCATTCAAAATATCACTATTGAGATAAACTATTTTTGACGCTTTAATTTCTTTCGGCATCTGCACCATTGGTTTTGCTAACCGCAAAGAATCTGTTGTTTTAGTTGCTAAATCAACTGTCCGATTTGGAGTAGAAAAGTGAAGATAATACAAGAAAGCAACAGCTGCTATAAGGATAACGTTTAAAATTTTCGAGAAATTCATAATGAGGAAAAGTTATAATTGTAACAAATTTAAAATAAAAAGCACCCCAAAATAATTTAGGGTGCTTCTCATACTGTTAAAAAGTACTAAATTAGTGTTTAGCCAAGTAGTCAGCTACACCATCATGCGATTCTTTCATTGCTACATCTCCTTTATGCCAATTAGCTGGACAAACTTCACCATTTTCTTCAAAAAATTGCAATGCGTCAACCATTCTCAAGGCTTCATCAACATTTCTTCCTAATGGAAAATCATTGATTAATTGGTGACGAACGATACCATTTTTGTCAATCAAATACAATCCTCTGAATGCAATCATAGGACCCGTTGCAGTTAATTGGTCATTACCATCAACATCATACTCACCGAAAAGAACATCATAGTTCATTGAAATTATCTTTGTTGTATCAGCAACTATTGGGTAGGTAACTCCTTGAATCCCACCTTTTGCTTTTGGCATTTGTAACCATCCCCAATGCGATTGTTCTGTGTCTGTTGAACACGCTACCACAGCAACATTTCTTGCTTCAAATTCTTTTAATTTTTCTTGAAATGCGTGCAATTCTGTTGGACAAACAAAAGTAAAATCTTTTGGATAAAAGAAGAATATTACGTGTTTTTTACCAATAAATTGATCTAGAGAATATTCATTAACTATTTCTCCTCCATTTACTACTGCTTTTGCCATGAACGATGGCGCTTTTTTTCCTACTAATGACATATGTTTTTATTTTTAAGTTTATTGATTTATAATTAGAGTGCGAAATTACAAAAATAAAGATTACTAAATTTAATTAAGGGAAGAAGAAATGTATTTTAAACAATACTAAATAAAGCAAAACTTGCACCTAGCATTATGATGACGAATTTGATTAAGTTAAAACGATGGTTTTCGGTTGATTCGAAAAGTATGGTAGTTGAAATGTGCAAGAAAATACCAATTACTACGGCCATAATTCGATCGAAATACACTGAAAAGTTTCCAATTAAATTTTCTCCAATGGCATAACTTGTAAGGGTACCTATGGGTGTAATTGATGCAAAAACAACTAACCACAGGATAGCCCTTGATTTATCGATATGAGATTGCAATAGCATTGTCATCAAAGCCATTGCAATTGGAATGTTGTGCATAACTATGCCTGTCAACAACGAAGAATGAGAATCGGTCATTAAATTTGCTAGTGGCATTCCTTCCAGAAATGAATGAATGGAGAGCCCAATCATCATTGCAAATGGGAAAGCGTGATTTTGATGCTTATGCACATGAATGTGACCATGTTCAATTCCTTCTGAGAAAAACTCAAGGAGTATTTGGGCAAAAAAACCAATCAATATGTAGATACCAACATTAGGTGTTTTTGATAAATATATTTCCGGTATTAAATGTAGTACACTAATTGCGAATAAATAAGCACCACTGAAAGAAAGAATTAATTTTAAGTTTTTACTGCTGATTTCCACAAAAAGAATAGAAAGGCCGCTCAATATAACGGACAAAAAGAGAAGTAGATACATCCAAATATTCATCTTTATTTCTTTTTAGCAATTATTATTAATCGATCAGAGTTGGCAAGATTAAAATCGTTTAAACTGTAATCACCTTTGACATCAACTATCTTGAGACTAGCTGCAGAGCAGTATTTTTCAAAGTCGCATAATCTTAGTGTTGAAACACTTTCCTCGAAGCAGAATTCCTGCTCATTATCTCTAAACGAAATCCTTTTTTTAATGAAATTATTTTCAATTCTTTTGTTGATTTTAAAGACAATTCCTTCAACGGTGATTTCTTCATCTTTTACTAAATTTGCTTTTGCCTTTTCAATATTCAAAAAATCAATCACCAATACACCATCCTCCGTTAATGCTTTACTCGCAGCTTGGATAGTTGCAAAATTATCTTCTTGATTCTCAAAGTAACCAAAACTAGTAAAAAGATTCACAATGTAATCAAAAGGTTTTGAGTAATAATCTTGCCGCATATCTTTTACAAAAAAATGCAGAGAATTGTTTTCATACTGTTTGGCAGCGTCAATACTTTTCTGTGATAAATCAAATCCAGTAACGTCAAGATTTTTCTTATTCAAATAAATGGAATGTCTTCCTTTGCCACAACACAAATCAAGAAAACGAGCTTCTCTTGATGGATTCAAATACTCAATGAGTTTATCTATAAACGATTCCGCTTCTTTATAGTTGCGATGTTTGTATAAGATATGGTAATAAGGTGTATCGAACCAATCTTCGAACCATTCTGTTTTCTCTTTTGTATCCATTTTCAATTCACAAAATTATAAATAATAAATTGCTATTTGCAAATAAAAGTATTGGTAATGCTAAAATGAAGCCTAATGGTTACTTACCAAATGATTCATCAGACCTGCTTAATATTATCAATTTCTTCAATCAATTTGAAGCTCACACGATGATAAGGTGTGATACCATGTTCCCTAATTGCATCTCGATGAACCTTTGTACCATAGGCCCTGTTATTCGACCATCCATAGTGCGGAAACTCTTCATGTAACTTGTCCATATAATCATCACGGTAAGTCTTAGCCAAAATAGAAGCTGCAGCTATGCTCATGTACTTACTATCGCCTTGGATGATGCAAGTATGTGGTATAAAATTATAAGATTTAAAGCGATTACCATCAATCAAAAGGTGATTAGGGGTAGTAGTTAATTTATCAATAGCTCGGTGCATTGCTAGTAATGATGCATTCAAAATATTTATTTCGTCAATTTCCTGCGCACTCACTCGCCCTACAGCCCAAGCTATTGCATTCGTTTCGATAATAGGGCGAAGCAATTTACGTTGTTTATCACTTAGTTTTTTTGAATCATCAAGAAGGTTGTTCTTGAAATTCTTAGGCAAGATTACAGCAGCCGCAAAAACATCACCAGCAAGACAACCTCTACCCGCTTCGTCACAACCTGCTTCTATTGCATACTTATTAAAATACCTTTTTAACATTGATAATCCTCTGTGATAAAACTAAGAATGTATTGTTTTCATAACACTCTCCCATAGAGCATTCGCTGTTTTGTCCCAATCGAAATTAAGTTTCCGCTTTCTACCTTTTAGTATCAATTCGTTTCTCAACAATTGGCTTGAGAAAATTGATGACATTGCCTTTTCAATCGAATCAACTGAAAATGGATCAACGAGCAAAGCTGCATCTCCAGCAACTTCTGGCATTGAAGTAGCATTCGAAGTAATTACTGGAACATCACAATTGAATGCCTCCAAAATTGGTATACCGAACCCCTCAAAATATGGCACGTACGTCAAGGCAAGAGCAGATGCTATCACTTTTCTTAATTCCACTTGAGACAATCTACCTGTGAATAATACATCTTCCTTGTGTTTCATCTTTAGATAAGTCATTTTGATTTCACTCGTCCAATAATATTTTTCACCCACTATCACAAGCTTAACGTTACTCTTTTGCTTTGTTTTAAAACTATCGAAAGCCTGAAACAAGCGTGAAATGTTTTTACGCGGATGCAAGGCTCCTACGAAAACAAAATAATCGCAACCATAAGTATATTGTTTTTTTGTAGCCAACTTAATCTCTTCTTCAACTGGTGTAAATTTTGCATTACAACCATTGAAAACAACATCAATTAGAGAAGGAGTGATGCCATATTGTTGGTGAATATCATTTTTCGAATACTCTGAAACAGTGGCTATTCGAGTAGCCTTTCGTGCAAACTTTGGAAAAAAATAACGATAGTACTTCCGTACCAAAAAGGAAACATCATTAGGATAATGTTCGAAATTTAAATCATGTATAACAGCCAATTGTTTGCAATTCGAACGTAACGACAAGTAACCGTCAGGTGAAATAAACAAATCAGGTTTGAATTTATTTAAGAATGAAGCAACCGAAAATTCGAACCACCAATAAAATAAAAAAGGATGGCGCGCAGGGGGAGATAAAATGATAGGAGTAATGTTGTCAGCAAATAAAAATTCTTCATCAAAGTCGCGATCAAATAAAAACACAAAATGATCATCTGGATGATTTTGAGTAATACGTTTCAATGTTTCGAAGGTAAACCAACCAATGCCTTCTAACTTATCTTTTATTAACAGTCTTGTATTTACAACTATCTCCAAGTCTCTCGTTTGTTATTTTACAAGAAATGAAACTGGCTTACCAGTGCATCCGTTCGGAAACTGAATATTCAACAACATAGCAATGGTTGCTGCTAGGTCAGTGATATAAACTTGTTCAGAAGAGCTTCCTTGTTTGATGTTCCATCCATAGAACAATAAAGGAACATGAGTATCGTAACTATAAGGTGAGCCATGCGTAGTTCCTGTTGGTGAATAGTCATCAATGTATGCTGGAAGGTAATTTACCAAAACATCACCCGAACGTTTCGCATTATATCCTTTTTGCATTAAATATCGCGAACCCTCCGTAAACTGACTGTTATTGAGTGTTGTTGCGGTTAGTACTTCCGCAACATCTGGCAATGTCTGTATCAATTCAGCTACCGATTCTTCAACCGATGAAAGGTTTAGTTTCTTTTCGTTAATCACTTTATGATTTAAAAACACTTGTTGATTGTGGTACGAAAGCACCAAGGTATCGCCATATAGTTTTTGCATCTGCTTTTTAAGTGTATCAATTATTTTCTTTTCGTGAACATAACCTGATGGGATTTTCAGATCCATTAAATAATTGGGTACTTCAGGTGCTGCATGGTCAGCGGTTAAAAACAATAAGGTATTGCTTTTCCCAATTTGCGCATCAATAAAGTTAATCAATTCGGCTAAGTCTTTATCTAAGCGAATGTAATCATCCTCTTGCTCCACTGAATTAGGTCCGTAGGCATGACCAATATAATCAGGAGAGGAAAATGAAATAGTGATAAAATCGGTAGTTCCCGACTTACCCATATTTTCACTTTTGATGGTTTCAATTGCAAAATCTTTTGTAAGTGTATTCCCAAATGGTGTAGTACGAATGATGTTCAGCCCGCCATTCAGCTTTTGTGTTTCAGGTAAATTGTGCGGAAAGGTTGGTTTTGTTTCCCCTTTTAGTATTGTTTCATATTTATTATCATCAGGTAAACTCTCGGTATATTGCTCAATTGGAAGCAGGGTGTTCCAAGGTTGACTCAGGTATTTTTTCGCCAATTCCTTTTTATTAAAATCACTCACCCAAGTTGGTAATTCTTTCATGTAATAAGTGCTCGAAATAAAACTACCAATACTACCATCGTACCAATAAGCAGCATTGGCTATATGGCCAGCGGGAAGTATAGCACTTCTATCTTTTAACGCCACACCAATCACTTTCGATTTCATGTTCGATGAGATTCTTAATTCATCAGTGATGGTGGTGGTAAGCATGTTCACTGGCGAACGTTTTCCTTCAGGAGCCGTTGTCCCTACTCCATATACAGTATTGTCTTGTACACAGTAAATATCCTTTCCTGATGTTTTATCATACCAATCGTTAGCAATGATACCGTGCACAGCAGGAGTAGTGCCCGTGTAGATAGATGTATGTCCTGGCCCAGTGTAAGTAGGAACATAATTATAATTGGTGTTTCGGCAAAAGAAACCTTCATTTACCAATTTCTTGAAACCATCATTATCAAATTTATCCCAAAACCGATAGATATAATCGTAACGCATCTGATCGATTACAATGCCTACCACAAGTTTTGGCTTAGCATTCGAATTAATTGCTGATGAAGGTTTTGGAGCCACCATTGTTTTTACAGAAGGGTTTTGAGCCGATATTGCAAAAACAATACTCACTAAACATAAAACACTTGTTATTCTTTTCATTTAATTTTTATTATTTCGTAAATCGATAATTGTTCAACATTAAAATTCTTTTTCGCCTTCCATGCCAAACATTTTTCCTGTTTTCCATTGATTCACATCTTTTTTCATCAACTTGCTATTTCTGTCGGTAACTTCTTTTGCATCCAAATCATTTAAGTCGGGTTTGCCAGCATTAACCCATGCTGTGTACCAAAAACTAGCCACACTCTTAGTTGATAACTTCATTTGATTTTCCACCATACCCTGTAAGTTGGTGTGGAATGCAGTTGCATACTCATCACTAAAAATGGAGCTATGAAATTTGTTCTTCATCACTTCTCCCTTTTCATCCTTTTTGTACATCTTAGCTTCTCCCATTTTCTTTCTCAATTCCATCTCAATGTCGAGTGTTTTGGTAACAAGAGCATGTGACGAATTGATGATGTTCCATATTTCGTTATGCACATTATCGATGTATTTAGCATCGCCACAATACAAGTTGTACTTACTACCAAACATCTCAGGCAACTGAGCTTCCCACAATGCATGTATTCCTTTTTGATTTGTTTTTTGTCCATCATGATTAGCCGAGGTATGAAATGGCATGTGTGCATCGCCTATATAATGACCCAAATCAGCAGCAATGAAAAGAATTTCTGTTTTTCTTTTTTCTTTCATCGATTTGGTAAGTTTCTCCATCATCTCCTCGATGTACCAAGGCAAAAATCCATTAGCCGAAAGGAACTTATCATCATACTTTGCTTTTGCTTCACTCATTGTTTTTGGTAAACTATCCATCGAACCAAAGTTTTCTAAATCGATGAAGTGGCGAGGGTTTTCAGCTTTATCACTCAAGGTATATTTTCGCAAATCAGGAACGGTTGATTCTTGTGTCACAAAATCGATGTGATTGTAAAAGAAGGTTTGCATCGGTTGAGGTAAAGCCAGCACAGCTCCTTTATTGATGTGTTCGTGGCCGAATATTCCCCACGAGACCAATACTGCTGAGATGCACACTGCACCGATTACTAAAAATGTTTTTTTCATATAATTAAATTGAATGTTTGGTTAAAAAATAAATGAACGAAACACATACTGCCACGCTGATAAGTATATTGGCAATGGCTACTACCGCATTGCCTGTTCGGAAAAGTTCTACTGTCTCGAAACTAAAGGTAGAAAACGTTGAGAATCCTCCACAAAAGCCTACCACTATCAATATTCGCAGTGTAGGGTTGTTTCCCACTTTCTCAGTAAAAAAACCTACAGCTAGGGCAAGTACTATGCAACTAATAATGTTCGAAAGTAGCGTAGCAAGCGGGAATACCGATTTGAATTGCTGACGTACCAATTCCGAAATTCCATACCGAGCAATGCTCCCTAAACCTCCTCCCAAAAATACTAAGAATAGATTATTCATACATTATTCCAACGTTATGCTTTTGTAATATGGGCGCAAATGTAAACATTGAAAAGCATTTTTTCAGGCTTTTGTAATTCGATAATTCAAATAATGTAATTTCGCACTAAATAATTAAAACAAAAATGGCGAAAATAAAATTTGGTAAATGGGTAGGTAGTGGCTTAGGATGGGCGTTTGGAGGTCCTTTGGGAGCAGTGTTGGGTTTTGCATTAGGCTCAGCGTTTGATGCTGCCGATGTTACTGTGCAACGCGATGGCAAAACCACCTATAGTTCGTCACAGCCACAAGTAGGCGACTTTGCAGCCAGTTTGCTTGTGCTTTCGGCTGCCGTGATGAAAAGCGATGGCAAAATGATGAAAAGCGAACTGGAATTTGTGCGCAAGTTCCTTGTTCAGCAGTTTGGCGAAGACCATGCTATGCAGCAAATGCTATTGCTCAAAGAAATTATTAAACAAGAAATCCCATTACAACAAGTTTGTTTTCAAATAAAGCAATACATGCCTGTGGCCGAACGATTGCAAATCATTCATTACCTATTTGGCATTTCAAAAGCCGATGGACATGTGCACGAACTCGAATTGCAAACGATACAAACCATTTCCAATTACCTTGGCATCAACCCTGCCGACTTTGCTTCCCTCAAAGCCATGTATTTCCGCGATGTGAACAGCGATTATCAAATACTCGAAATAGAACCAACAGCTTCGGAAGAAGAAATTAAAAAAGCGTATCGAAGAATGGCGGTAAAATACCACCCCGACAAAGTTATTTCGCTTGGCGAAGAAGTTCAAAAAGCGGCTAAAGAAAAGTTTCAAGTGCTGCAAGCCGCCTACGACAACATCAAAAAACAAAGAGGGATATCTTAGTTGGTATACTGCACAACTAGCTAACTAGGCTGCACTTGCTCTCTCATTAAACTTTTCGTTTGTTTTTTCGTCCAAAAACAGAACGAACCCTGATTTAGTGGGCATTTTAATTGTAACAAACAACAACACAACATTACCAAACAAGATGAATCAATAAAACACAGCAAAGCCACTTGTGAGAAATTTCAACACTTTCAACACCTTTATTTTTTATTGCTTTCTTGTCATTATTGGCACTCATCATTGCGTGGCTCAGTCGAGCGACACGTTGAAATCAAAACCTAATCAAACTCCAACTTACACTGATAAAACAGCCACCGAACTACAAAACGAATTAGATGTTGGCGATATTTTCCGACCGCTACTGTTCGATGCTAAACAATATATCAAACGCAAAAGATTACGAGCACCTCAGATAACTGACGATTCCATTGTCCTTATCAATCCGCTTACTCACCCCATTTTACACACCGATTCGGTATGCATCAAACCTGGCAAGCTCAATTTCGCTTATTTCCCTGCTGTAGGCTACACTCTGCAAACTGGCACCACTGGCATCTTGGCAATGAATATTTCTTTCTACACCGGACAATGCGACAATACAAACATTTCGGGCATCAACATCAATCCGCAAATCTCTTTCAACCATCCTCAGTTTTTGTTGCCACTCAACTTTAATATCTGGACCAATAAAAACAAAATCGATTTGACGGGCGATATGCGTTATTACAAATACCCCACTTATACCTACGGTTTGGGAGGTTACACCCAACTTGCGGATGCCAATTTAATCAACTACAATTATGCCCGTGTTTACCTCGAAGCACTCAAACAAATTGCCAAATCGAAATTTTATGTTGGCATAGGTTATAATTTAGATTATCATTTCGACATATACGAAGAAGGCAAAGGCACCGACTTTTCGGTTTATAACGAAAATCTCAAACATACCACCTCATCAGGCGTTAATCTCGATTTGCTTTACGACAGCCGTAAGAACCAAAACTACCCCGAAAACTCTACCTATGCCAGCCTTTGTTATCGCTACAATGCCGAACTATTAGGCAGCGATGAAGATTGGCATTCCATTTACTTGGAGTATAAAAAATACATCAACCTGCCCAACAATTCGCACAACGTGCTTGCCCTGTGGAGTCTCGATTGGTTCACCTTTGGTGGCAAGCCGCCTTATTTCGATTTGCCAAGCACCGGTTGGGACAATTTTTCGAACACCGGCCGAGGATACATCCAAAGCCGACTGCGAGGCCCAAGCATGGTGTATGCCGAAGCCGAATACCGTTTCCGATTCCTCAAAAGTGGGATACTGGGTGGCAGCATTTTTGCCAATGGCGAAAGCGTTTCGGAATGGGGAAGCAACCGGTTCGAAACCATATTACCAGGGGTTGGGGCTGGTGTTCGCATCAAACTAAATAAAATTTCGGGAGCTAACCTTGCCATCGACTATGGTTGGGGAATGGGAGGCTCTAGCGGTTTGTTTTTTAATATCAACGAGGTGTTTTAAAGATTGAGTTCCACGCATACAACAACTAACAACCAACAACCAAATAGGGGCAGGCAGTTCATCACGCTTCGTTTCCTTTCCTCCCGCTTTTCCTTCCAATCTTTTTCTTTGCCCGAAAAGGACAAAGAAAAAGGATTTCCAGTCCAATCAGGTGCAGTTAGTAAGGGCATCTTTCTTCGGCACCTGTCCCGATACTTCGGGATTCGTAAATTAGTATGATTCGTATTTCGTAAAGTCAGTTATTCCTTAATCACCTTCCTCCTCACCACACCCTTCTCCGTTTCCACCTCCACAAAGTACACCCCTGCCTTCCACCTACTCACATCTATCACCACTTCTAACTTTAAACTTTCTAACTTTAAACTTTGAACCAATTCCCCTAACACATTATATACATTTACAGTCTTTATTCCTAATTCTAAATCCTGAATTCTTAATTCACCTGTAGTAGGGTTGGGGGAAATAGTGATGTTTGTGTTCTGAGTTAATTCATCTATCCCAGCTGGAACACTTCCCGAAAAAGCAAGGTCATCTACATAAAGGTAATCATTTGCAACATAGTTAGCTGCATTGTGACCACTACTAGAAGACATCATTATTAATGCAGAATCAGGGAAATTTCCATTTAAATAATTCAGCGGAATACTGAAGGGAGTCCAACTCGAAATAGTACCTGCAAAAATAAATTTATTACCAATTCCAACATAATTTCTACTCAGAGTAATAGAATTCCACTTAGAAAGAAGTACTTCAATGTAAGCGGTATCGTTCCCTGTTTCTTTGCTTTTATATTGCCCCGTTAAATATTGAGGACGCACACCGCACTCAAAACCTGGTGCGATGCCTGCAAAACTTTGCGCACTAGAAACTATTGCAGAAGTAGGGTTTACACCTGAAATTTGTTTTGTTGTAAGCTTAACATAAGAAGAACCTACAGCTCCTGGACTGCCTATTTCACATGTAAAAATACCCGAACTTGCAGTGAATTGGTTAAAACTGCACCATGAGGTGGGGTCGCTGTATATTCCATGGTTTGTCCAGTTTTCAAATCCCGCATTAGGTATTGATTGTGCTATTAAACTATTTAAAACAATTAGGAATGCTATTGAGGCTAATAAATTTTTCATATAAATCTCGTTTGTTTTTTTACCATGGTATATGATAATTACCTGTTCCTCCCATGTTTAAATAAATGCTATCGTGAATATTGGATGTCATTCCATTTTTAATCTTAGTTAAATAAATATGCCACATACCCATAGGGTATCCACCAAAATCATTAATCTGGGTATAGTTAATGTTAGAGCCTGCTCCCAAATCAACTTCCCATAAGTTTTGAGGCATATTGCGATGAAAAACAGGTTGACTCAGCTTAATTTTGATAGAATCAGGAGGTGTGATATAAGTGCCGTTTGGTAGTAAGAAATTAATTAAATAAAATGTTCCCTGAATCCCTAAATGTAAAAAATTACTTGGATTATCTTTATTAATTTCTCCCGATATGCCAGAGTGTCCAAAATCAGATAAAGGGTTTCCTCCAATATAATGATCTAGGTTATCAATTGTAACAATGTATGTATAATCAGAATTGTGATTTATTGAAAAATTGCTAAAAACAAAATCACCGTTTGCATTCGTGGCAGTTGAAATTTCATCACTGCTGCTTTTTTTATTAAATATGCTAGAATGAGAATAATTGGTAAAAAGATGTACGGTAACATTAGCCCAACCTGAATCAGTACAATTATTTTTTACATTTCCTGAAATATTTACCACATCGATTTGATCTTTTTTACATGAGTTAAATAAAACCAATACAAGAACAATTGCCATAAATACTTTTTTTATCATCTTGCTATTGTTATTTACCCGCTGGCGCAGGCGTGTTTCGCCTGTGCCATTTATTATGTGGCGTCTCGCCACAACACATTGTTTTTTCATCCCCCAAATATACATATATTATATAAGTATAATCCAAAATCTTCCGCCTACCCACTCCGTCACCCCTCTCCGGAGAGGGGCCGGGGGTGAGGTCTCTCAAAAAAAAGTCTTGTTTCAGCACTCACCTCCACAAGACTTCCCACACCTCAAATCCTAAATCCTATCCCAAAGCTTAGGGACTAAATCTTTAATCCCAAATCCCATCTCTAAGCCTCAATCTCCGTAATCATGGGCGGCAACTCATCATCCAATATCGTTCCCAACAACAAAGTAATATCATCATTAAACTTTTTTCCTCGTAGTGCTGCATCTAGGTCAGCTCTTTGTACATCTGTCATTTTGTTTTTGCGTCCTACATTTCTCAGACGACTTTATTAAATAATTAATTCCCGTTTTTTATTTACTTATTAATTCACTTTTTACTATTTCAAAACTCACTTTTACTTTTTTTGCAAGCCATTTTACTTTTCAAAAACCCCTTTTTTACTTTTTTTATCAAAATAGTAACCCTAAAAAACAAATAGTAACCCTAAATAGAGTAATAGTAACTCAAAATAGAGTAACAGTAACTCAAAATAGAGTAATAGTAACCCTAAATAGAGTAACAGTAACTCATAATAGAGTAATAGTAACTCAAAATAGAGTAATAGTAACTCAAAATAGAGTAACAGTAACCCTAAATAGAGTAACAGTAACTCAAAATAGAGTAATAGTAACCCTAAACAGAGCAAGAGTAACTCATAACAGACTAATAGTAACCCTAAACAGAGTAATAGTAACTCATAACAGACCCATAGTAACTCATAACAGACCCATAGTAACTCAAAACAGACAAATAGTAACCCTAAACAGAGTAAGAGTAACTCATAACAGACCCATAGTAACTCAAAACAGACTAATAGTAACCCTAAACAGAGTAAAAGTAACTCATAACAGACCCATAGTAACTCAAAACACTCAAAAAGTAAAATTTCAAGTCAAAAAAGTAATATTAAGGAACAAAACCATAAAAACCCAAATGACCTAAATCACCCCAATCACCTATTTACTATTACCTAGTGCCTATTCGCTGATACCTAATTGAGTGCCTTTGTTAGGTAATCAAAATCTTCGAATTGCTTTTCTGCTAGTTTGCCCGAGATTCCTCGCTTCGCTCAGAATGACGGGCTATATTTATTAAAGGAGGAAAGAATGAAAGGCGGCAAAGCCGCCTTTCATTCTTTCTCATCACCCCAAAAGAAGGCTGTCATTTCGAACGAAGTGAGAAATCTCATTCTTAGTGAATAGCGAAATGACATTAGGCAATGGGGACTGCTTCACAGTGAATAGCAAAAAGGTAATAGAGTGCATGGTGTAACATTGAACCTGTTCGCTATTGCCTATTCGCTGATGCCTAATTGAATGCCTCAGCGGTAAATCCATTGCAAAAATGCCTTCATCTCTTACGTTGAAAAAAAAACAAGATATGTAACCATAGTTGCACACCAACTCGTAAGAAGTAGGTACTTTTGTGCCGAAATAAAAAACTGAGGAAAGATGAAATATGTAATAATAGGTGCTGTGGCAGGTGGAGCAAGCACTGCTGCTAGGCTTCGCAGACTAAACGAAAAAGCCGAGATAGTGATATTTGAAAAAGGAGAGTTTATATCGTATGCCAATTGTGGCTTACCTTATTATATAGGCGATGTGATAAAAGACCGAAATGCACTGTTTGTGCAAACGGCAAGTGCTTTCAACAAGCGTTTCAACATAGATGTGCGCACCCTTACGGAGGTGATAGGCATTGATACCCAAACAAAAACAATAACCGCACGCAACCAAACCACGGGCAAGGAATACACCGAAACGTACGACAAACTAGTGCTTTCGCCCGGTGCCGAGCCCATACGTCCTCCATTAACGGGCATTGGCTTGGAAGGAATATTTACACTTAGAAATGTAAGCGATACGGATTATATAAAAGCATTCGTGAAACAGGCTTCGGTGAAAAAAGCAGTGGTGATAGGTGGAGGATTTATAGGACTGGAAATGGCCGAAAACCTACATGCACTGGGCATGGATGTTTCCATCATCGAAATGGGCAACCAAATATTGGCTCCTCTTGATTTTCCGCTTGCGGCCATGGTGCAAGAGCATATCCGCTCGAAAGGTGTAAACCTGATGTTGAGCTCGGCTGTGGAAGGATTCGAAAAAACAAATAGCGGACTACGAGTGATGCTAAAAGGCGGAGAGGCGCTAGAGGCTGATGTGGTAATCATGTCGATAGGTGTAAAACCGGATACCAAACTAGCGGTGAATGCTGGGCTTAAACTAGGCGATGCACGAGGCATTTGGGTGAATGAATTTTTGCAAACCTCCAACCCCGACATCTATGCGGTGGGCGATGCCGTTGAATTTACCAACCCCATCACACATCAATCTATGAACACCTATTTGGCTGGTCCGGCTAATAAACAAGGACGAATATGTGCCAACAACATAGTGCTTGGCAACAAACAAGCCTATCATGGAGCCATCAACACGGCCATTGTAAAAGTGTTCGACTTAACAGTAGCCACAGCAGGCACAGCATCGAAACACCTTGCAAAGGCAGGAATAAAACATCTGGTATCGACCACACATAGTGGTTCGCATGCAGGATATTATCCGGGAGCTAAACAAATGAGTATACAAATAGCATTTGCTCCCGAAGATGGAACGCTGTTGAATGCGCAGATAGTTGGCTACGATGGAGTAGACAAACGAATAGACACGCTTTCATCGGCCATTGCGAGAGGAAGCAGCATTTACGAACTTACCGAATTTGAACATGCTTATGCTCCGCCTTTCTCATCGGCCAAAGACCCTATAAACATGGCAGGTTTTGTAGCCGAAAATATTTTGCAAGGAAGGTTATCGGTGTTTTATTGGAACGAATTGGACAGGGTTAATCCTGAAGACATATTGCTGGATGTGCGCACCCAGAAAGAGTTTGAAAGTGGACATATTAATACTGCAGTGAACATTCCGGTGGATGAAATTCGTGCAAGATTGAATGAACTGGATACTTCCAAAACCATTTACATCTATTGTCAGGCTGGCCTTAGAGGATATTTGGCACAACGCATATTAAAACAAAATGAGTTTGATAAGGTGTTCAACCTTTCGGGAGGATATCAACTGTGGAAGGCTTGTGAGCGCGAAACCGAACTTGGCAAAAAGAAAGAAAGCGGGTTTTACGCTTAATCAATCAACGGCTTTATTTAGCATCGTGTAACATTAGTAGCAAAGCATGTGGCGATTGTGTTTTAACTTTGCAACGAAAAAAACAACCTTACGAATCGAGAAATGAATTTTGTATTAAAAAACAAGCTCACCCTAATCGGCATTGTGATAGGTGCATTAGGAGGCTTTTTGTACTATTACTTTGTTGGCTGCGCAAGTGGTACGTGTGCCATCACCTCGAAACCGCTGAACAGCACCTTGTATGGTGCTTTGATGGGAGGACTGCTCATGAATATTTTAAAAAACGATAAACCAAAGAACAATGAAAACGGATGAATTGAAAGTGGCCAATATGAAATGCAATGGATGTGCATCGACCATTATAAAGGAGTTAATGAAAATAGATGGTGTGAGTGAAGTGACGGTGGATAAGGAAAACGACACCGTTGTGATAACACACAACGAAGTAGAAAGAAAGGTATTAACAGCGGCCTTACTTCATCTGGGCTATCCCGAGGCAACCGAAAAGAACGGATTGCTGCTTCAGTTGAAAAGTATGCAAAGCTGTGTGATAGGAAAAATAAATGCAAACTAAACCTTAGAAAAACCAAAACGAATGCAAGCTAAATTTTCGGATATAATAAAAAGCGACAAACCTACCTTGGTTGATTTTTCGGCCGAATGGTGTGGGCCATGTAAAATGATGAAGCCAATTTTGGAAGAACTGAAATCGAATATTGGTGATGAGGCCACCATCTTAAAAATAGATGTGGATAAGAATCCTGCAGTGGCTAGTAAGTATCAAATACAGAGTGTACCAACCCTTATTTTATTTCATCAAGGAAACATAAAGTGGCGACAGTCGGGTGTGGTGCAAGCCAACGACTTGCAACTAATCATTAAAACACAAACTAAACATGCTTAAAGATAGTGTGTATTCGGTGGTTGGGAATAAGTGTCCACAATGTCATCAATCGAATGTTTTCAAGTCGAATGCAGTATTCAACTTAAAAACCTTCGACAAGATGAATGAATCTTGCTCTTGCTGTGGCATGAAATACGAAAAAGAACCAGGTTATTTTTATGGAGCCATGTATGTGAGTTATGCAATGGTAGTAGGGTGGTTCATCATCACGTATATAATCGATTCGTTTGTTGTAAAATCGGAAACATGGCAGTACCTGACTTTTTTCGTAAGCACCATCATCGTAATGATGCCAATTACCTTTCGCACCTCACGGTTGATTTGGCTTAACCTATTTGTGAAATACGACCCATCAAAAACAATTTATCATCATTCAATTAAACAATAAAGCAACTATGAAAATCTATTCCATTTTACTTATCGCACTTGTATCACTATTCTCAGCTTGTTCCATGGGGAACTCAGGAGGAGGGAAAGCAAAACTAGCAGCTAACGAATTTTCGGAGAAGCTAAAACAAACACCTACAGCCACACTCATGGATGTGCGCACACCCGAAGAGTTTTCGAAAGGGCATCTCGAAAACGCAATGAACATAGATTGGAATGGCGATAATTTCGAAAAACAAATCTCTTCGCTCGATAAATCAAAACCTTTGTTTATATACTGTTTGAGTGGAGGACGAAGCTCATCGGCAGCAAGTAAATTGCGCGAAATTGGGTTTAAAGAAGTGTACGAATTGGAAGGAGGAATTATGAAATGGAGAGGAGCCAATCTTCCTGAAACCACTGCTACCTCAACATCAAAAGGAATGACCATGGAGCAATTTAAAATATTGATGAATGCTGACAAGTCTGTGCTTATCGATTTTTATGCCGACTGGTGCGCTCCTTGCAAACGAATGCTACCCTCTCTCGAAGAAATCACAAGAGACATGGAAGACAAAGTAATTGTATTGCGCATCAATGTAGATGACAATCAAAGTTTGATGAAAGAGCTTAAAATAGACGAATTGCCTGTGTTGCAACTTTACAAAAACAAAACCATGTATTGGTCGAAAAAAGGCTATACCGAAAAAGATGAAATTGTAAAAGCAATACAATAGAATTAAAGACTATCGTTAATCAATAGGTAGCTTCATCAATTTGTGGCCTGAGAGAAAACACCAAATTCTTCAGTTTGGTCTATGATGTTAGGGAATGTAAATTACTTTTCTTTTCTTTGTTAAGAATTTTGATTCTATTAATTCTTAAACAAAAAAGCATGGTCTTAAAAATTACCCGTACAGCATTATTTATAGTAGTTGTTTTTGTTTTTCAAACAACAACCATTTCAAAAGCGCAATCAGTTTTAAATAAAGCTGAAGCCGAAAAATTAATTCAAGGCACCGAACTCATTCGATTCAACAAAAGCTCCGAAGTGCCTTCTTATATTCAATTCCGACATGGAGCTGAAAAAGATTTGAGTGAATTAAACCAATGGATTTACACGAGTCTTCACCTCGACCATACGATGGGCTTATTGCTTCTTTCTCAGGAAAAGGATAAATTAGGAATGATTCATTATCGATATCAAGAAACGTGTAATGGCTTTCCGATAGAAGGAACCATGTACATAGTACATACCAAAAACAATAAAATTGTTTCGATGAATGGTTTTATTTTTAATCAACTCACTAACTCGGTATCATCAAACAGTGTAACCGAAGAAACTGCTTTACAAAACGCTTTGACGTATACCCATGCTGAACGTTATCGTTGGCAAAATCCTGTATTAGAATCGCAGTTGAAAGAAACAATGAAGCAAGAAAATGCAACTTGGTTTCCAAAAGGAACACTTGTATATGCACCTTTTAAAGGTGATTTCAAAAAGAACAATTACCGCCTTACTTATAAATTCGACATCTATGCTGAGCAACCTTTGAAACGTAATTTTGTTTTTGTTGATGCCAATTCTGGTGAAATCATTTTCGAACAAAACAGAATAAAAGATGCCAATGTACCTGCAACTGGTGTAACAGTGTACAGTGGTAATCGCCCGATTATGACAGATAGCAACGGTGGAGGATATCGTTTGCACGAAACAGGAAGAGGAAATGGAATCATCACCTACAACAATTTGAAAGCAGCCAATCCAACAGGAACAACTGATTTCACGAATAGCACAACCACTTGGAACAATATTAATTCAGACCTTGATCAATATGCTACTGATGCGCATTGGGGAGCCGAAAAGACTTATGACTACTACGATTCATTGTTCAACAGAAATAGTATTGATGATGCAGGATTTGCTCTTTTGTCCTATGTTCATGTGGATGTAAATATGGTGAACGCATTTTGGGACGGGCAATCAATGAGTTATGGAGATGGCGATTCAACACAAGGCTATACCCCACTCACCACTTTGGATGTTACAGGACATGAAATTACACATGGACTAACACAATTTACTTCTAACCTTGGCAATGTTCCTGAAGGCGGGGCATTGAACGAAGGTTTCAGCGATTGTATGGGAAATTCAATTCGTCATTATGCTTTGAATTCGGGAACGATTGATTGGCTTATTGGCGACATGATTGGAGGTACTCCCTTTAGAGATATGGCAAACCCACATAATTTACAAAATCCAGATACTTACCTTGGGCAATATTGGGACGCAGTGAATCAAGAGGTACATCAAAACTCTACCATCCTTAGTCATTGTTATTATTTACTAGCCATGGGAGGAAGCGGAACGAATGACAATTCGGATGTTTATTCGGTTACACCATTAGGCATTGATGTAGTCGAACAAATTTGGTATCGAATGAATACGGTGTATTTAAATCCAAATTCGGATTATTCAGAAGCACGTTTATATTCCATTCAATCTGCCGTTGATTTATTCGGAGGTTGCTCACCCGAAGTAGTAGATGTTACTAATGCATGGTTTGCTGTAGGTGTAGGTGCCGCTTATGTTCCTGGTTCTACAGTTTGTAGTTTTACAGCTTCACCAACTAGTTATTGTTCGCTTCCAGCAAATGTACATTTTACCAATACCACAACAAATGGAGGTGGCTATACATGGTATTTTGGTGATGGTACAACAAGTAATTCAAACGACCCTATTCATACTTATATGAATGCGGGAAACTATACCGTTAAACTATTAGCGAATAGTTCTTGTGGTATGGACTCAATCACTACTGCAAATCTTATTTCCATTGTACCACTCACTTCTCCTACTGTGAATTCACCTGTCGCCACAAGTTGCGGAAGCCCAGCAACACTAACCGCAAACGGAGTATCATTGTCTTGGTATAGCTCACCAATGGGCGGTAGCGCGCTTGATACAGGAACAACCTTCATTACGCCACTTCTGAATAGTACAACCACTTTTTATGTACAAAGCGCAGTAAGTTCTCCAAGTGTGTATTCTACACCCATAGATAACACCATGGGAGCGGGTGGCAATTTCACGAACACCAATACTCATTATCAAGTATTCGATGTAAACCAACCTTGCACATTGGTCTCGGTTTTGGTATACGCCACCAATGCTGGAAACAGAACAATAACCTTAAGCAATTTTGCAGGAACAGTGCTCAATACTGCTACTGTCAACATTCCGAATGGACAAAGTAGGGTAACACTAAATTTCCCACTTACAGTTGGCAGCAGCTTTCAGCTTGGATGTGGCGGCAATGTAAATCTTTACCGCAATTCAGCAGGAGCATCTTATCCGTATAATGACCCTATTGGGCTAGTGTCCATTACAGGTAATGATGTACCCGACCCTGCTCGCTATTATTATTTTTATGATTGGGAACTTCGTTCTGCTCCATGCACAAGCGCACTTGTTCCTGTAGTTGTGAATGTTTCAGGAGGAATTTCTCCTTCCTTCACTTATACACAATCAACAAATAGTGTTTCTTTTACAAATACATCTCAAAACGGAACAAGTTGGATATGGAATTTTGGTGATGGGAATACAGATATTACCCAAAATCCGGTTCATACTTTTTCAGCAAACGGCACATATACCGTTACTCTTCTAGTATCTACAGGTAGTTGTACGGATAGTATCTCTCAAACGATAACAATCTATGGCTTAGGAGTAGATAATGGCTCATCACTTGCGGATTTTGAATTATTACCCAACCCTACCGATGGTAAATTCGAATTAAGATTTACTAAATTGGGAAATGAGTCTGTAAGTATAAAAATCATAAATACACTTGGACAAACCATGCTTAAAGAATTAAGACATCTATCTTCAGGAAGAAATTCCATCACCTTTGATTTAAGTGATTTTAGTAATGGAATTTATTTTGTGCAAATCAATGATTCCAATAATTTCACTATAAACAAAAGGATAATCAAGAATTAGTTGAAAGTTCATTTTTTACTTCCATCATTAATCTTATATTTGCACCCCAATAAATAAAAAAACAAAAATTAGTAACAAAAACAATGGCAAATTCAGGAGACATCAATGTAGGATCAGTAATTCGTTTCAACGGAGAACTTTGTAAAATAGAAGAGTATCAACACCGCACACCAGGTAATTTACGTGCATTTTACCAAGCACGAATGCGAAATTTAAAGAATGGGAAGATAGTAGAGAATCGTTTTCGTGCTGGTGAAGCAGTAGAATTGGTTAGGGTAGATTACAAACAAATGCAATTTATTTATCCTGAGGGAGAATTCATTGTTTTAATGGATAACGAAACCTATGAACAAATTCACATTTCATCTATTTTGTTAGGTGACTCAATTAAATTCTTAAAAGAAGGAATGGAAGTAAAAGTATCTTTTGAAGGAGATGAACCAATATTAGCAGAGGCTCCTACTTTTGTTGAGTTAACTATTACTTATACTGAACCAGGTGTAAAGGGCGATACTGCAACGAATACTTTAAAACCTGCAACCATGGAAACAGGAGCTGTAGTAAACGTACCGCTTTTTGTAAACGAAGGTGAAAAAATAAGAATTGACACACGTACCAACTCCTACGTTGAACGTGTAAAATAATCAAAATAGAGATAATTCAGAACGCCTCGTTATTAATTTCAACGGGGCGTTTTTATATTAATTATCTTTGAACAAATTGAAAAACTATATTATTTTTTATGAAATTATCATCTCCACGTAAGCTTAAGGATATTGCTGAACTTATTAATTGCTCATTCGAAGGCGATGCAAATCATCTAATCGCAGGGTTAAACGAGATTCACATGGTCGAACATGGCGATATCGTTTTTGTTGACCATCCAAAATATTACGACAAAGCGCTTCAATCTAAAGCTACCACAATCCTAATCAATAAAAATGTTACTTGTCCTGAAGGGAAAGCACTTTTGATTTCGTATGACCCTTTTAGAGATTACAATAAACTTGTTCGTCATTTTTATCCAGTCAATTATTCACAAAAACAGATAAGTGATTCTGCAAAAGTTGGTAAGGATTCCATTATCATGCCTGGAGTGTATTTGGGAAACAATGTAACGATTGGGAATAATTGTGTAATCCACCCAAACGTTGTTATTTATAACGACTGTCATATTGGTAATAATGTTATCATTCACGCCAATTGTGTGATAGGCGCTGATGCCTTTTACTACAAAAAAAGAACAGATAAGTTTGATAAAATGATTTCGTGTGGAAGGGTGATTATTGAAGATGATGTAGAAATCGGACCGATGTGCACCGTAGATAAAGGTGTTTCAGGAGATACCCGAATTGGTGCAGGAACAAAAATGGACAACCATGTTCAAATAGGGCATGATACACAAGTTGGGAAAATGTGCTTAATGGCTTCTCAAGTTGGTGTTGCAGGGGTTGTGAAAATTGAAGACGGAGTAACCCTTTGGGGACAGGCTGGCATACGAAGCGATGTTACAATAGGAAAAGGTGCTGTACTTTTAGCGCAAGCAGGACTTGGCGAAGACATTCCTGCAGGCAAAACCTACTTTGGTTCGCCAGCTGGCGAAGCTCGAGCCAAAATGAAGGAAGTAGCAGCTTTGAAGATGCTTCCGGATTTAATCAAGAAATTGAATGAGTAATATCTTAACAAGTTATTAGCCTTCTCTATCTATGTTAATATTTTTTTAGTCTAATTTAATAAACAAATAGTGCCGAAGATTATTAACTTCGCTCATAAATGAACAACAATTCTGATATGGCCTCTTCATTAAACAGGAATTTATCTAAGCGAATTAAAGATATTAAACTTAATTCTCTTTTGGAAATTACTAAAGCCATTAATCACAACTCCTCTACTGAGCAACTATTACAAATCCTTGAAAATGTTTTAAAAACTGAATTAAGTATTGGAAAATTAGTTTTATTCCTGAATGAAGGTGATTGGAAATGTGTACTAAAATATGGTGTTGAAGAAGAGTACAGTGAAATAAATGTTGAGAATGACTTATTACCAATTAAAGAAATAAGTACGACTAATTTTTCAGAAGGTAATCTAAGTAAGACATTCGAAATTGTAATTCCTGTTTTTCATAAATCCTTTCCGCTGGCTTATGTTTTAATTGGTGATTTAGAAGACAAAGTGGAGCTTAGTCCTACCATTAAACATTTACCATTTGTTCAAACACTTGCAAGTATTATTGTTGTTGCGATTGAAAATAAAAAACTAGCAAAAGAAAATATCCGTCAGGCAGCATTAAAAAAAGAGTTGGAGCTTGCATCAGAAATGCAGTCAATGCTTTTCCCTACTTCTCTTCCGAAAGACAATGTGCTAGACACATCAGCATTTTATTTGCCGCATCAAGAAGTAGGAGGAGATTATTACGACTTTATATGGCTAAACAAAAACGAATGCGCTTTTTGTGTTGCCGATGTCTCTGGAAAAGGAGTTGCCGCTGCATTATTGATGTCGAATTTTCAAGCGAACCTTCGGGTTTTATTTAATCAAACAACTTCACTCACAGAGCTTGTGCGAGAATTGAATACAAAGGTAATGGCAAGTGCAAAAGGAGAGAAGTTCATCACCTTATTTATTGCAAAATACAACTTAATAACTCGTACACTTACATATGTAAATGCAGCTCACAATCCACCTTTGGTTTCTATTGGAAATTCCATCAGTCTATTAAAAACAGGGTGTACAGGTCTTGGGATGTTTGATGAGATCACAAAAATTAAGGAAGGGATTGTAAATATTACTTCTGGTACATCCATAGTTTGTTATACTGATGGATTAGTTGAGTTGGAGAACGACAATTCTGAGGATTTTGGCATAGAATCATTAAAAGACATAATCAAAAAAAATCAGAATTTAGATATGAAAGAATTAAACAAGCTGATTATGCAAACCATCATTACTTACAAACAAAGTATGCCTTATATTGATGATATTGCCTTGTTCAGCATTAGAATGCACTAATTAAAATTTAACTAATATTTTCCCGCTTCGAATCGTATTGCTGAGTAAGGATATTATTTGTTCAAAACTTCTTCCAACAAAGTAGTTTCTTCTTCCTCCCTCTTATTATTATGGTAAATATCTATTGCAACTAACATAGCAATAAATCCCCAAAAAGGTACCGAAGCCTTGTCTGTATCAAGAAAATCGTTCAATCCACCATGTACGATATAAGTTACTAGCCCCAAAATAATCACTAAAACCAGATTTTTCGTTTCTCTGTCCTTTATTGTATAATATAATCGAAACCCTGTTGACAAGGTACAAATAATAATTCCAATAAATGTTAGTACACCTAACACTCCCGATTCGGAAAGTGGTCCTATGTATTCACTATGGGCATTTCCTTTATCTCCCATGTTAGTACTAATAATCGTTTTTTCATGAGCATGTTGAAAAGGTGCATATTCAAAACTATAAGTGCCTGGTCCCCATCCAAAGAATGGTCGCTCAGCAAACATTCGAAATGCGGCATTCCATCTATTTAATCGTTCTAAATTGGAGGCGTCTGTTGAAATATTTGAAATAGATTGAATATGTTTATCAAAATCTTGAGAAGCATCCTGCCTATTTCTTTCGAGCTTCATCACAATCTCAGTTTGATATATTAAAGCAATTGCTGCAACACTAACAAAAGCAATCATGATGTACTTAAATTTGATTTTGATTAGTAATAATGAATAAACTACAAATGCAACAGCCATACTAAGCCAAGCAGCTCTAGTATAAGAAAAAACCAACGCAATGGAATAAATTATTAATATAAGAAACGCGGCAAATTTAATACTACCTGAATATTTTTTGTTAATGGTAAAAAACAAAAGTGTCGGAAAAAACATAGCCAACATGGCACCATATATAGTGTGGTCATTATAAAATGGCGACATTACATAATTCGCTGGAGCTTCTTCAAAACCCATTTGAGAATGATTGTAGAGTGTATAAAAAATAATTATTGTTAATGGTATCATGTACAACCATTTAAAACGTTTAATGTTCTTGTAATTTCTAAACAGTTGTGTGCACAGGAAATAGAACACAATAACAAACCACAATCTAGAAATTAGGAACTTGAATGAAACAATCGGTATATCACTTGTGATACAAGTTATGAAAATCCAAATTAAATTTAAAATGATTGCAATGGTAATTGGATGCTTCATCACTTTAATATCCATTGTATTTTCATGCAACTGTTTAAAAATAAAAACAAGCATGATGCCAAAGATAATTGGTTCAGTAGGCAAACTCAGCCCAAGTCCACCTTCAAGGTTCTGTAGATTTATAGCAAGAGGTGTAAGAAAAACAACAAAAAGTATGAGTTTATCTAAGGAGAATAAGGCTAGTAGTACCACCAATATAATTGCAGGAACTAAATTGAAATAATAAAATTCCATATAAGTGCAAACAGCATTCAGTATTAAGAATGCTATTGCTAGCGTATATACTAATTTTATATTTTTTTGTTCTAACAATAGTAAACTAATTTTGCTTTATAATACTATTTTTCTTCTTGAATCAATAAGGACAAGCACCACAAACAAAAACATATTTGCAGATACTACAGATACAAGAACAATTAACGACCGAATTGGGTAAGCCTTTTTATCAGATGGAGTAGGATAGGTCACCATATTAGTATAAGTCAATTCTTTATTCATATCCTTCAGCACTTCATCAAATTGAAGTTTTATTGCCGAATACCCTTTGAGCAATTCCTCGTAAATTTTAATTCCACCATAAAATTCGCCTCCTTTTTCTTCAAGATTATGCATCATTTCAGTAATGTCTTTATTATCTTTATTTTTTACCAATCCTTTAACATATCCCTTAATAACTTCTTTGGACTGAGTTTTATAATCAAGTATATGATAGTTAGTCCTTATTTCGTTTAGTCTTGTATTCAATGAATCTAACTGATGCTTTTTGTAATTCAATTCATTCGTTAATACAACGAGTACTTCTTTTGTTTTATCTCTTTGCAAACTTCTAGCCTTTAGATTAAGAGCTTTGATAATTTCTTTCACCATTTCACAGGCAACGATGGGGTCTGTATCCAACACTTTCACTTCTATTGATTCAAATTGGGTGCGGCTAATTGTAACGTTTGATTGGTAAGTGGCTATCAATGTCGATTTGCCAGATTTTGCAGAAGTGTCAATTTCATACCTTTTGGCTAAGTTAAACTTTTTAATAATTGCATTTCGTATATCTGCCGACTCGAAAAGCTGCATCATTTGTTCGGTTGGGCTTTCCTGACCGTAGGGTGTAAGGTTGGAAGGATAAACAATTGCAAATGATTTAAATTTCGATGGGATAAATAATTCGCTAGAAAACAGTGCAGCAAGAACAGTAGCCGCAATTGTAATTATCAAAAAATGGAGTTTCCATTTCATGATAAGTTTTAAGTAGTAATAATTACTTTGTGTATATTCTTGCATTGTGTAATTGTTTGTGGTTGATGTTGCCTTTTCTAATGTTTTATCATTTATATCTTTATTTGTAGCTTCAATTATCGTTTCACTTTTTGTTTCCGAAGTTATTTCTTTCAATTTCGAAATTATTCTTTGCTTTGCCAGTTCTAGGTTATTTGTTAGATAAGAACCCATTTCCGGTTTCCGTATTCAGGCCGTTTCGTTTTTTGTGTTGACTTTAAACTGTCGAATATTTTCAATTAATAATATTATAATTATTGCTATGAGTAATGACGATACTAATGATACAACAACAATTATCCAACGAATAGGATATGATTTCTTTTCAGCCGGATATGCATTACTCACCACAAATTTCTGAGGAAGTATTTCTTTGGCATCTACTTGAGCTTCTTCATATTTTGTTTTTAATGAATTCAATTGCTTTCGTTGCATAAACAAATTATCGCGAAGAGAAACATAAATACTTCCGTATTGAGCAATTATTTTCAACTTTTCTTCAAGCAATTTTACAGCACGTTGATCTCCTTTTGATATTGCTATAACATATTGTTCGTTGGTGCGTTCAGATTGTGATTCGTAATCGTAAATACCCAAATTATTAATAACCTTTATTGAATCTGTAAGTCTATTTACATCCGCTACTTTTGCTTTGTACTCTTTTTCAACAATACTCAGTGATTGATAAGCACGATCACGTTGCATCCTAATTTTTGATGAATCGTGTAAGGCAGCAATATCATTCGCAATTATTGCCGCAGTATCAGGATTTCTGTCCAACACTTCGATTTTGACGGACATGTATTCCGTGCGTTTAAAAGTTATATTGCTTTGATACTCGTCATACAACTTGGTTTGTTTAAACTTATCAGTAGAATCGATACCATAATGTGACATCAAATGATACTTTTCACAAATTTTTGTTCTTATCTCATCAGAGTTCAAAATTTGAAGCATTTGCTCTGCTTCTTCCTCTTGACCAAATTGAAGAACATCCTCATTTTTAAAAGTGTTTTCAGTCAACAAAGCTTTTGAAATAGAACTTGTAGTAGCAGGAAAAAGAATAACCGTGGATTTATATTTCTCTTTAATCGTTAATGCAATAATACTAGAGATGACTATGCTCAAAACACCTATAACTATAAGTGGTTTGCGCCATTTATAGATAAAGTACAATACATTTAATGAATTAAAATCATCCGCAGCTTGCGTTTTATTCTCCATATTAAATAATCTAAATTAAAATGTTGGGACGACAAAAGTAGAAAAATTTAGTAAACTGCATAATTTAATATGCCTTCTATCAGAATTTGAGGATGCGAAAAATAGCCTTTATACTGATCATTCCTGTTACAAAAGCCCATAAGCCACATGAAGAACACATGATTGCAAAATTAACCAACCAATTGTTAGCTTGAAAAAGTTGAAAATGAAGCGTTTTTGAATAGTAATTAATGGCGATTACTCCAAGAGTGAAAATGAGAAAAGCAAAGAGTAATCTATAATTTACCTTAAACTTAAAAATCTTTTGTGCAATTGAAAGTTGAATAATAGCTGTAAGAAACTGAGTAGACATGCTAGAAATCGCGGATCCATAAGCCTCAAACTTTCGTATTAAAATATAGTTAAAAATTATATTAAGTACCATTCCGGATGCTGCCATAAAATTAAGTTGACGTAAATTACCGTTAGCAGTCAAAAGAGTTCCATAAATATAAGTAGTAGATATCGCAATAAAACTGAGCATTAATAAACTGAAAATCTTGGAAGCCTCATTCAAATGTTCGGCATACAACTCGACTGTATCTGTTTTGTGAATTGGATACAGCATCTCCATCAACTCTCGACTATAGAATAAACAACCTATTCCGATAACAATGGCAGGAGTAAGTAAAAGTCTACTAATCAATTTTACCAATGGTTCAACTGATTCTTTATGCTTTAGCATGCGTGAAAAAACAGGAAGAAGCACACCTGCAACCAAAAACGCAATCATATTTGTAGCGTCCAAAATTCGAAATGCTTGAGCATAGATCCCTGACTGAACATCGCCATCAGGTAACATTCGCTCTATCATCACCGAATCTATTCGATTGTAGAATGACATCAAAAGTGTTAGGATTGCGAAAGGCAAACTTTTTTTCATTATCATCAACGAAAAAGGGAAATTCCATTTAAGTTTAAAAGAATGTGTTTTTCGAACAATAATCACAAAGGCTGTAAATGCGGCTATTGAATATGCAACTGTTTGCGTATACACAAAATACATGATTCCGTTTTCGGTGTAAAAAACACCTGAATGTAGAAGAAAAACACATGCGATAATCATTATGGTTCGGTCAAGCACAGAGATCAAACCGTCAGTCTTGAATAAATGTAATCCAGCAAGATTTGAACGCAAATAATTAATAAAGAAAAGAAGAAACATATTGAATCCTTGTATCAATAGCAATTTCATTAATCGCGTGTCGTACCCTATCAAAAGTCCAACAACAACGACAACGATAATATAGATGACAGCTAAAAGAAGTTTGAGTGTAAAAAGGCTTGAAAAATGCTTGGTAAGTAAGTGGTTATTTTGTGAAATATTTTTGTTGTTGAAGTTGGTAATTCCAAAATCAAGTATGATGGTAAGTAAAAACGAGAAATTAAAGATGGCGAAATAAATACCGTATGCTGCTGTCCCGACTTGAAACTGAACCGCTTTATCTATTCCAAAAACATATATTGGCTTGATTAGAAGATTCAGGAATAAGATTAGTCCTAGATTGGTAAGGAATTTTTTGTGCATTACGCAAAAATACTTAATTTATTCAGGCTGGAAGATAAAGTTTTGGGTAAAGTGCTTAGCTCGATCATATTCGATGATAGCCTCGTCAACCACTACCATTGTTTTATATGCAAGATTCTTGAACAATTCAAAACAATTCTCTCGGTTTTCGTTTTCCCATAGTTCGGCATAAACAATAGGTCTGTACTTTTTTATCAAACCCTTGGCACCTTCTAATACAAAATATTCAAAATTTTCTACGTCTATTTTTATTGCGCTTATACGTTTGTTGGAATTTATCAGTTCGTCCATTTTATCAAGCATTAACAATGGCACCTTACACTTTTCACCTTCGTTAAACTCTGTGATAGATTGATGAACCACATGACTAAGGCCTTGCATCTTCACCTTCGAAATTACAGGCATCACCATTTCCACTTGACCTTCCGAATTCCCTAATGCCGCTTCAATCAATTTCACATTTGTGAGTTTGAAATAATTAATGATACGTTTGAGCGCTTCTATATTGCTCGGCATTGGCTCAAAACTATAAACCGTGTTCGAATTCGATATTCGTGCTAGATGTACCGTCATGATACCTATATTAGCACCTATATCTAACACAAACGAATTATTAGGAATCAGTTTTAAGAACTGAAAAAAGTCTTTTTCGTTCTTATCTTTCTTTAATGTGTAAATTTTATACAACGAAAAAACAAACAAATAGTTTTTAAATCCTAAAAGTGTGTGTAATAAATATTTTGCCTTGTTTTTCATTTATATCACTGATGCATCTTTTATGGACACATCAAATAGTTTATGTTAAGTTCTAAAAAGGAATTTGGCTTTAGCACTTAAAATAATTTAAGTCTAAAGCCAAATCCGGTTCTTTCATTGCCAAATGAATTTTTAAAATAGGAGGCAATTACTATTTTTATTAAGTTTTTAAATATCGATGTTTGCGTATTTCGCATTTTTTTCAATAAAATCTCTGCGTGGTGGTACTTCATCACCCATGAGCATACTGAAGGTTCTGTCGGCTTCGGCAGCATTGTCGATGGTAACTTGACGCAAGGTGCGAAACTCAGGGTTCATGGTTGTTTGCCAAAGTTGTTCGGCATTCATCTCTCCCAAACCTTTATAACGCTGAACACCTACTGAGCTTTCTTTTCCTTCGCCACCTGCAAGTTCTTGAATGGCTCTTAAACGGTCGTCTTCTGTCCAGCAGTATTTTTCTTGTTTACCTT
>JBAXQU010000012.1:0-50884 GCA_037131555.1 Bacteroidota bacterium
TATGATTTTAGGTGACTATAGCGGTGAGGTCCACCTCTTCCCATTCCGAACAGAGCAGTTAAGCCCACCAGCGCAGATGGTACTACAGTTATATGTGGGAGAGTATGTCGTTGCCACTTTTAAATTAGCCTCAATTCTTTATTGAATTGGGGCTTTTTTTTTATGCATCAACGATTGCCACTTTTCTTTTCTTCCTAATTAGATTTTCAATTCTAATTTAATATTTTTCAAGATTCTTAATCGATTGGTCATTCACCTTGCTACTTTGTAGATACCTGCTGCATGATGAAAAATTAAGAATTCTTAATTTTATAATTTGAAACTGAATTTTCGATTTTCTTAATATACAATTTTTTCATTTAATCATTGTATTTGACCATTTATTATAATTTTTTTGATTGTTGAAGTTTTATTAGTTATTTAGCATTATTAATTTAAATATATTTTGAGATGAAATTAAATCTATTGGTAGTATTCAGTTTTTTGTGTTTCTTTAGTTTTGGTCAAAAGGACAAAGGGAAAGAAAAAGAAAAAGAAAAAAAATGGGATGTAACAACAGTTAAAGGAAGCTTTAAAGAGGTTGATTTTACTACCAGTGAAGGCACTTGGATGAATTTGGATGTGAGTGGAGATGGGAAAAACATTGTTTTTGACATGTTAGGGGACATTTATACAATGCCTGTACAGGGTGGGCTGGCAAAGATTTTGCGAGAAGGGGCGGCTTATGAGGTTCAACCAAGATATTCTGCTGATGGGAAAAAGATTTGTTTTACATCCGATGCTGGCGGAGGAAACAATGTGTGGTCAATGAATGCTGATGGTACAGATGCTAGGCAAATAACTAAAGAAAATTTTAGATTGTTGAATAATCCTGTTTGGACTCCTGATGGACAGTACATTATTGCAAGAAAGCACTTTACTTCCACCCGTTCTTTAGGTGCTGGTGAAATGTGGCTCTACCATATTTCAGGTGGAGATGGTTTACAATTGACCGTGAAGAAAAATTCGCAACAAGATGTTGGAGAGCCTTGTGTTTCGGATGATGGAAGATATGTTTATTATAGTGAGGATATGTATCCTGGAGGAATGTTTTTGTATAACAAAGATCCTAACAAACAAATTTATGTTATCAAAAGATATGATAGACAGACTGGCGAAACAGACGATATAACTGGAGGTTCGGGAGGAGCGGTGCGTCCTCAAATTTCTAGGAATGGAAAAATATTAGCTTTTGTGAAACGTGTGCATGAGGCTTCTGTATTGTATTTAAGAAATATGGAAACGGGCGAAGAATGGCCAGTTTATGATAAGTTGAGTAAAGACCAACAAGAGGCATGGGCTATTTTTGGAGTGTATACAAACTTTAATTGGTTGGATGAAAAACACATTATTATATGGGCTAATGGAAAAATAATGAATGTGGACATTGAAAAAATGCAAGCAAAGGAAATTCCGTTTACGGTAAATGCTAAGCATAAAGTGGTGGATGCTTTAAAATTCAGACAAGAAGTGGCACCTGATAAATTTACTTTGAAAGTGATTAGAAATGCAACTACATCAGCTGATGAGAAACACCTAGTGTTCAATGCTGCTGGATATTTGTGGATAAAAGACTTGCCTAACGGAACACCTGTAAGATTAACTTCATCGAAGGATTTTGAATTTGAACCTTCATTTTCGGTGCAAAATGATGAAATTGTTTTCACTTGCTGGAATGATGAGAACATGGGCAGTATTTGGAAATTGAATTTAAAAGACAAAAAGCCAATAAAATTAAGTTCTGAAAAAGGAATTTATCGCACGCCCCATTTTTCTGCTGATGGAAAAAATATTGTGTATCAAAAGGAATCAGGAAATGACCACTTGGGATATACTTTTTGTGTGAACCCTGGTATTTACATTATGGAGAATAACCCGACTGCGAAACCTGTTTTGGTGACAAAAGATGGAGAAAACCCAAGATTCATGGGAAGTGATCGGATATTTTATCAAACTGAAGAGGGAGAAGGAAAGATTTACAAGAGTATTGGGATAGAGGATAAAAAAACGGTGACTCATTTTACTTCAAAATATGCAACATCGGTAGTTCCTAGTCCTGATGGTAATTGGGTAAGCTTTATAGAATTGTTCAAAGCGTACGTTGCAATATTTCCAAAAACAGGTAAACCTATTGATTTGTCAGCTAATTCAGGGGCATTGCCAGTTACTCAGATAGCAAAAGATGCTGGACAAAATATTGAGTGGAGTGTGGACAGTAAAAAAATACACTGGACTTATAGTGATGAATATTTTACAGATAATATTAAAGATAGGTTCACTTTTTTAGAAGGTTCACCAAACAAAATACCTGCAATGGACAGTGTAGGAGTGAAGGTAGGATTGGATTTAATGAGTGATAAACCTTCAGGATATGTTGTGCTGAAAGGTGCTAGAATTATTTCGATGAAAGGTGATGAGGTAATTGAAAATGGAACTGTAATAATAAAAGATAATAAGATTGAAGAGATTGGAAAAAATGATGACGTAAAGGTTCCTGCTACTGCAAAAGTGATTGATTGTTCAGGAAAAACAATAATGCCAGGAATGGTGGATGTACACTCGCATTTGAGTACATGGAGAGTAGGGCCAAGCCCTCAAAAACAATGGAGTTATTATGCTAATTTAGCTTATGGTGTTACCACTACTCACGACCCATCATCAACTTCAGAGATGGTTTTTTCTCAGTCGGAGATGGTGAAAGCTGGATTCATGGTTGGACCAAGAATATTTTCAACTGGTACAATATTGTATGGTGCTGAAGGAGATTTTAAGGCAGTAATAAATAGTTATGATGATGCACGTTCGGCTATTGCACGTACAAAGGCTTTCGGTGCATTTTCTGTGAAGAGTTATAATCAACCTCGTAGAGAGCAACGTCAGCAAGTGATTGCTGCTGCTCGCGATTTGAAAGTAATGGTTGTTCCGGAAGGAGGTTCGACATTTTTTGACAACATGAGTGAAATACTTGATGGACATACAGGTATTGAACACAATATTCCAATAGCTGATTTGAGTAATGATGTTATTAAATTATGGAGTGCCAGTAAAACAGGCTATACTCCAACTTTGATTGTAAGCTATGGAGCTATAAATGGAGAATATTATTGGTATCAAAAAACAAATGTTTGGGAAAATAAACGACTGTTGAATTTCTTTCCTCGATCCATTATTGATTCGCGCTCGCGAGAACGCACCATGATACCAGATTCGGAATACGAATGGGGATGGATGCAGGTTTCGCGTTCGTGTAAAAAATTAGCCGATGCAGGTGTTAAGGTAAACATGGGTTCGCATGGACAGATTCAAGGCATAGGTGCTCATTGGGAATTGTGGATGTTGCAAATGGGCGGAATGACTCCGCTTCAAGCAATACGTTGTGCTACTAAGAATGGAGCTGACTATATAGGAATGGGAGATCAAATCGGTTCGCTTGAAAAAGGAAAACTTGCAGATTTGATTGTGATGGATAAAAATCCGCTCGAAAATATTAGAAATACTGAAAGTATTAAATATGTTATGGTGAATGGTCGATTATACGATGCCGAAACCATGAATGAGATTGGTAACTATGATTCGAAACGAAGTAAATTCTATTGGGAAAATTCGAAGGGAAGTGGCAATTTTCCTTGGCACGAAACAACAGAAGATTAGTTTGTTCGAAAAGAACAAGCTAATCTAATATGTTTTTCCTGTTGATTTTTACAACTCGGCCAAAAAATTCATCGTATCAACACCGTCAGCATAGTCTATCAATGCAGGGCATTGGGCTTGACCAAAGGGCACCGTGTTTTTGATTGAAGTACATGAAGAAACAATGCATTGTATCTGTTCTTTATCTGCTTCTAGGCGTTTGTTTAAGCTTTCTAAATCATCGTAATATTCGAAATATAAAACTCCGATAGGAGATGAGTACCCTTTGTCTTCTTTGAGCAAAAGAAAATTATTGTCGAGTAATGAAGGTGTGTTTGCCATCAAGTAAACCGTACGATTGTAATCGTAATTGTTAGCATACTTATTGTTGTTCACTACTGAATTGAAATGAAATACTGATTCGAAAAGCGTATCAAACACATACGATTTCGGAACAAATAATTTTGAAACATTTCTACATCCTAATCCAAAATAGAAGAACACATCGTTTGCAAGCAATTTAAGTTCATCGGTTGATTCGTCGCCTGTAAGAACGGCAACTGAGTTTCGGTTTTTACGAATGATATGAGGGTATTTCCCAAAGTAATATTCGAAATAACGAGCGGAGTTGTTGCTACCTGTGGCAATAACCGCATCCATGCCTTTTAATTGTCCTTCGGTAAATTCAATGTAATCGTTAAATTCTGGTTCAATAGTAATTAAAATTTTGGCAACGAATGGTAATAGGTATTTGTCGTCAGAAGATAGTTTACCGATAAATTTATTGTCCGACATCAACACACAGAGCATATCGTGAAAGCCAACCATGGGAATGTTTCCCGCCATGATGACTGCAACTTGTTTTTCTTTTTTATCAGTTGATATTTGATTGATATAATGCGAAACCCATTCCACCAAATCGTTTTCGTTTAAACTTTTTGCAATAGCTTCTATTGCATTTCGAACGTTTACTTCAACAAACCAAGGATTGTAGATATGTACTTTTTTGATGAGTTCGTCAAATTCATCCGAAAGAATAGGGTCTAAACCACTTGTAAAATCTCTTTTTCCTTGATTCCCGAATTGATTTAGGAACTTTCCAAGAATTACAAATGAATTTATTCTTTTGTTTATTTTCATTTTATGTATATTTGCACAATAAATTTTTACAAAATTACTAAAACAAATAACTTTTATGGCAATTAAAATAACTGATGAGTGCATTAATTGTGGGGCTTGTGAACCTGAATGTCCAAATAATGCAATTTATGAAGGCGGAAACGAATGGCGTTTTGCTGATGGAACAACTGTGAGTGGAAGCTTTACGGGAAAGAGTGGCTTGAGTGCTGATGCAAATGATGCTCAAGCTGCAGTATCAATGGATTTGTACTATATCGTTTCGGATAAATGTACGGAGTGTGTTGGCTTTCATGACGAACCTCAATGTGCTGCAGTTTGTCCAGTAGATTGCTGTGTGGATGATGAAAATTGGCGTGAAAGTAAAGAAGATCTTTTAGCTAAAAAAGAAACATTACACGCTTAATTATTATTAATACTATTCTGAAACGCCATTCTTCATTGCTAGAATGGCGTTTTTGTTTTTCTATGAAAAAAGGAATCTTGTTTTTTTTTCTTCTTTCTTCTTTTGCTAGTGTCGCTCAGTCGATTGCTGACTATGCTGTTTCGTTTGATGTTTTCCAAGATTCATTAAAAACAATTTGCTACAAACTGTATCATGCAAAAAAGGATGCAGACAAAGAAAAATACAATTCGCAATTGCTTACCACCTTTGAAATGGCTTTAAATAAGCCCAATTCGTACGAGTATAGTTTCGATTCGTTAAGTACATTGAAGTACATTAGCGTATTGATGTCGCCAGACAAAAGGTTTAGAATCTTTAGCTGGAATGTGCCCAAAAATGATGGTACACAAGAATACTTTGGTTACATTCAAGAGGATTATAAGCAAGTAATAAAGAGAGGATTATTCAAAAAACAACGGAAAGAAATAATGCAACTCTATCCTCTGATTGATAAATCGGCTGAGATAAAAAATCCAGAGAACGCCATCACCGACAATAAAAAATGGTTTGGAATGCTTTATTACAAAATCATTCCTAAGAAAACCAAAACCAAAACTTATTACACTTTGTTGGCTTGGGATGGTAATGATAATCTTTCGTGTAAAAAGATTATTGATGTGTTGACCTTTGATAACAATGGTACGCCTAGGTTTGGTGCCGATATTTTTAACATGCAAAAAAAATATCCTAAACGAGTTATCTTTGAATATTCGGCTAAATGCTCCATGTCGTTGCGATACAGCACCAAAAAGGATTCGATTGTTTTCGACCATTTGGCACCCAACACACCACAATTGGAAGGGCAATTTCAATACTATTGCAACGATGGAAGCTACGATGGATTTGGTTTCAAAAAAGGAAAATGGAATTATGGGCTTTATATAAATGCCATAAACGAGAGAGATGAAAAAGATAAACTTTATATCGACCCACGAGTAGAGCGCTCGGGAAAGGAAAGCAGAACGCTGAAACAAGAACGTAAAAACAAAAAAAAGAAAAAGTAGTTTTTTGTATTTATTCTAATGCTAGTTTCGCACAACGGAGTTTTATTCTTCCGTGAAACGGATGGTGTATTTAAAATGATTAATTTTGACAATCGAAATTTAAACAACTAATAAAAATTATAGATTAATACGTATGAAAAAAGTTCACAATTTTAGCGCAGGTCCTGGAATATTACCTGCTGAAGTATTGAAACAAGCTGCAGATGCTTGTATCAATTTTGATAATTTAAATCTTTCGTTGCTCGAAATTTCGCACCGTAGCAAGAACTTTGAAAAAGTGATGGACGATTCGCGCCAATTGGCGAAAGATCTATTGGGGCTTAATGACAATTATAAAGTATTGTTTTTGGGTGGAGGCGCTAGTTTGCAATTTGCCATGGTTCCTTACAATTTGTTGCGCACCGAGGGTACTGCCGGATACATCAATACTGGTGTTTGGGCTAGTAAGGCGATTAAAGAAGCAAAGATGATTGGCAATACCACAGTGGTAGCTTCTTCGGAAGAAAAAAAGTTTTCGTACATACCTAAAGGGTATGAAATACCGAACACGCTTGATTACTTACACATCACCTCTAACAATACCATTTACGGAACACAAATTAAAAGTTTCCCGAAATCATCGGTGCCTATGGTATGCGACATGAGTAGTGATATTTTTAGTAGAGTGGTGGATGGTAACGATTTTGCATTGATATACGCAGGAGCTCAGAAAAACATGGGACCTGCTGGAACTACCATGGTGGCTGTGGATGAACGTGTGCTTGGTAAAACAGGACGAAAAATGCTATCGATGTTGGATTATCAAGTGCAAATAAAAGGTGGAAGTATGTATAACACGCCTCCTGTTTTTCCTATCTACGTTTCGATGTTGACCATGCAATGGCTCAAAAACAATGGGGGAGTGGCTTGGATTGAAAAAATAAACCAACAAAAAGCCGATACTTTATACAAAGAAATTGATAGAAACACCATGTTTATAGGCACCACAGCTGTGGAAGACCGCTCGAACATGAACGTAACCTTCATCATGCACAAACCTGAACTGGAACCAGAGTTTGATAAACTTACCAAAGAAGCCAATTTAAGTGGATTGCGTGGTCATCGTGATGTGGGAGGATATCGTGCATCGTTGTACAATGCGCTTCCTTTAGAAAGTGTGAATGCTTTGGTGGAAGTGATGCAGGCTTTTGAGAAAAAATTTGCTTAGTAGAAATAGAGGACAAATATTTTAGCCCTTGTTGATGTGTTCACTAACAAGGGCTAAATTATTACTTTTTATTCTATACGTTTTGTTGGTGAAAAAACACTAACATAGACCGAATTAAATTACTCACATAGTTTGGCATTTCTATCAATCTTGCCTTCTTTATCAAAACATATCAATTCACCCTTTTTGAAGCTTATACCTTGTATTTCTACATCTTTTGAAATCATTGCTTGCTGAAGTTTTCCATTGTCGTAAAAAAATGCCATTCGTTTGGTTCCATAGTGCAATGCTTTCATTCCATATATAAATATATTCATGCTTGATGTGCACGGTACTCCTTGTATTTCTTGTTCTTCGGCAAGCCAAACTGCTTTTAGTTTACCATTTTTATGAACTTTATTCGTAATCCCATCCCAACTATGTGCTATCATTACACCTTGAATGCTTCTTTTTTCTGCTAGCCAGAAACCTGTTTTTTGTCCATAGATATTATACATCACTTTAGAATTTGCGGGTAATAATAAACCATTAAAACTCGCTTCTCTACTTAATGTGCACATCGATGGAAATCCAGAATCAAAAAAGGACAACAAAGAACCACTAGGCATTGTAAAATCATCATACGTATAGTCTTTGGACAGCGTGCATCTTTTCAGTTTATGATTAAAAAAGTAGTTTACATCGCCTTTGCAAGGTATGCCCTGAATAATTTGTTCTTTGTTATAGCTTTCACTCGACTGCGAGCAGGAAATACTGTTAATGATAGCCACAAAAATAAAGAGCATAAAGAACCTGTTCGAATGCTTTATCGCATTTCTTTTTGTTTTAGAATTGCTGTTTTCAACTTTTGTTGCCATTGGCAAATAATCTGGATTTGTAATTTTTACTTTCATTTTGCTAAATAATTAAGGTGAATATTAATTTGTGTTTTTTTATTTCGACACAAAACTACACCAGCCCTACAGTATATAAAAACGGATATGCGCAATGCTTTTTTATAAATTTATGAAACTTGCAAAAGGGTGAAATAAAATGCCGGAAGAAATTAATAATTTGCATTTTTAAATAGGTAGGTTTGTTCATTTTGCAATAATTGCAAAAAAAAAATCGTGCAAAAGCAAAATCTGCAAACATTGGTAGCAATAGCACTTTGCCCTTGTAGGTGTGTTCACCAACAAGCAATTTGTGTTTCTGTGTTTTTAAGTGCTAGATGTGGTGGTGAGGACACCACCTACTAAAAGACACGAGTGAGGACACTCGCGCCAGCGTGATATTTCGTGAAGACCCCTAACAACTAAATCTCAAATCTCATATCTCAAATCTATTTGTGGCAGGTAGTTCATCTCTCTTCGTTTCCTTTCGTCCTGCTTTTCGTTTCAATCTTTTTCTTTGCCCGAAAAGGTCAAAGAAAAAGGATTTCCACTACAATCAGGTGCAGTTAGTAAATTCTTCTCTTTTGGTTTGCTTTTTAAGTAGTAGATGTGGTGACAGGACGCCACCAACTAAAACGCACTAAAGTTTGGCCTAGCGTCTCGCTACGTCATATATAACAAGTCCTCTGGACTTTTTTATTAGCTTAAAGGCGGGACGCCTTGTTAAACTGGACGTAGCGGGACGCTAACCCCAACGGGGGCTGTTTTACATTAATGGTTTTGCTCCGTTTTGCATGAAACGGATGTTTTACCAATTGGCTATTGTTCCGAATTTTGTGCCAACACTTCACCACACCTACTTTTGCCTCTGCAATGGTTCTTTGAATAAAGTTTTGATTTGGTGAAATCATGATAATCAGGAACGAAATCATGATAATCTAGAAGGAAATCATGATAAGCCCGAAGCAAATCATGATAATCTGGAATGAAATCATGATAATCTGGAATGAAATCATGATAATCTCGAAGAAAATCATGATAATCTGGAATGAAATCATGATAATCTCGAATGAAATCATGATAATCTCGAATGAAATCATGATAATCTCAAAGGAAATCATGATAAGCGCAAAACTTATCATGAAAAGTGCGAAGGAAATCATGATAAATGCAAAAAAAATCATGTTAAACTCGAACAAAAACATGCAGACGTTTAAATAGAAAGAATAAACACAATAGATAATAACAATTAAAAAAAAGAAAATCCCGCTGGCGCGAGTGTCCTCACTCGTGCCTTTTAGTTGGTGGCGTCCCGCCACCACATCTAGTACTTAAAAAGCAAACCAAAAGAGAAGAAGTTACTAACTGCACCTGATTGTAGTGGAAATCCTTTTTCTTTGACCTTTTCGGGCAAAGAAAAAGATTGGAACGGAAAGCAGGACGAAAGAATCCGAAGTGAGACGAACTGGCTGCCACAATTTGGTTGTTGGTTTTAGGGGTCTTTACGAAATACGAATAGTACGAATGTACGAATGCTTCGTGTACCTTAGAGCCTATTGGCTATTGCCAATTTGCTATTGCCTTTCCAATTGCCTACTGCTTAATTGAACAATTGCTGAATTGCTTTAGTGGTGAAAAATCTAACAACCAACAACGAACAACCAATCCCAATCTCGTTAATAAATCACAAATAAGGGTACGGAAACTTTTTATTCGAAAAATGTTTCCATAGTTTTGCGGTCTAAATCTAAATTTGAAAACTTAAATATGTCGGTACCTATAAGAGTTCTGCTGGGGGGAATAATAATTTTAATCATCGATTGGTATTTTTATCAAGCCGTTTCCACGTTGTTGAAAGGGGCCAGTGATGTCAAACGCAATGTGGTGTTCTATAGTTATTGGGGGTTCACGGTGTTGTCGTTTTTAATATTGATGTCGCCTATGGTTGTTCCATTTTACTCGTGGCCAAAGTATTTGCGTGTGTATTTGTTTGCGTTTATCATCATGGTCATCATCTCCAAATTGATAGGTTCGGTGTTTGTAATGATGGATGATTTGATAAGATTGTTCAGATGGATATGGACTTATGTGCCAAGTATGAAAAAGGAAGATGTGGCGCTAGCGCCTGTTGCGCATGGCATCTCGCGCTTGAAGTTTTTGAATTATGTGGCCGTGGGGATGGCTGCTTTGCCTTTCATGAGTTTTATATATGGTATGGCCAAAGGCGCTTTCGATTATAAAATTCATCGCTTGAAGGTGGTGTTGCCCAAACTGCCTAGTAATTTCAATGGATTGAAGATTGTGCAGATTTCGGACATTCATTCGGGAAGTTTTGTATCGACCACACATATTGAAGAAGCTGTGAAATTGATAATGAAAGAAAATGCAGATATTATATTTTTTACTGGCGATTTGGTGAATGATAGAGCCACCGAAACCGAACCTTTTGTAGAGGTATTGAGTAGGCTAAAGGCTCCGATGGGTGTGTTCAGCACATTGGGCAATCATGATTATGGTGATTATACCACTTGGGAAAGTGCTGAGGCGAAGATGAAAAACTTGGATGATTTGAAGCAGGTGCATGCCAAGATGGGTTGGAAGTTGATGATGAATGAGCATGTAGTGCTCGAAAAAGGTGGCGAAGAGATAGCATTATTAGGAATTGAAAACTGGGGAGGTAATTTTAATTTCCCGAAGTATGGCGATATGAAAAAGGCATACATCGGAACCGAAAAATATCCTGTGAAGTTGTTGCTTTCGCACGACCCATCACATTGGAACAAACAAGTAAAAACCGAATACAAAGATGTGGACATTACATTTAGTGGGCATACGCATGGTTTTCAGTTCGGCATCGAGATACCAGGATTAAGATGGAGCCCATCGCAATATGTGTATAAACAATGGGCAGGATTGTACCAAGAAAATAATCAATACTTGTACGTCAACCGTGGATTGGGATTTCTTGGATATCCGGGTAGAGTAGGCATATTGCCCGAAATTACAGTGATGGAGCTGAGTAATGTATGATGATACATCGCACGATGGATGATGGCTTAGGAAAAGTAAAATAAACAAGAGATGGCGGAAGCATTAAAAGATATGTTTGGTAAAAGGTTCTACCAGCAATTGGCAATGGAACTGAACAAGGTGGATGGGCGTGTACATGCTAAAAACTTTGTGAACGATGTGACAAAAAACATGGACAATTTGTCGCTGAACGAAAGGCTGAGAAACACAACAGTGGTTATGAAACGACACTTACCAAATGATTATAAAAAGGCAGTGGAAGTGTTGAAGATGGTAGCACCGAGTTTTAAATCGACCTACACAGCATTGATATTTCCTGATTTTGTAGGGCAATATGGGCATGATGATGTAGCACTATCGTTGGAGTGTTTGAAGTACTTTACTCAATTTGGTTCGTCCGAATTTGCCATACGCGAATTTTTGAAACGCGATTTTAAAGGTACCATCAAAGTGATGAATACTTGGGCGGAGGATAAGAACCACCATGTAAGACGACTTGCAAGCGAAGGCTGCAGAGGGCGATTGCCTTGGTCGTTCAATTTAGAAGAAGTAATGAAGAATCCTTCGGTCACCAAATCGATATTAGAAAAACTGAAAGCGGATAAAGAATTATATGTAAAAAAATCGGTGGCGAATCATCTCAATGATTTCTCGAAAAATCATAGTGATTATTTAATTTCGGTGTTAAAAGCTTGGGACAATACCAACGAACATACTGCATGGATTATAAAACATGCAAGTAGAACGCTAATAAAAAAAGGAGATAAAAATTCGCTGGCATTATTCAATTTCGAGAAGAATGTGAAAATAAAAGTGAGCGAATTGGTACTTAACAAATCAAAAATAAAACTCGGAGAGCAATTAGTTTTTAAGTTTGATGTGAGTTCGGAAAAAATAACCAAACAAAAATTGGTGATTGATTTTGCTGTTCACTATGTAAAAAATTCGGGAGAGCTAATTCCCAAAGTTTTTAAACTAAAAGAAATTGAATTGGCACCTAAACAAACAGTGAGCATCAGCAAAGCGCATTGGTTTAAAGACTTTACCACACGTACACATTATCCAGGAATACACTCCGTAGAGGTATTGATTAATGGAGAGAAGTATCAGAAAAAAGATTTTCGATTGAGTATTTAATTTTTATCCTCTACTTATTCTTTTAATTTTGCCGCACAAAAATTAAAAAGTGAATAAGAAATCAATTCAACTCATTCAGTACTTTACCTTTCTAGCAATAGGTTTGTTGCTAGGGTATTTGTTTTTCACTAGTTTGAATATTGATGAGTTGAAACAAAACATACGCACCGGAAATTTTTCGTGGTTTTATGTGGTCATGTTCGTTTCGCTCATGGTTTATGTCATCAGAGTATTGCGCTGGCAAATGCTGATAAGGGCAATAGGACACGAAACCAAGTTCAGTAATGCTTTCGCAGCTTTATCCATCAGTTATTTTGTGAGTTTCATTGTTCCTCGTTTGGGTGAAGTTACACGATGTCTTTCCATAAAAAAGCAACATGATATTGGATTTATGGAATTGCTAGGAACGGTAATCATCGAAAGGGTGGTGGATATCATCAGTTTGATTATCGTTCTTTTGCTTACACTTGTTTTAGAGTTCACCATGATAAAGGAGTTTGTGAATGAAAACGTGGTTAAGCCATTTTACAATGGTGTGGTGATAAAGATTGTTCAGGGCAATGCGATGATGTTAATTATTGCCTTATTGGTGTTGGTTATCATCAGTGTTTTGTTTTTCTACTTTCGAAATTACTTACGAGCGAAATCTCCAATGTTGATTATTAAATTCATTGATGGACTGAAACAAGGCATAGCAAGCATCATGAAATTGAAACAAAAAAGATTATTCTGTCTTTATACATTTTTAATTTGGGTAGGATATTTTTTGATGACCTATTTTTGGTTTTTTATTTTTAAGGAAACATCAGTGCTGGGTTGGGGAGCTTGTTTATCCATTTTAAGTATTGGCACCATCGGTCGCTCGGTGCCTATACAAGGAGGAGGAATGGGAGCCTATCATTTCTTGGTAACCAATGTGGCCATCATTTATGGAATAAGTGCTTCGTTCGGAAAAACCTTAGCCACATTAATTCATGCAGGGCAAACATTTTTTACGTTTGCCATGGGCTTGGTAGGCCTTATTATTTTTTATATCAATTATTGGATAAATAAATAAGAACAACTATTTCTTTTCTTCCCAAATGATGATGTGATTTCCTTCAAGGTCGGTGATGGTAGTATGAATTCCTTTAGCTGAAGATTGTATTTCACTTGTTTGAATATCTAAGGAAAGAAGGTGAGCTATTAATTTCCGTAAATCGTTCACTCGATAATGAACCATATAAGTTTCCTGCTCGTCATCGTTTCTGTATTTGCTTTTTATGATTGACCAAGCAAAAATAACTTTACCAGAATTATCTTCATTTTTATAGTAAAAGGAAGCAAAAGTGGCTCCACCAGCTTTTGATAAATGGTAATCGATGCACAAATGTTGCTTATACCAAGCAGCTAGTTCTTCAGGTTTTTCTGAGTATATAAAGGCTCCGCCCAAGTATTCGCTTATCGAATGCTCCATTTTGGATTAGTTGAATAATAAGCAAATATAAACTTTTATTAATAACCGAACAATAAATTTGCATTTTGTTGGTTAATAAGAGTGATTAATTTACTTACTTTGCGAGTGATAATATGAAAAAAACATTTCTACTTTTTCTGGTGCTACTTATTGGTATCCCTGTTTTTAGTCAAATAGGAGGCACGGGTACTTACCAGTTTTTGAATCTCCCAATTTCGGCAAGGGTAACATCCTTGGGTGGTAACCTCATAGCGGTAAAGGACAACGATCTTAATGTGGCAATTCTGAATCCTTCCTTGCTTACCGATTCGATGGACAATAACGTTGCTTTAAGTTTTATCAATTATTTTGGAGGAATAAAATACGGATATGCCGCCTATGCGAAGCATTTCAATAGACTAGGTAATTTTAGTGCTGGCATCAACTATCTGGATTATGGTAGAATGACAAGAGCTGATGAAATAGGAATAACAGATGGTGATTTTTATGCCAGCGAAATGAGTTTCAATGTATCGTATGAAAGACAAATGTTAGACTCCAATTTTACAGTAGGTGCCACTGTTAAAACCATTTATTCTCATCTCGATTCATATATTTCATGGGGAAATGCAGTAGATGTTGGTGCGACATATATTTTTCCGAAACGAAATTTATGTATAGCTGCAATAGTGAAAAATATGGGTCGTCAATGGCGATTATATGATTCGGAAAACAGAGAAAAGCTACCATTTGAGATGCAGATAGGAATTTCGAAAAAGCCAAAACATGTTCCCTTACGCTTATCCATCAACTACGATCATCTTGAAAAATGGGATTTAACGTATGAGGACCCCGCCAATCCATCAACCACAGTTGATCCGCTAACAGGTGCAGTGACCTCAAAGAACAAATACAAGGTGCTTGGCGATAAGTTAATGCGACATATTGTAGTAGGGGGAGAGTTTATTGTAACCAAGAATATTTTTTTAAGAGTCGGATATAATTATCAACGAAGAAAGGAACTGAAAATACCTGAGAAAAGAGGTATGTCAGGGTTTTCTTTTGGTTTTGGGTTTAGAGTTTATAAGTTTCATTTTAGTTATGGTAGAGCTGTTTATCATCTTGCAGGACCTACTAATAATTTTTCGATTAGCTTTGATATTAATAGTTTTCAAACCAAACGATTTGTTTCTACAAATTGATAACCTATGTCGAAAATAATTATTGCAATTGACGGACATTCTTCATGTGGAAAAAGCACGGTGGCAAGAGCATTGGCCATTCAATTAGGATATGCTTATGTTGATACTGGCGCCATGTATCGTTGTGTTACTTTGTATGCATTGCGAAAAGGAGCAATTAAAGACCATAGCTTTATTGAAGAAGAAATAATAAAACTCTTGCCCGATATTCAACTTCATTTCCAATTCAATCCTCACACAAAATCGAACGATACGTATTTGAAAGGAGAAAATGTAGAAAAGGAAATACGACAAATGATTGTTTCGGAGAATGTAAGTAAGATAAGTGCCATAAGAGAGGTACGAACGAAGATGATAGCATTACAACGCGAAATGGGCAAAAATAAAGGGATAGTAATGGATGGTAGAGATATTGGTACCAATGTTTTTCCTGAAGCTGAATTAAAGCTCTTTATGACAGCAGATACAGATATCCGTACAAAACGCAGATATGACGAACTTCGGGCTAAAGGTCAAGAGGTATCGTTTCTTGAAATTAAAACCAATTTAATGAGTCGTGATTTCGAAGATAGTCATCGAAAAGAAAATCCTCTTTTGCAAGCGAAGGATGCTGTGGTGCTTGATAATACAGAACTGAATCGCGAACAACAATTAGAATTTATTTTGAATTTGATAAAGAATTTAGGCGTTTCGCTCCAGTAATTTTTGTTGCGAATAAATATAAAGGAAAATACAATTTCATTGTGTTCATCCTATGATTAGAGTTTAAAAATAATATAAAAAGAGAAGAACAAAACAAATGATAGAGCAAACTGAACTTGTTGTTACAAAATGGATTTATAATCCTCCAGCTAATGGATTAAAGGAAAATGAGAAAGTTATTTTTACGGTGGAATTTGATGTAATGAAAAAACGTGTCTCTACAAAAAAGGGAATTGCTTGTAGATTTTCATGTACTTTAAGTGTGATGGAAGAGGTGTATTTAACTTACATTGGAGAAGATTCATACGTAATAGATTTAGATGATTACATTGATAAAGAAGAATTGATGCGAATGATTAATAATTCGTACTCGAAATTCACCGATAAATTTGAACTTAAAAAACTTAGTACTGTTTTTCACAGTTCATCATTACCTCTGTTAAACGAATCGTTGATAGATGTAAATGCAATACTTCCGTTATTGATTTAATTCAATTATTTTATAAGTTGGAGACTTAAATCCCAGAGTCGTGAAGCAATTATAGGGTCATATTTTAATTTTTCGGTAATTGAAGGTTTATTAGGTTTAGGTAGGAAGTAACCTGAATAGTACACTGTTTCATCGCTTGCAAGAAACGCAAAATTAGAGGCTGCCTTTTCGGCTGATTTTCCGAATATGCTCACAAAGATTTTGAAAACAAAATTGACATTTCGAGTAATTTCAGTTTTTGCAATACCAACGTTAGCCATATTCATCACCATTTTGTTATCTGGGTTTCTCTTTGCGAATTCTTGAACGAATAAATGATTGGCGAACATTTCTTGAGCCATTGCTTTTATCATTTTGAATTCATTGTTTAAAGCGATATCATCAAAATGTATTTTAGCACCTTTAATTACAGGAGCGCCAACATGAACAATTTTTGCATTTCCGGTTTTTAATTCGGGTAACAAAAGTTGGGTTATTGCAAATCGACTTAAGTATTGGATAGCAAAACCTTTTTCGAGTTTATCTAAAGTTATAACGTGCTTTGGTAAAATAATTCCTGTAGAAAGTACTAATGCATTAATTTCACTTGTCATTGATTTTATCTCGGATGCTAGGCGCTTCATGCCTAGTATTGTTGTTATATCAACAGCAACGAATTCTATTGCAATATTACCACTCAGTTTTTTTAACTCTTCGCATGCAAGTTTTGTTTTTTCGGCATCTTTTCCATGGATAATTACTTTATACCCTTTTTTCGCAAGTGCGAGTGCTGTTGCTTTTCCTATTCCACTATTTCCTCCCGTAATCACAGCAGTTTTCATATATTTCTAATTTGTAAACGTTATTTTGGTAAAGGTATTTCAAATACACTCTTTAAAAAGGAAAAAGCGACTAATTCATGAAATATCAATGTGGTTTTTAAATAAATTCAATTGCTCTTTTTAATTAGACTTTAAGAACAAATGCTTAAAGTATTCTTTTTGATTATCAATATTAATAAAACTCTCAGTATATATTGTAATTTTAGTCTTACTTTCGCAGATTAAATTTTGATTAAAATTTGAGAAAAATTATTTTAGCGTTTTTTTTGCGTATGGAATCGTTTAATTCGAACATAATTTGAAGAATTTTGTTTAGTAATAATATAAATTAAAGATAAGAGAAAGTAAAATTGAATGAATAAAAAGGTTCTAGTCATATATTATTCACAATCTGGACAGTTGGAAGAAATATTGAATAATATTGTTCAGCCTCTCAAGGATTCAGGGAATTTGGTTGAACAAGTAAGAATTCAACCTGCCACAGCATATCCATTTCCTTGGAATGGGGAGCAGTTTTTTAGTGTGATGCCCGATTGTGTTTTAGACCAAACAACTCAGCTAATCCCTTTTGAACTAAAAGAAAAAAAATATGATTTAATTTTGCTTGGTTATCAGGCATGGTTTCTATCTCCTAGTATACCCGTGAACTCTTTGCTTGAAACAAAGACTTTCAAAGATGTCTTAAAAGGAACACCTGTTATTACTGTTACTGGTGCTAGGAATATGTGGATAAGTGCATTCGAACGAATCAAGAAAAAGCTTTTGTTGAATGAAGCGAAACTAGTTGGAAACATTGCAATGTTTGACAAACACCCTAATTTTGTGAGTTTCATCACCATTTTTCAATGGATGTTTAAAGCACGAAAAGAGCGTTATTTAGGTATATTTCCGAAACCTGGCGTTAGTCAAGAAGATATTGATAACGCGACAACTTTCGGTGATTTGATAGTACCTTATCTAACGAATGGCAATTGGGAAGAATTGCAGAAAGAGTTAATTCAAAAAAAAGCGATTGAGGTTAAGTATAGGTTAATGTATATTGAAAATACGGCATCAAAGCTATTTCTAATTTGGGCGAATTTTATTGTGAAACAAAAAAAAAGGACTTTCTGGCTTGTTTTATTCAAGTATTATCTTTTACTTGCACTCTTTATTGCAGCTCCAATAATACTAACCGTTGATGCAATATTCATTAAACCATTTTCTAAGAAAAAAATTCAAAAAAGAATACATTACTATCTAGGAGTAAATTAATTTTAAATATGTCATTAAATAAAGTATATATTACAAATACATCAGTTTTTCTTCCGAATAATCCAATTTCGAATGATGAGATGGAGTCTTATTTAGGCTTAATTAATCAAAATCCTTCGAAGTCGAAAGGAATTGTATTAAGAAATAACGGAATAAAAAATAGATATTATGCGTTATCAAAAGAGGGGTTACCTACACATACGAATGCAGAAATGACCGCGCTTGCCGTAAGAGCCTTATTTGATAATAAAGAAGAAGGATTAAAATCGATTCAATTTCTTTCTTGTGGTACATCATCACCCGATCAAATGATGCCTTCACATGCAGTTATGACTCATGGTTGGTTGCCCGAAACTGGGAATATAGAGGTTGTTTCCTCTGCAGGAGTTTGCTGTGCAGGTATGCACGCGTTTAAGCATGCGTACCTTGCAATAAAAGCAGGAGAAAAGCAAAATGCAGTAGCAACAGGTTCTGAAAGATTTTCAGCTTCATTAGTATCAAAAATATACGAGGATGAAGCTCAAAAATTAAAACAATTGAAAATAGATCCTTACATTAGTTTTGATAAGGAATTCTTACGATGGATGCTTTCAGATGGTGCAGCAGCTTTTCTTATGTCAGATATAAAGAATGAAAGCGGAATTAGTTTATCTGTTGATTGGATTGAAGGATATTCTTTTGCTAACGAGTTAGAAGCCTGTATGTACATGGCCTGTGATAAACAAAAAGATGGAACTTTGAAAAGTTATCTGGATTTTACACAGGAAGAGCTCATGAATAAGTCTATACTTAGTATCAAACAAGATGTTAAGCTATTGAGTAAGTACATTATACTTTTGGGAGGTCAAGGATTGAAAGATGTTTTGGAAAAAAAGAAAGTTAATACCTCAGAAATTGACTATTTCTTACCTCACATGTCAAGTGATTTTTTTAGAAGTAAAATTTATGACCAATTAATTGTGAATGGAAATGAAATACCTTATGAAAAGTGGTTTGTGAACCTTAGTTCAGTTGGAAATGTGGGTTCATGTTCATCGTATTTAATGGTTAACGAATTATTTCACAGTAGAAAACTCAAGAAGGGGCAAAAAATATTGATGCTCGTTCCTGAAAGCTCTAGGTTCTCTTATGTCTTCGCATTATTGACAGTATGTTAGTATTTTCAAGATGGTAATTTGTCTTTGAACTAAAACTAATCGATGAAAAAAGAAGATATTCCTCAGGATCTAAGTTCTCTAGGTAAAATTACGAATGAAGTTTGTTATGTTACCGACCAAAATGGTAATTATGTTACTGCACTAAGTAAAGGGTGGGAGGTAAAAATTACCGCCAACGATATTGCGTGGAAAGATATCGAAGATAGGGTTAATGCTGCTAAACTAAAGGTCTTAAATAATCAAGCTAGCCCGATTCTGTTTTTTATGGAGAAGAGATTAATGGATTTGTCCATTCTTTCAGCATATACTGGATTTTGGAAATGGCAAATAAGACAACATATGAAACCATCAATTTTTAATAAATTGTCAAATAAAAAGCTACTTAAATATTCAAACGCTTTCAACGTTTCAGTTGATCATCTAATAAATATGAGAACAAATGAAGATTGATTTTGAGCATAAACAAGCTGCTCATTGTGAAAATGGAGTTACCACCAGTTTACTACAAAATATTGGTGTACATCAAATGACAGAACCATTAGCGTTTGGAATAGGTTCTGGATTGTTTTTCGTGTACATCCCTTTTTTAAAAATAAACAAGGGACCAGCAATCGCTTTTAGAACTATGCCAGGTGCGATTTTTAAACGTACATGTGATTCGTTAAATATACCGATTATTCGAAAAAGATTTCGTTCTAAAGAACAGGCATCAGATTTCCTAATAAAGTCTCTCGAACAAGGTAAACCTGTAGGTGTTCAAGTCGGAGTTTATTACCTGTCGTATTTCCCAAAGGAATACCGTTTCCATTTCAACGCCCATAATTTAATTGTTTATGGAAAAGACAATGACAATTTTTTGATTAGCGACCCTATCATGGAGACTCCAACAGTTCTTAGTAGTTATGAACTTGAAAGAGTAAGGTTCGCACAGGGGGCATTGGCACCAAAAGGACAGTTGTACTATCCAGAAAAATTAATGCATGTTTCGGATGACCAAATTAAACAAGCAATAATAACAGGAATCAAACGCAATGTAAGAGATATGCTTCGAATTCCTGGCCCTATTGCGGGTGTAAGTGGAATTTCTTTTACGGGAAAAAAAATCAAGCAATGGCTCGACAAGAGAGGATTGCATGATTCAGGACTCTATTTGGCTCAATTAGTCAGAATGCAAGAAGAAATTGGTACTGGAGGTGGTGGATTTAGGTATATCTATGCCGCTTTTTTACAAGAGGCATTTGGGTATCTCTCAAATCAGGGCGAATTATTAGAAATATCAAAATTGTTTACCCAATCAGGAGATATGTGGCGTGATGCTGCCGTTCAAGCAGCTGGAATTTATAAAGGGCGGATATCAACTCAACAAGATTTCAATGTCATGGGAGATTACCTACTTGACATTGCTGAAATAGAGAAGAAAGCTTTTGAGGCATTGTCTAAAATTAAATGGAAGCCATAAAGAACTCCGCAATAAAAATACAGAATATCGGATTTAAATATCCTGGTCAGCCTGTTCATTGTTTCTCAAACTTAAATTTGGAGGTGATCTCAGGTGATAAATTCGGGTTGTTTGGTCCAAATGGTGCAGGGAAAACAACTTTAATGAATTGTATGATTGGTCTATTATCCATTGATGAAGGAAGTATTCTTATTGAAGGAAGAAAATTGAAAGAGAATAGAAAAGAAGCAATTCGAAGTATTGGTATTGTGCCACAAGATTTTTCTTTTTATCAAGAATTAACTCCATTACAAAATCTTGAATTCTTTGGTGCTTGGGCAGGTTTGGCAAAGTTGGAATTGAAAATGAAGTCAATGGAATTGCTAAGTCTTCTAGAATTAGAAAATGTAAAAAATAGACAAATCATCAAACTTTCAGGAGGAATGAAACGAAGAGTTAATCTCGCTATTGGTGTGCTTAATAATCCTTCAATATTATTCTTGGACGAACCTACTGTTGGTGTTGATATCCAAACTCGACACATCATTATTAATTATCTCAAGGAACTCAATTCTAAGGGGACTACCCTTATTTACACTTCTCACCAGCTAAGCGAAGCGGAAGAATTATGTGACCGAGTTGCTTTAATTGATAAGGGAAAGATCATTGCTGTTGATCGGTTAGAAGTGTTGTTCAAGAAATATCATGAAAAAAATCTTGAGGATTTGTACTTGAAATTTACTGGTAAATATTATGATGTTGTTTAAGCTTTGGGCCACCATCGTTAAGGACATTAGAGTACTGCTTACAGATAAAGTAGGTTTGGTTTTTATGTTCATTATGCCTGTCCTGCTTGCAATCGTTATCACCGCAATACAGAATAGTACATTTGAGTTGGTAAATAATAATAAAATAAAATTGTTATTGTCTAATCGCGATACATGCACCTTTAGTCAAAACCTTGTTGAAGCAATTGAAAAATCAGGCATGTTCGAAATAGTTTCCGTAAACTCAAAAATTTCTGACAATCAACTTGTAGAAAGGATGCATCAAAAAGATGCTTTGCTAGCATTAATAATTCCTGTAGATTTTTCAGAGGATGCAGAATTACAAGCGTTGAATATTGCTTCCAAAACACTATTCAGGCTCGGTTTAAATACCGATACTTCAAAATTATTGCCTATAAAACAATCAAAACTAACAATTTATTTTCATCCTGTTTTGCAAGAATCATTTCGAACTTCTGTAAATAAAGTTATTTATGGTAGTTTTCAATTATTATTAAGCAAACAGGTATTTAAAAAGCTGAATTTTATTTTAAATGGAACGGAAATTTCTGACAAATTCGAAACAGACCTTTTTAGTTCCGAAGTTCCAATCAACGAAATACCTGTTTCTCGAAATGGAAGCAGAACCATACCTAACGCCACTCAGCATAATATTCCTGCCTGGACAATATTCGCCATGTTCTTTGTTGTTATTTCTTTAGGAAGTAGTATTGTTAGAGAGAAACTCAATGGAAGTTTTGTTCGTTTAAGAACACTTCCTACAAGTATTTTTGTTGCCTTGTTATCGAAACAAGTTACGTATCTATTCATTACGTTGTTGCAAACTTCGGTTATTTTTTCTATTGGAATTTGGTTCTTCCCTTATATGAATTTGCCCCAGTTAATTATCCCTACAAATATTGTTGGTTTACTAATTGTTTCTTTAATTTCTGGCTGGTGTGCTGTTAGTTTTGCTTTAATCGTTGGGGTTTTTTCTCAATCTCAGGAACAATCGAATGGCATAGGTTCGGCATCTATTGTTATTCTTGCTGCAATTGGAGGGCTTCTTGTCCCAAGTTTCGCAATGCCAACCTCTTTTCAATATATTATAAAATTATCTCCAATGCATTGGTGTCTCGAATCGTATTATGGCTTATTTTTGGAGGGTGGAAAATTAGTAGATGTACTTCTAAGTGTTTTACCTATTCTAATAATCACTTTAATCTTACAACTCATAGCATATTTGGGTCTAAAAAATAAAAAACTAATCTAACTAACGATGGAATCAAACGAATTAAAGTTACAACTAAAAAAACAGATAATACAATTCTTAAATCTTCTTGATGTGTCTCCTGATAATATTAAAGATGATGCTCCCCTTTTTGGTGAAGGATTAGGTTTGGACTCTATTGATTCAATTGAATTGCTTGTATTGTTGAAACGAGAGTATGGTATCGATATAAAAGATCCCAAAGAAGGGCGAAAGGTGTTGGTTGATATCAATACAATGGTTGCATATATTGAGAAAAATAGAACGAAGTAAACAAACTGAGATGACTGCCATTGTTGTAACAGGATTAGGAATTATTTCTTCAATCGGGAATTCGGCTGATGAAAATCGAGAATCATTGATGTGTTCACGAGGCGGTATTTCTAAGAACAATAACTTTTTTTCAAGGTATTCAACTTTACTTCCTTTTGGCGAAATTAAAAAATCAAACGATGAGCTTATCGAAGAGTTAAATGCAAACGAAAAAGGAGTAACTCGAACTTCACTTTTGGCGTTACACTCAATTCAAGAAGCGATTGAAGATAGTAAACTAACATTAAACCAAATTTCATCTTCTGATACTGCTTTAATAGGAGCAAGCACAGTTGGCGGAATGTGTTTGACAGACCAGTTATTTATTGATGCAACTACCGCAAGCAATGGCTCTGAGTATTTATCCTCTTATGATTGTGCTTCGGTGATGCTCTACTTGCAAAATCGCTACAAAATGAAAGGTATTGTCAATACAATCAATACAGCTTGCTCTTCATCTTCTAACGCTATTATGTATGGAGCACGATTGATTAAATCAGGGTTAGTAAAACGTGCTATTGTAGGTGGTAGCGACAGTCTTTCAAAATTCTCAATCAATGGATTTAACGCATTACACATTTTATCCTCTGATTTGTGTCGACCTTTTGATGCAAATAGAAGCGGTTTAAATTTAGGGGAAGGAGCTGCATTTTTAATATTGGAGAAAGAGGAAGATTGTAAAGGTAAAAAAGTGTACGCTAAATTGAGTGGCCATGCTAATACTAATGATTCGTTCCATCCTTCTTCCTTATCTGATGATGGGCAGGGACCATTTCTTGTGATGACGCAAGCCCTTGAGTCTGCATCCATAGACGCTTCGTCCATTAGTTTTATAAATGCGCATGGAACAGCGACTGAGAATAATGATGAGGTTGAAAGTGTGGCAATGAGAAGAATATTTGAAATAGTTCCAGCATTCGCGTCCACTAAATCATACACCGGTCATACATTAGGAGCAGCCGGGGCTATCGAAGCTATTTTTAGTATATTTAATATTGTGAACCAAGAAATATACTCATCACTAAATTATACCTCGCCTATAGAAAAAACTGGATTGGTTCCCAATTTGAAATATTGTAAATCTTCCGTCCAACATGTAATGTCCAATTCTTTTGGGTTTGGAGGTAATTGTAGTTCCTTAATTTTCTCAAAAAATTAGAATGATGTTTTACATTAATCAAACCTCATGCATTTCCCCTCAAGATTCGATACTCTTTGATGACAACTATATACTCAGAAAGGCTACTGGAGGTAAATTGTTAGCTCTTGAACCCGGCTACAAAAATATTCCGTCTGCTCAATTACGAAGAATGGGGAAAGCTGTTCGGATCGGAGTTGGTGCGGCTCTACCACTTCTTCATCAAGGAAATGATGTGAATGGAATTATAATTGGAACCGCCAATGGAGGCATGGAGGATTGCATGAAGTTCTTAAGACAGATTATAGAATTTGATGAAGACACTCTTACTCCAGGAAACTTTGTTCAAGGTGTACCAAATGCGGTGGCTAGTCAGTTAGGATTACTCACTCATAATTTAGGATACAACATTACTAATGTGCATCGCGGATTAGCTTTCGAAAATTCAATGATTGATGCAATGTTGTTATTGAATGAACATCCTCACAACTCCTATCTTTTAGGAGCTGTAGATGAAATTTCTGACTTTAATTATAAGATTGAGTTATTGAATGGTAATTATAAACAACAGGTAATTGGTGCAACTGACTTTTATGAATCAGGATCTCAAGGTTCGCTAGCTGGTGAAGGAGCCTCAATGTTTGTGGTTAGTAATAAAAAAGAAACGGCAATTGCAAAATTAGAATTTATGGAAACCATTCATTCTAATGATGAGTTGGAAATTAAAAATTGGATTGAAGGTAAGATAAGAAGTCACTTAATCGAAAAGGACAATATCGATTTGCTACTCACTGGAGAAAATGGCGATAATCGTTTCTTGAAATATTATACTGGTATTGAATCGAAATTCAACAATAAGATACCTATTGCACGATATAAGCACTTATGTGGTGAATATGCCACAGCTTCGGCTTATGCAGTTTGGCTTATTTGTGAACTTTTTAAGAATAACAAGGTCCCGTTACTTATAATTAAAGAGGGGGAGCCACCTCAAAAAATTGAAAAAGTACTGTTATATACCAACTACCTTGGCGAACAACACAGTCTGATGCTATTTTCTAATGTAGAATAAAGTGGGTCGATTATTACAAAATTCCTTACAAATCAATCTTTGATTCGCAGCAATAGTTGTATTTTGAATAAGAATTATTAATTTGCGGACTTAAAGGTTTAATTTTCACAAAAAATCTTAAAAAAAATACCACCTAAGAAAATAACTCTACATTTGTCGAAATTTTAATTAACAATCACAAACAAAACAATGAAAAAAGTATTTACACTAGTTGCCGTAGCAGGAATGTTTACATTCGTAGCTTGCGGTCCATCTGCTGAAGAAAAAGCAAAAATGGAAAAAGCAAAACAAGATTCAATCGCTGCTGTAGAAGCTGCTAAAGCTGCTGAAGAAGCTGCTAAAGCTCAAGCAATAGCTGATTCAACTGCAAAGTATGCCGAAGCACAAGCTGCTAAGCAAAAAGCAATGGATGATTCTATCGCTGCGTTGAAAGACAAAAAAGGTGGAAAAAAGAAATAATTTTCTTCTTTCAGAATCTAAAAGAATCCCGCTTTAGCGGGATTTTTTTTGCTCTAAACCTTCTAATTGTATTTAGAACATTCTAGAATTTAGTTTTAAAGCTTTCTTCTCATTGTTCTTTATTCCGAAAGGAGCAAAATCTTTATTAATTTACTTAAATTTATTTCAAATTTTCTGTATCTTTATTTCCTTAAGTTGTTATTAAAGTACGATAAGTATTAAGAATTAAACTCCAATATGAGGAAATTACTGTTTTTTTTCATACTATTCAATTCCATCACTCTTCCATCTTACTCACAAGGTATGACGATTTCGGGTAATGTTCAAGACACCATTTCCAAATCAGCTTTGCAATACTCTGTTGCGATGGCTATCCGGATTAAAGATTCAATATTGATAGGGTATGCTAGAACGGATGCAACAGGAAAGTTTGAAATGAAAAATCTACCTATAGATACTGTTGAAGTAATCATTTCGAATCCAATGTTTGGTGATCAAACCTTTTATGTTTTTGGTAGCGCAAGTAATTATGTGTTTGATTTTGGCAAAATAATATTACCTCCCAGAAGCCAGCAGCTGAAAGAGGTGGTGATTTATGCATTCAAAGATCCTGTGTACTATAAAGGAGATACCTTAGTGTATGCAGCCGATTCGTTTAAGGTAAAACCCAATGCCACTGTAGAAGATTTACTGAGAAAACTACCTGGAATTAAAGTGGATGCTAAGGGTAAGATAACCTCACAGGGAAAAGAGATTAGTGAAGTTTTGGTGGATGGTGATGAGTTTTTTGGAAGCGACCCTACCGCAGCAACAAAAAATCTTGCTGCAAAGGGAGTGGAGTCGGTGCAGGTATACGAAAAGAAAAATGAAAATGCTTCGGACGACAAGGAAGAGACCGTTCAAGTGATGAATTTGAAATTGAAGGATGATGCTAAAAAAGGGAATTTCGGAAAAGTATCGGGAGCAACAGATGCAACTCAATTTTATGAAGGAGAATTATTGGCCAACAAATTCAAAGGTTCTCAAAAAATATCTGTCTTCAGTTTACTGAGCAATACTCCTCGTTCGAGCTTAGGCTGGCAGGATATGTATAAATACGGATTGGATAACGAAATGAATTACCAAACAGACGAAGAGGGAAATACTTATTGGTATGGTAATAATAATCAAAACCAAGGAATACCTCAAACTTTGAAATCAGGATTCTATTACAACGATAAAATAGGAAAGAAAACAAAAATTAATTTTAACTATACCTTCTCTAATAATAAACTGCAGGCGAACTCAGCTACCAAATCGCAGTACTTTTTGACTGATACAAATTATGTAACTAGTCAGGAAAGCCAAAACGAACAGAAGTCGAATGGACATGTAATCAATATGAAGATTATACAAACATTAGATTCGCTTACAGAGCTTACAATTGAACCAAAAATAAGAGTCAATTCGAGCATTCAGAATAATTTCCTTCAAACAAAATTTAAAACCGTTTCGGATACACTATCGCACGAGACAGATGTGACGAACACCAATAATGCTAGTGGATATAATGTGAATACCAATTTGCATCTCAAACGGAAATTCAAAAACAGAGATCGATTATTACTAGCAATGTATAATTACACCATTGAAGATAATTCATCATTTGGGATTTTGAAATCGTACAATACTTATTTTAGTTTGGCTCATTCGAATGATAGTATCAATCAGCAAAAGACAAATGCCAACACTACTCAAACTCAGAATGCAAATATCATTTACACCGAACCATTAACGAAGAAAATAAAATTAGAATTTGATTATAACTACAATTACAGTGTGGGCAAACAAAATAAAAAAACACTGAAATACTTGAATGGAGAATATTCGGTTTACGATTCTTCATTTACCAACAGTTTTGAGAACATCAAGATTACCGATCGAATTGGTTTGAAGTTTATTTTCGAAACAAAAAAAATATCATTTAATTTTGGAACTCGACTACGCAATGTAGAAATTACCAATTCTAATATAATCACACAAAATAATATTCACCAATCGGTGAATAATGTGCTGCCTTTTTTAAGTTATGCATATAAGTTTAGTCAGAACTCGCGTATGAACTTTAAGTACACTACAAGTTCTACACAACCTTCATTAAATCAACTTCAACCTATTCCTGATAATTCGAATCCAAATCAAGTTCGATTGGGAAACCCATATTTACTACCAACATTTACTCATGGGTTTACATTGCAGTACAACACCTATAAACCAATTAGTGGAAAGTACATGTGGTTTAGTGCGCACTTCAATTCCATGAATGATGCATTTGCTAATTCGATTGTTTACGATAGTCTCGGAAGAACCATGACCCAAACAGTGAATGTGAATGGTAATTTTAATTCAGGTGCTTATGTGGGTGGAGGAATTCCTTTTTTCAACAAAAAACTAAACCTTCAACCCAATGCCAATTTCAATTACAATAGCTATACCGGTTATATCAATAATCAAAAGAATGTAACAACCAACTTCAATCCAAATGTAGGAATGGGAGTTGAGATTGTATTAGACACACTTTCGTTTTCGGTGTCGTACAACTACGATTATAGTTTACCTTCATCAACATTAACAACCACTTCAAGCAAATCGTATTCCGAGCAACAGTTTGATGCTTCATTGAATTTAAAACTACCATTCAAGTTTTTAATAGAAACCGATGCCTCTTATCGTATCAATAGTCAACGAGCAGTTGGTTACAATATCAATTATTTTCTCTGGAATGCTAGCATTAGCAAAGCTTTCTTGAAGAATGAAAATTTTATTCTTACCTTTTCTGGAAATGATATCTTGAACCAAAACATAAGCACAGGAAGAAACATTCAAGATAATGTGATTACCGACACCAAGACCAATATCATCAGTAGATATTTTTTATTGAAACTAACGTATAAGTTCAACAGCACTAAAACCAAGTATGATGAGAACGATATGTAAAAAACTAGTTGTTTGCTGTTTGTTGGTAATGCTTAGCCTCAATGGATTTGCTCAAATTACATCGGGTAAGATTGTGTACGAAAGAAGAACAAACTTGTATAAAAAATTCAAATGGGATAATGTGCAAGACTGGTTGCAACCCGAGGACAAGAATAAGGTAGATATGTTCGAATTGTATTTTAATGATTCATTATCGCTATTCAAAATTCAAGAAAGTGATTTGAAAGAGCGGATGAGTTGGGCAACAAGCAAGAATACTGTTTATCAAAATTTCAATAGAAACTATCGATTCACTATAAAACCAATATGGGGGGAAGAGGTTTACATCGAAGATACGTTGGTGAAACGCAAATGGAAAATAACGGATAGCAAACGAGTAATAAGTGGATACAATTGCCGAAAAGCAGTTTGGCAAGCCAATGATACTACTAGGATATACGCATGGTATTGCGATGAAATAATTACGAATGTGGGACCCGAAAGTTTTCATGGCTTGCCAGGAGCTATATTAGGTTTGGCTAGCGAAGATGGTGGGGTGATTTATTTTGCGAAGAGCGTTGAAATTACCAAGCCTGATGTGAATGTATTATTACCAAAGAAAGGAAAAAATAAAATATTCTCGTCAAAAGAACTCAAAGCGAAACTAGAAAAAGATTTTGGTAAGCGACCGTGGGGAAAGGCGATGATTAAAGACAATTTTGGAGTGTGGTAACCACCAGCATTATTTCTTTTTGGCTTCTTTTGCTGCGTCCATTAAGGCACATTTTTCGCAAGCGCTTTTTTTCTTAACACTCTGATAAATTCGAAACACTACATAAGCAGTGGCTATAGCAAGAATGACGTACATTATTATTTCCTGAATCATCTTGAGTTTTCTTTTTTTATTGGTGTTTTATTCTCATCAAAAGTACATAAAAATATTACGTCAATGCAACGGCAAATTTTAATAATTTTGCGCCTGCAACTACCAAATATCTAAAACCAAAAATGATAACAGGCGAAACTCCTATCCGTTACGATAGAAAAAAGTATAATGATGAAAAGCTAATAAAACTCTTCAAGGGAATATTAAAACCCCGAATGATAGAGGAAAAAATGTTGGTACTGCTTCGTCAAGGACGTATTTCAAAATGGTTTAGTGGAATAGGGCAGGAGGCAGGCTCGGTAGGAGCTGCTATGGCACTCGACAAAGATGAATACATATTGCCTATGCACCGCAACCTTGGTGTGTTCACTACACGCGAAGTACCTCTCAACAGATTGTTCTGCCAGTTTCAGGGCAAACCAAGCGGTTTCACCAAAGGGCGCGACCGTTCGTTTCATTTCGGAACGCAGCAATACCATATTGTAGGCATGATTTCGCATCTTGGTCCTCAGCTTGGAGTGGCCGATGGCATTGCCTTGGCTAATGCTTTGAAAGAAAACAACAAAGTGACCTTGGTCTATTCGGGCGATGGGGGAGCAAGTCAAGGGGATTTTCACGAATCGTTGAATGTGGCTGCTGTGTGGGATTTGCCTGTGATATTTGCTATCGAAAACAATGGTTATGGACTAAGCACACCGAGTAGCGAACAATATCGTTTCAAACAGTTTATCGATAAAGGCATTGGCTATGGTATGGAAGCAGTGCAAGTGGACGGAAACAATGTGCTCGAAGTGTATGACACCGTGAAACGCTTGGCCGAATCCATCCGCAAAAACCCTCGACCAGTTTTACTCGAACTCATGACCTTTAGAATGCGTGGACACGAGGAAGCATCGGGGACCAAATATGTACCCAAAGAACTGGTGGAGATGTGGGGCAGAAAAGACCCATTAAAAAATTTCGAAAATTACTTGTTACAAGAAGGAGTGATTGACGAAAACATGATTGCCACTTATCGCAACGAAATAAAAGAAGAGATAGAACACGCCCTGGAATTTGCATATTCCGAAGAATTGCCTCCGCCCAATACAGCGCAGGAATTGGAAGACATCTATATGCCTTTTCGACTAAACGAAACCAAACCGCAAGGGCTTACTACCGATAAACGTTTTGTAGATGCTATTTCGGATGGTTTGCGATTGGCCATGCGAAAACACGAAAACCTTGTGTTGATGGGACAAGACATTGCCGATTATGGTGGTGTGTTTAAAGTTACCGAAGGCTTTGTGGCCGAGTTTGGCAAGAAACGAGTACGCAACACTCCTCTTTGCGAAGCAGCTATCTTGGGTTCGGGCTTCGGACTTTCTATCAATGGAATGAAAGCCATGGTGGAGATGCAGTTTGCCGATTTTGTTACCGAAGGATTCAACCAAATAATAAATAACCTTGCAAAGAGCCATTACCGATGGGGACAAAATGCCGATGTGGTGGTGCGAATGCCTACAGGAGCTGGGGTGGCAGCTGGTCCTTTTCATTCGCAAAGCAACGAAGCTTGGTTTTTTCATACTCCCGGACTCAAAATAGCCTATCCTGCTTTTGCGAGCGATGCCAAAGGTTTACTCCTGACGGCTTTCGAAGACCCTAATCCTGTTCTTTTTTTCGAACACAAAGCACTCTATAGAAGCACCAACGAAGAGGTGGCAGACGACTATTACACCATCCCTTTTGGGCAAGCCCGATTGGTGAAACAAGGAACCGATATCACCATTGTGACTTACGGAATGGGGGTGCATTGGGCCATCGAAATAACCAATCAACATCCTGAAATAAGTGCCGACATCATCGACCTAAGAACACTAGTGCCGCTGGATAAAGAAGCCATTATCCAATCGGTAAACAAAACTGGCAAAGCCATTGTTTTGCACGAAGACACCTTAACAGGAGGAATAGGAGGGGAGTTGGCAACCATTGTAAACGAACATTGTTTCCAAAACCTCGATGCTCCAGTGGTGCGTTCGGCAAGTTTAGACACCCCGGTGCCTATGAATGCTGAACTAGAATGGAACTTTTTGCCTAAAGCAAGGTTCGAAAAACAGCTCGTGGATTTGTGGAAATTCTAATTGATGAGCCTGATTTGGGTTAAAATTTGATACAAAACCGACTCTTTTCTTTATGGTCACTCCGTATTCCAATTCGGACATAGCGTTTTATAGCCTAAGCTCACAGGTTTGCTGCCATAGCTCACCATTTTGTAGCCACGGCTCACCATTTTGTAGCCTCAGCCCACAATTCTGAGGAGGTAGCTTACTCACCAAACATCATTCAATAGAAAAAGCCAAGGTTAACGATTATTCTTGGCTTTCTTTTTGTATAAGATTTAAAGACTCATTATAAACTGCTTATCATTGGTTTCTGATTTTAATGTGCAAGCAATTTGGGGGGCTTTTTTTGTTTTTCGGGTGTTTTTGTCTGTTTCAGGTCGGTTTTTCGCAACCAAGGGTGTCAAGGTGTCAAAAAGTTAAAGTGCTGATTATATGTCGTATGAAATAATTCGGAAGCGGAAAGGGAATGGAAGTACGCGGTTAGGGAATGGAAGTACGCGGTCAGGAAATGGAAGTTCACGGTCAGGAAATGGAAGTACGCGGTAAGGGAATGGAAGTACGCGGTCGGGAACTGGAAGTTCACGGTCGGGGACTTTTTTTATTTGTTTAAGGCGAGACGCCTTGTTAAACTGGACGTAGCGGGACGCTACGCCCAACGGGGGATGCGCTGACTAACTGCACCTGATTGAAGTGGAAATCCTTTTTCGTTGACCTTTTCGGGCAAAGAAAAAGATTGAAACGGAAAGCAGGACGAAAGAAACCGAAGTGTGACGAACTACCTGCCCCTATTTGGTTGTTAGTTGTTGGTTGTTTGAATAATTGAATAATTGAATAATAGAACAAGCGAATACTAGAACAATTGAACTTTTGAAAGGTAGAGAGCTTGAAGATTATTGAATAATTGTATGCTGACTAAATTCAGTTTATTTTTTTTATGATGATGTCGGGAAATTATTTTTTGTCGGTTGGTTATCAATTTGTAAAAATCACTAAAACAAATTGTAGAACAAAAAGACTAAAAAAACACCTTAATCAAAAAAGCAAGAAATTGCATAAACTTAATGATTCAATGCTCATCAAACCCTCCACTTTCGAATCAGAAAAAAGCCCTGCGAAGCAATACAAAACCTCGCAGGGCTGTTTTCATTAATTGCCGCTTTGCAAAAAGGCAACCATCTTTTTGGTTTCCTCTTCGGTAAAGTTGGCACGCAATTTCATGTGCATCCCTATGGTTTCCCATTGCACTCCGCTATAGTCGGAAGGAGAAGGGGCATTGTGGCATCTCACACAGTTTTCGCCCCATAGTTGCGAACCTGTTTTAGATGCTACCGATTGAGAAGTGGCACAACCATTGATAACTATCGAAGCCATGGCTACTAAAACAATCACCGAAAATATTCTTTTTATATTTTTCATTTTGTTATAATTTTAAAATGTTGTTATATATATGAGTAACGATTACAATCCAATTGCAAAACGGGCAAGGAATTCTTTTTGTTGTGTTCCGTCAGGAAGGGTACTTACTTCATAAGCAAATCTCAAACCTGTGCGCCATGTAATCCAATAAGCAAGACCGATGTCCATCCGGGTAACATCGCCACCAACTCCATTCTTATCTTTTGGTCCCCAAACAGCATCCTTAGGAGCTTTCACATCGGCATATCTAAACATTAATTCTGTTCTTTTCAAAAACTTGTTGGCCACCATGCTTGGTCGGAAAGTAACTTGAGCGAAATAAGAAGAAGTAGTATTGTCGAAAGCTGGTAATTCGGCAGCATGGCCAGTCGAATCGGGTGCTGCATAGTATTTAGCTTGATCAACAGTCATTGAAGTGTATTGTCCGCGGAAATTGATGGTAGATTTAATAGCTTCGATGCTTTTTACGAACGATAAATCGACAGCAAAAGCAGTAGCTCCTATCTTTTTGTATATCGAGTCGCCTTCATTGCCTGCAATTCCTCGTTTTCCCGAAATTCCTAATTCTAAAGATGAATTGGCAAAAGGTAATATTCCTATTCTTCCTCCTACTTCTTTGTTGCTGTTGTTGTCGTTCCAGTTTTCGTATTGTATCATACCAGCCATTGTAGGGTCTAAGTTCAGTTTCGGACCATTGGATACATACAATGCATAATTAAATTTAGCACTACCCATTGGTATACCACCACGAAGGTCGATACCCATCACAGCACCCCAAAACATGTGAGTGTCGTCAGGCAATACTCCATCATCAGGACGAAGAGGAGCATTCGGGAAACGTTCGATATGATTGGCTTCCCAACGTTCGTTGTAAGCACCAAAAGGGGTAAGCATTTTACCAGCACCAATGGTCATGTACTTATTCAATCGGTACGATAGTTTGGCATACTCCAAGTCGAAAGCAGCACCATTGTCAGCCGTACCGTCATTCATAATTTCTATTTCACTTTCGAAAAAGAACTTGTCGGAAAGTTTGTAAAGAAACATTGGACTAAATCCAAAATCGTTGAACGAATTGGATGGTCGTGTTTTGTCGTTTGTTGGATTGTTAAGGTGATATTGAAACCCGAACCAGCCAACACCTGTAAGCACCATTCGGGTATTACCCGGAATGATGGAAGCTAGTCTCATATTTTTTTCTACTTGAGTAGAGTCTTGTGCAAAGCTGGTGTAAACCGAACTAAAGATAAGCGCAACGAATAATAGTTTAATTTTTTTCATTTGAGATACGTTTTAAGTTAAAGTATTAATTATTGATTTTGTTGATGTTTTTGATTGGTTATTTCTTTACACCCAAGGTGCGTACATAGTTAATCACTTGCCAACGTTGATCCTCAGACAAGTCTTTCTTAAACGAGGGCATTGGTTTTCTTCCTTCTGATAGTTTCCAGAATATCGAACCATCCGTTTGTTTCTGAAAATCTTCTTTGGTAAAATCTCTAGGACTTTTTTCTAAATCACCACTTTTCGGACCATCGCCTTTACCTTTTTTACCGTGACAGTCGTTACAGTTTTTGGTGTAAATTGCTTTTCCTGCGGCTAATGATTGTTCGTTTGCTGGAATAGGATTGGTTTTCTTATCAGCATCTGGTGGCGCTGTCCATTTGTCCTTTTGTACGGGTATAAATGCAAAGCAAAGGACTACAGCTCCTGCAAGTACATACTTCATAGAAATTCTAGAATTCATTTTTTTGTTGTTGATTTTTTGATTCATTGTATTTAGTTTTTAATTAATAATTCTGATTCACCTTCTTTTTTTATTTTTCGTAATTGATAGAACATAAAGAAATAACAAAACCATACCCCACCGTAAAGGCAGCAAAGGAGTATGATCATTGGCCACTTAGCATGCGCACCCCATAGTGCACGAGGGAAAGGGTCTTTATCAAGCAGTAATGGTTTACCCCAAGCGCATTCGTTTTTAGCTTCTACTGTTCCGTAAGTATCGTTATCCTCTATCATGGCTACCGCAGTTATTTTCCCTAAAGTATCACCAGGAATTCCTTTGGGATATACAAACGAAGCTTCTCCTTTCTCATTGGTACTTACTGAATGTTCCTCAGCGGCAGGCATTACTCCAAATAAACGCTGAACATAGAAGTTAATTGCTATATCTTTAATAGGTTTCTCGGTTCCATCTGATGCTGTTTCTGTAACCACTGCCGTTGCTGTTCTTGACGTGTCAGTAGGATTAAGATTTAACGTTACATGAATATCTTTCAAATGCAATTCTTCTTCGGCATCTTCAAGTATTTCATCATTTTCTACTTTCACTGTCACCGTAAAATAACGATCATCATCCATTGCCAATTCCTTAGGAAGATTTGCACTCGTCTTACCAGCTCCATTTGTGTTGGTTTTGGTGATAAGAACTTGTTCTTTATCTTTCTTAATGTAAAAATTTACATGTGCATTTTGAGCTGGAAGAAATTTGCCAGCTTTGTTTTTTGCCATCACCAAAGCACTTACAATTCTTGAATTATCAGTTTTCTTAGAAAAAGATAACTGAATACTGCTTTCCGACTTTTGAGCTTGTGCAAACGAAACCATTATAAATAGTGTAGCACATGCGATAATTACTCTTGAATAACTGCTCATATCTAAATTTATTTTTAGTGTTTTCATACTGTTGCTTTTGCTATTTCAGGGTTATGTGTTTCTACTTCTTCATGTTTCACCATTTCAGCTGCCACACGTTTGCTCTCTTCTACTTTTGCACCATGTACCACTTCCCACATCGACATCATTGGGAAAAATTTAGCATAAAGTGTTACAATGATTAACATCCCTGAAAGAGCAGCCATCACAACTGACCACTCTACCCAATTAGGGAAGTATTGCGACCAAGAGCTAGGCACATCTTGAATTGGTAAAAATGGATGAAGTAGAGTAGGCACTACTATTAAATAGCGTTTTACCCAAGCTCCAATTGCAATCAAAGTACATACAAAGGCAAGTGACCCAGGGGTTCGTCCTTTAGGAAAACACATTATTATTATAGGAAGTAATACCGTTCCGAACTGGCATAACCAAAACTCAAATGAGTAACTACCACTAAATAAATCATGCAAAAGATGTCCTTCTGCAGTTGCCATTTTATACCCTGGAATCCAATATTCATTTAAGTTCAGATAAGCATAGATGAGTGTAAGTGCAAGCACTACACGCCCCATCAAATCAAAATGTCTGTAGGTAATGTATTTTTCAAGATGATAAAGTTTACGGAAAATGACCATAGCAAGGATGACTATTGCTGATCCACTGTACAATGCGCCTGCTACGAAGTATGGCCCGAATATAGTACTATTCCACCCTGGTCGCAGTGTCATGGCGAAAATATAACTAACAACAGTATGTACCGAAACAGCAACGGGGATAATAACTATAGTCATTATTGTCATTACTAATTCTAATTTTTTCCATTGTGTTTTACTACCTGTCCATCCTATTGCCAATTTGGTGTAGAGCCACTTTCTAAATTTATCAAATCGTTTGGTAGTATCTGTTAATCGGTCGCGCATCAAGGCCATATCAGGTATCATGGGCAGCCACAGAAATACTGTACTTCCTACAAAGTAGGTTATTATTGACATCACATCCCACATCAAAGGAGACTGTACCCTTCCGAAAATTACGAGATTACCGATACGTTCAGGATGACCAAGATCGATGATGGGCATAATGCCCCCAAAACATAACGACACAAATGTCATCAATTCGGCAATCCTTGTAATCGGCATTCGCCAGTCCTGCTTGGTTATTCTAAGAATAGCTGAAACAAGTGTGCCTGAGTGACTAATGCCTATAAAGAATACAAATGTGGAGATATATAATCCCCATGAAACATAATTACGCATTGCAGTAACTCCCAACCCACCGCGCAATTGATGAATATAAGCGAATAATCCCCAGCCTGCAACTGAGAATAAAAATGCAAGCCATATTTTTGTGCTGAGTCCCCATTTCTGCGTAGGGCGCATACTGTCTTGTCTAATTACTTCTTCCGAAAGTTCTGCAGGTATATTGCTGTCTGGATATTTTGTCTTTTCCATATTTATTTAAATTTTCTGATTAACACTATTTACTTTTAATACACATTACATAATCATACCCTTACTTGCATCCTGCTTTTTCTCATCGGATTTAATTTCTTTGCCATTGGCATCGAGATCAGGTTTTGGATATTTTCTGTTTTTAGGAGGTAAATAATATACACGAGGTTCAGTACCAAGTTCTTCCATAAATCTATACGCACTATTGTCCTCGAGCAATTGTGAAAACTTAAGTGTAGCTCCAGCCGAATTGGTAACAGCATCTTCATTTTGATCACCAAAATAGATGGCATTCATAGGACATCCTGAAACACAGGCTGGCATTTTGCCATCGCGTATCATGTGAGGGCAGAAGTCACATTTTTCTGTTGTGCCTCTTTGGCGAGGAAAGCCATGTTCGGGAGAATATTTAACATGAGCAACTGCTTCGGGTTGCATCGGTTCGGACCAATTAAAAAATCTAGTTGAATAAGGGCAAGCTGCCATGCACGAACGACAGCCTATACAGCGGTCATCATCGATTAATACAATGCCATCTTGTCGTTTAAAAGTGGCTCCAACAGGACAAACTTTGGTACATGGAGGATTATCACAATGAAAACAAGGTTTTGGCATAAAGTAAGCAGCTGTAGTTTCTGCATCTTTCATTTTGAAAACCTTAATCCACTCACGATCTGGTTCGGTGAAGTGCATCGCTTGGCACGACTCAGTACATTTCTTGCATCCATCGCATTTTGCAAGATCAAATACCATCACGAATTTTTTCCCAGCTATACCTTTTCTAGCTTCCTCGTTTGTTACTGGTGGCACTACATATTCGTGCAGACAATTAAGGTCGGCTTTAAATACTTTTCCGTCTCTTGTGAATACAGTAGTATCAGGATTTTCTGTTTTTTCAGTCGAAAGTACTTTTTCAATACCTCCACCAACCACTGTAAGTCCAGCTGCTAGAAACCCAAATTTTAAAAATTTGCGCCTGTCCGTTTCTTTTGAACCTTTCGATTCGTGTTCGTTTGTGTTGTCCATAATTATTTTATTTATTAATTTTAATAGCAAAATAATAATGCAAGGAGTAATTGCAAACCAGAAAGGAGTAATTCTTCGATTAAATGAAGGTTTAAACTATAACACTAGGAGTAAAGCGAGTGTTATACGAATTAATGTTACAACATTTAATGACACAAAGTAACAGACATTAAACTTGTAAAAAAATGACAAAAGTCATAAAATGAAAATATTTTTATAATAGTTGAAGGTATTAGACTAGTGATAACACCAAAGGCATAAGTTATTCAAATCAAAAAAAATTAAAGGATGATTAAAATAGAAATATCCTATTCAAAAGAACTTCGGGCTTTGTCGAGTAGTGCGTTTAATTGCTCTGCCTCATCTGGAGCTAAGTTAGATAAAAAGTCGTCCATGGTGTCACTACCTTTTTCTTCAATATAAATTAAAATGTCCAAACCTTTCTGAGTAATAAGGACCTTCACTTCTCGTCTATCGTAAGTGTTGAGTTCTCTACTTACATATCCTTTTATTCTTAAATTTTCTACAATGCGCGAAACATCAGACATTTTATCGAGCATGCGTTCTTTCAATAGTTTTACAGTTGCTGCTCTGGGGTATTGCCCTTTTAAAATCCGCAAAATATTGTATTGTTGCGCAGTGAGTCCGAATGTTTTGAACAATTCGTTATGAAGATTAAAAAGCCAACGACCTGTGAAAATAATATTAATGGCGGTTTTCTGGCTTATGTTTCGGAAAGGCTTTCCTTGCTTAATTGAATCCGAAATGTCAGAAATTTTATGTTCTATAATTTTATCTTTGGACTTCATTTATTCCTTAAATTTCGAGACAAAAGTATTTAAATAAAACTAAAACGAATTCAAAAAAGCAATAAGTTTATCTTATCTACAAATTGTAAATTTCAACTTATCCATTAGGCCAACTTCGAATGCTATAGTAACTTAGAGGCATGACGGGCAACCAACATCCATTTATCAAGCTCTTGCACGTACACTTCTGTATAATATAATTCGAGCGAAAAGGCGGTTGCATTCATGCTTCCAGTAAACTTTCCTTTGTAATTCACTATGGCCGTATGGTCAATTATTCGAGCAGAACTCTCGTGAATATCTACTTCAGAAAGCATTAGTTTTCCAGTTTTAAAATCATTTACCATCTCGTCTTTGGTTTGAGTCCAACCATTCGAATGAATATACTTTACGCGATTGTCGAGCATTAAACTCAACGAATCCATTTTATTATGAATCATCCAATCAAATTTTTTTTCGAGAGAAGCGGAATCGTTTGTTCTTTGCTATCGGTTTGCGAAATACCAGCAAAACAAAATATAAAAAACAGGAATAATAGAGAAAGCTTTTTTAGGTGAATCATGGTTTTGGTTGAGTTTAGCTTAAGCAGAAAATGTGAAAGATTAGAATGGCGAAAAGTCGTCAGATTTTGGGAAGTGTTTTAAAATATCTACGGCAATAGTAGGAGTAGGCACCGCTATTTTGCGCAACTTGGTATCGAACCAGGCTCCCTCTAAGGTTAGTATGGCACATATTTTATTATCAGCATTCAAAAATTCATGTTGAAATGTCCATCTCGAAGCATCGGGTTTCATCTTGGTTATCTTGGCACGAATACGAATGGTGTCGGCAAAACGTATTTCGCGTTTAAATACACATTCCTCTCTGAAGATGACCGGTCCGAAATTTTGTTCTTGCATTAATTTTAGCGTGAGGCCAAGTTGCTCTAATATTTCTATTCGCTGTTGGGTTCCAAAATCGTAATACACACTGTGTCGCAGATGGAAATTAGGATCTAAATCGGTCCATCTAAACGACAAGGTTTTCTCGAATAACACCTTCCTATTCTTTACCATGTTTTTCTGTATTGTGTTTAGCTCAGCTTCTTGCATATTGTTTTCTTCTTTGGTAAACGCAGAAGCATGCAAATATAAAGCAAAATAATAAGTTGATTTCAATTATAATTTGAGGAGTAACAGAAGTGTTTCGGTCTCAACATAAACATTATTGATACATTTTCTTCGTAGTTATGTTGGCGGAATCTGGCTTCATGTTACGAAGGATTCAGCTTTTTTTGGACTTGTTGGCGAATTTATTGTCTCTACGTGGCTCTTTAATTGTCCTAATACTTTAGGAACCATCCCAACCGTTGGTGAAAAATCCTTAATTAACCATTACCTTGTACGCGATTGCCTGATGGCTAATGCCTATTAACAATTCGCTGTTGCCTTTCCAAATAACTTTTCCTTCTTTCGCTATGAATGCGCAAGATGTAAGCTTTAACAAGAATTATATAAGAGTCAAGTGGCGAATGTTATCGACTTTTATACCCTTGTGAAAAGGACACTGCACGCACAACTATAAATTAAATAAGTCAACACCTATTAAACATCACGCACTATGAATTGGAAAAAATGCAAGGTTCGTCAAGGTACAGATATTAAACTTTCAAAAATAAGTACCAAAGCAGATGAAAAACTACCTGATGAAAAGCACTTAAAACAAGCGTTGTTAAACGATATTGACGAGATAGCGAAACTTCAAAATAAGTTATTCGCACAAAACCGTGAATCGTTATTGATTATTCTTCAAGGTATGGATAGCGCAGGTAAGGATGGTACTATTAAACACATCATGCGAGGAGTGAATCCTCAAGGAGTGTGGGTTTATAGTTTTAAACATCCATCCGATTTGGAGTTGAGTCACGATTATTTGTGGCGCCACGCTCAGAAATTGCCCGAACACGGACAAATAACTATTTTCAATCGTTCGCATTACGAGAATGTGTTAATTTCAAAAGTACATCCCGAAATAATTTTAGCCGAAAGGTTGCCTGATATTAATAGCATCAAAAAAATTGATAAAAAGTTTTGGCACAATCGGTATAAACAAATCAATCATTTCGAAAAAAGCACGGTAGAGAATGGTACTCATATATTGAAATTTTTTCTACACCTGTCTAAAGAAGAACAATGTAACCGATTTTTGGAACGTATAGAAAACAAAGAAAAACACTGGAAATTTTCATCAAACGATATTGAGGAACGTAAATTTTGGGATGATTATCAATCGGTTTACGAAGAAGCTTTGAAACATACGAGTACCAAAATAGCACCTTGGTATATTATTCCGGCTGATGATAAACTCAATACTCATTTGCTATTAGGAAGAATAATATTAGAAAAATTAAGAGAAATGAATCCTTGTTTTCCGCCTATCAGTGAGAAAGAAGAAGAATTGTTGAAACTGGCAAAAGCAAATTTGAAAAAAGAAAAATAAAATACTTCCGAAGCAACAAGTAAAAAACAATTTATGTTCAATTTTTTTTTTGCAAAATGAAGAGAAGAACCAACTCAAATATAACGGAGATTATTTCTCAAGTATGTTTTTCAAATTTATTAGGCTAATGTCCATGTCCTTACTTAGCATTCTTTCAATCATTCTTACCATCAAGTTCATTGGAAAGATCATTTTGCCAGAATTTCTCCATTTTACTTTAGTTTTATTGTCCGACAAGGGTTCTGTTAATAAGTCGGAATAGGCTATTGAAGACATAGGTCTTACGAAACGTATTTCAGTTTCAATTTTTTTGCCCTCAACAATAGATTTTATTTCCTGTTCGCCTTCACCTACTTTTTTATTTCCATTCCATCCGTAGATGAATCCTACGGTGCCATCAGTTCCTTTAAATTCTCTTTTCATCTCTGGATCAACCATTACCCACTTATTGAATTCATCTTGATTTTTTAGATGTTTTAAATAATCGAAGACATTGTGCAGTGGTGCATCGATAACAATTTCGCGATTAATTATATAATCCTTTCGCGTATAGATTGCAACAATCAATAGCAAAGCGATGATGCCTGCCAAAAGGAGTAATAAGATGACTAAAATATTCATTGTTTGAGTTTTTGGTTTGATATTAATTTTTAATCAGGGGTAAAATTAATATTTCTTTTGAAGTATTTTATCAACCTATACTTTTTTTCTTAACCTGATGTGATTTTATACGACCATTAGAATTCCAATTGTTTGTTATCAGTCAAATCCTACCCGAAATTAAATGCATCATTTAGGAATAAATGAGATTTTGTTTAAGTGCTATCCATGTTTGAGAATACCCTATTTTACAATTGAAACGAAAGAAGTGCTTTAATAAAAGTGATCAAGTCATTCATAAAAAAATTCAATATATTTGAGCATTCTTTCTAAATCTAAACCGAAAATGAAACTTAAAACAAAGCTACTACTTATTTTACTATTCGTGTTCGAGACTACGATATTTGCACAATCTCATCAAATCATTGCAGGGCAGAAAACCAATGTAAGGTATTCAGATTTGATACCTAATCTTTCGTTCGAATGTTATCCTGGAGCAGGAAGCGAAACCTGTGGTCCTATGTATTACGACCTCGATATAAATGGAGATATGATAAACGATTATCGCTTAGAAGTTTATCATTCGGGCCTTAATGGAGCGTCATTTGGTATTCATAATATATATCCTTATGGACATAACATGGTGATGGCTGATACATTCAATTACTTTACTTTCGGTACCAATACCATCTTTGCTCGTGCTTTGCCTATCGATTCGGGATTAGTTATTTCGGACGCAGGCATCGTCATTCCCGATTCGGTTTGGGTTTCGTACACCGATCAATGGGGATTTCCTAACGATTCCATTGCTCATTTTCAGCGGCACTTTGTATTTACCGATACCGTTGGTAAATCGTTTCATTCATTTTTTATGAATATTCCTACGGTTGGCATGAACAATACTATGTGGGTGGGGGCTACTTCAAAAGTTTATGTTGGGTTAAAATTCTTTACAACCACCGATACGATTTATGGTTGGCTCAATGCCAGCAATTACAGCCCTTCTATTTACGATGATTATGCTTGCACAGGCGATACGGCTTCGTACATGATTACAGAGGTATGGCAACCAATTGAGGCACAAACAATCCTCAAGGTATTTCCCAATCCTGCTGATGATAAAATAAATGTGTATTACAACAATAATTCGATGCAAGAAATAAATTATAAACTATTCGATAATATAGGTAGAATATTGAAAAGCATAGTTTCGAAACAAGCCGAAGAAACAATAGACCTGAAAGCCTTAGCCGAGGGAATTTATTTTCTACAAATACAAAACAATTATGCCATTGTTTCCAAAAAAATAATGATTTGTAGGTAATGGAAAAGTTTAGGCTGTGCTTTCTTTACCAATCACCAATAGCAAATGCAAGGGATTGGTTGAATATGCAATTGTTAACCGTCAATATGCAATAGCGAAAAGAGGATGAATAGCGGCCTTTATAAGCGCACACTATCCACCATGATTCTTTTACCAATTTACAATTATTATTTAAATTCTTTGGATAGCAGACACCTCCTAATACTTGGCACTAGCAACACAAGATGGCGAAATTAATTTTGCCGTGTTTATTTGCATTTCAAACGCATCGCTCAACCGACCTCGCAACAAACACAGACGAGCGATGGGAGTGAATATATTTGTTTTATATTTTATCCTAATGAATTATTATTTTCTTAGTCTCAAATTTAGTGTTTGTTGAAATTACCTCAATAAAATATATCCCTTTTGCTAAATGACTCAAATCTATTTGATAATTGTCATTTTCAAAATGCCACTTTTGATCAACAATATTCCCAAGCACATCCATAACATTTATAGCTACTATTTTATCTATCTTACATTTTATTGTAACAATTCCTGAAGCAGGATTTGGATAGACGGAAAAAGTAGATTGGTCAGCATTTTTATTTTCAAATTCTCCTGTTATTACGTCTAATTTAGCAAGATAAAATCCATCCAAATTTCCATTAGAAATAATGGTAGTGTCTGTTCCAAATGCAATAGAAGGCCAATTATTGGTATTACCTATAACATAAACCGAAGTTCCTGAAACAGTAACACCACTGCCCCAATCATCACCTGTGCCGCTTGCTCTGGCTGCCCAATGAGCTTGTCCTAAGGTATCATATTTAGTCACAAAAAATTCTCGACCATAGCCATTTGTATTATTAAATGTGGTGCCCCCAAAAGTAATATAAGAGCTCGCAAAAGTTCCTGTAATGTACACATAGCTGAATATATCACAAGTAATTCCATAGGTGTTATCATAATTATCGCCAGTAATACCTTTTACCCATGCTAAATTACCCGAGCTAGTATACTTAGCAAGATAGATGTCATTCCATCCCGAATTTCCTCCCATTAATGAATCTGTACTGATGTAAAATTTATTTTGAAAACTACCTGTGAGGTAAATATTTTGATTAGCATCTGTAATTATTGCGGTGGCATAGTCATCAATACTCCCTCCTGCACTCCTTGCCCAAATAGGATTGTGTGCGGAACTATATTTGAATAAAAACACATCCTGATAGTTTACATAATGATTCGTTAGTGTGGTTGTTCCAAATGATACGGTGTCATTATTGAATGTGCCTGCCACATATAAATTTCCATTCCCGTCTATTGTAAGTGCATTACCAACACTGCTCGATGCAGAACTGCCATTTGCCCATATTTCATTTCCTGTGTTATCGTATTGAGCAATAAAAAACGAAGAAGAAAATCCTGGATTTGTTAACATTATAGTCCCGAAATTAATAACTGCACTTTGGTATTTGCCAGTAATATAACTTTCTCCCGATGCATTTACCGCAATGCTATTGGCCACATCATCACCATAACCACCTCCAGCCGATTTTGCCCATATCACATTTCCTGAATTATTAAGCTTAGTAATAAATACATTATTATAGGTCGAATTGGTATCTTGACGAGTTAAAACGGCAGTATCAAAAGCAATGGAGCCACTATTGTAATTACCGGTAAGATATATATTACCTGATGCATCCAATGCTATACTCTTTCCAGCATCGTCATAATATCCTCCAAAGTTTCTTGCCCAAATTACATTTCCTGATGAATTATATTTTGCTACAAAAATATCAGTGTATGTATTTGAACGATTATGATTGACCAAGGTGTAAGCTCCAAATTTAATAGTATCACTAACAAATTGACCTGTTACATAAATATTCCCACTAGCATCACTAGCAATACTGTTACCAATATCATTGCCAACACCATGTGGCATCCGAGCCCATACCCAAGATGGTGTTTGGGCTAGCATAATACTATTAATACAAATAAATACAACAAGTAATTTCGTTTTTATATTCATACTCAATTATAGTTTCTTTTTAACATACGGCCTATACTATTCAAATTTCGCAACTCAATTACTCTTCCTCCTCCGGAACATCATGTATCAATGTGTTTTTATCTTTCAGCATTGAATATACTTCACTAAGAGTAGCCTTTGAAGTAAAATGATGTTTAATGCCGAGTTGATTTGCAAGGCGGTTGGCATCAAGCGCATTCATCGCTTTAAATTCTTTGCGTGCTATCAACCTTCCTGGGCGCAATAGTGCTTTATCGAGTTTTTTCAGATGAACGTTGAAGGTACATACAATCTGAAGGTTGAGCATATCGTTTAGTAATCCATCCGTCATGTTCAGTAAATTGGTAATTCCTTGAATCCTCGAGCCCGAATCGCGCTGAGCCAACAATGGTTCTGCATCTTCAATCAGCAGTACGCAAAAATTGCCGTCTGATGAATGTTCAGCAATTTCGCCCGAAAGGAAAGTCATAAAACTTGGCTCTACCAAATGGTCAACTAAATTAGGAGGCATGTAGATTACAATTTTATTATTGGCAGGCATCTTTCGTAGTAAATGTCTTATGTAATAAGTTTTACCTGTACCGGGTTCACCATGAAATAGTACTAAGCCTTTGGTTTCATGTTTAAAACGATTCATCAGGTCGTTGTGGAATTTTTCGAAACCAAAGCCATAATGGATGTCGAGGTTTTTAATTTCAAAGTTGTCATCTACCGAATGTTCTTGCAAATGAAAACCATTATTATTAACCTCTATCATGTATATCACAGGCTTTTCTTCTTCCTCTATTTTCTTCAGTGTGCATTTATCAATATACTCGTTAAGCTTTTCTTCAAATTCGCTGTCGCGCCTGCCCGAAGCATCGCTCGGAAGGTATAATGTGAATTGGCTGAGGTAGACATAATAAGGTTCGTCATTGTCCTCTTTCATAAATTCAGGTACATGGTATTCATCGCTATCGCGTGACGATATTTGCATGGCATGGAGCAAATAGGCATCGTTAGGGAATCCTAAGGTATATCGTATCAGATTATGATTTCTATCTCTATTTTCTTGTTTGATTGAATAAAGCACCCTTGCATCCAAACCAGCTATCAATTCTCGCATCAAAAAATTGGCTTCTATATCCATGTTGACATAGGAATCCTGCGATGGTACTTCATTGTTTTTGATGGCATAGTAGCGGATGATGGAAAAAGGTTCGTTAACATGACCTGCTTCTGCTAGCCATTGTGCTTGGTTCACCGTTAAGTCGGTAGATTTTATTTTTGCTTTTACATTTTCATCCACATACACAGGTCGTTCGAAATCGAGGGGAGCCACATTAAAGTCTTCGCCATAATAAATGATTTCGCGAACAGTGATAAAATTCACCAGTTTATCAAACATCTCTGTTTTCTTTATCCAGTTTCCATGCTTATCGTGTTCGAATAGGTATGAAATATTTTTATCTTTTTTCTTTTTCGGAAGCTCGTATTTTTTAGGGTATCCATTGGCATCCATCATCGGTTTATGTTCGTGCGAGGCTGTTATCTTTCCATCTTTATCCAACCTATGTGATTTTATAATGTTTCCTTTTGCATCCAAATCATACTTTGTCCAGTTTTTCAATTCACCTTCGGATATGTATTTTATTTCTTTCACGATATTGTTTTCATTATATACCCATGAATTTTCATAAAATGACTCAGTATGCGAACCTTCGGTGTGGTGGAGTATTTTATTTCCCCTTTCATCGTATGCATAGCTTATCCTTAGCCAAGAATGGCCAAATCCGTAATCGTGATACTCCTCTATCATTTGGCCTTTATCGTTATACGTGTAGTATACAGGGTTATGGCAGTCGGTGGCCCCAGGCAAATTATAGAATGTCCATTTGGCGGTATTGTTGCCGTGTTCGTCAAATATGAATTTCTCGCAATGCCCTTCGCTATCAAAAAACAATTCTTCGGTTTTATGTCCCTTTTCATCAAACCAAAGGATGAAATTTGTTTTATCGATATGATGATTGCCGAATATCTTTTTCTGCAATAGTTCGCCTTCGCTGGTTGGTTTGTAGCAGGTCTCTTTGAGTTGTTTCACGGGGCCTTTCAAATCGTGTTTTTCGACATCGGTATCATGTGCAGGCGATGCTTCGTTTTTGGTTGTTTCTTTTTTCTTAGCCATATTATTTTTATATATTACCTACTTTTCTGTTTATATTATCTCCACTTTGTTTTTTTCTCCTGCCTGCTAGGTTACAGAATACAACGAGTACTCAATCTTTAGTAAATTCTTTCACCAAAATAAGTACTGCTTGTTTATATACTATTGGTAACTCTTTCAATGCAGCATTGTACACATCTTCTATTGTTGTTGTTTCGGTGTAAGGACAATTATAATAAATAGATAATTCGTCATTGTTTGCATTAAAAGGGAAATGTTTGAGCGAAAAATAGTTCATACTCTCGTCTTTTGTTTTTTTACCTTCTTGAATAATATCGGCCAAAACAGTAGAAAATTTGTAATATTTAAAAAGCGAATCTTCGATATCGCCATCGTAAGTATTAATCAGAATTGACAATTCACCATTTTCCTTTTTTATACCGCACCATTCGAATTCTTTATAAAATACGAGGGGACCTGAGTTTGGACAGTAGTTTTCCATCAAATATTTATCCGGAAAGTCGGATGCTTTTACTTTTAAAAACTCTTCCAACTTCATTTCGTCATTGTATGAAGTCGTTACTAATCCATTTTTCATGTCAGCACCCACCAAGAATTCGCCATTTAAATAAACAAGGTATTCATGATGATTCTTGCTTTCCTTTATTACTTTTTTTATTTCAAAATTATGTACTTCTTCTTTCATTTTTAGTTTCATTTATTTAGTATTCATTATTTATAACAAAGAGATAAGCTTCCTTGTATATAATTTTAGATTAGGCAATAGGCACTAGCGATTAGCCAATAGGCAATAGGGGTCGGATTACTTATCCTACAACTTTATTTTTCCTGCTTTTATTTTGAAATAAGGAATTGTTTTTCGTGATTTATATTCTTCACTTTCTCTATCTATTTTTGATAAAGTACAAGGATATTTTTTTTTCGCCTCATTAAACGTAGTATTTGCATCCTTTAATGTAATGTGAAGACTAATAAACACTTTCTTGTTTTTAATAATTATGACTACATACTTACTTTTCCATATTTCTGCGACTGCCTCCACTTCCTCCTCACTGTGAGTTATAATAATTCCTTCTTTTTCGATATGTACTTTAAACATTTTTTATTAATTATTAAAAATTTATTCCTTCCCTTAAAACGCCTCTCTTAACACACTTTTTTAGCCATTGTTGATGTTTTCACCAACAACTTGTTGGCGCTTCGCCACAATACAAAAATCCATAAGAATATAGTTAAAAAGGAGGTAAGGTGCCAATAGGTAGCAGGCACAAGAAGATGTGAGTGATGTTTACAATTCTTTCGTAATTCCATTTGTTTTTTCATAACAGCGAAATTTTGATTTGCAATTCGACACCAAAATTAATAATTATTTATTTTTCCAAATGTTTTTTAACGGTTTTTTTTCAACTTTAAGGGGAAGGTATTGCAAATTAGCCAATAGCGAATAGCCAATAGCCAATAGGGAATAGGGAATAGGGAAGGGATTACAGATTGCAAATTGCAAATTGACAGATTAAGTATTCCCGAATGTCGGGACAGTAGGGATTAAGTATCGTCTCCCTTTCTTTCGGAGAGGGTTGGGGAGAGGCTAACAACCAACAACTAAATAGCGAATAGCGAATAGCGAGGTAGTAAGGAAAATACTAATCGTTGAGATAAACTTCAATATCTAGCTTCAGCCAGTTGCCTTCCCACGATTTTGAAATGAGTTTTCCTGAAAACTTTTTACCTGCATCCATCAGGTTGGCTATTACTTCATTTTTGTCTTTGGGCAGATAACCAATTTTGTTTTTCGAAAAATAGATGGCTACTGCTTTTTTATCAAATTCGTTTTTCTGTTCTCTCTTTAATTCGAACACCGTTTTGTCGACCATTTCGGGTTCTATTTCCTTTAAACTCTGAAAAGATGTGCCGGCAACGAGGCAAGTTAAAGCCAGCATTTCGCGCCTGAAAACATCTAAAGTGGTATTGTTTTCGTGCAAAAGTTTCAACAAGCCCGGTGTGCTTTTGATGACGGATGAGTTTTCGTTATTATTCATACAAATCAATTAATGTTTTATACTCTGTTAGCAATTCTCTTTCATATTCTTTAAGGGTGGCGGTATCTTTGTTCACTTTTTCAATTTCATTTTTTACCCATTCTTCGTCCTTTATTTCATTTTCGATGGTAAAAGGGAATTGACTTTTTATGGCTGCTATATCGGTTTGCAGTATTTTACAACCTTCTTTAATGCTCTCGATGGCTAATGTAATTTGTTCTTCATTCAATTCATTTTCTGTACCTTTTATTTCCTTTTCATATACCAGCGATAAGGCTTTCAATTTATCAAGGTCGCCATGTTTATAGGCTTCGAGTACGAGGTGCCAGATGTTCTTTTGTTCTGTGGTGAGTGCGGCATTAACATCAGGGTGAAGGTTTTTGGCAAGCGAACGAAACACAGTGCGTAGTTCGGAACTACGCTGAGGTGAATCTAAATTACTTAATAAGTTTTTACTTTCCGTCACCCTGTTAGCTTCTATCATTATCTGTTCCTCGGCATGTGCCAGTTCACGGGCTATGATGAGTTCTATTTCATCAACATCTATTTTAAGGTTATTATTTATGGCACTTCTTACCAGTTCGAGTTTGCGTTTCAGTGCTTTTATGGTGAGCTGTAATTTTAATATTTCTAATTTAAACACTCCTATGCGTGTATTGTAGAGTGCTTCGAGTTGTGGTTTTCCCCAATTGATGAGTACATCTTTATCATTAAGCAAACGGATATATTCGGTTTTCAGAATATCGAGTTGTTCTTTTAATTTTTTTAGTTCCTGCTCATTCATTTTTATTCTATTTCAAACTAGACTTTATCATCTTGGTTTTTAGTTTTAGCGTTACAAACGCATTTCTCAACCGCCCACGTTGCAAACGAAGGCGAGCGAGTAATTACAAATAATTTTTAAGGCGAGACGCCTTGTTAAAGCAAGCGTA
>JBAXQU010000013.1:0-50395 GCA_037131555.1 Bacteroidota bacterium
ACACCATCCTCCACCCACCATTTTCACCGCCCCCTTACAATTTAGATTTTAGTATTTATAATTTTAAATTTAAATCCTACTCACTCATAAAACAAGAAATCCTTTTCAATCACCCTTGCGTTCCAATAAATTAATTACTTTTGGTTCATCGAAAAAAAAGAGAAAAATGAATAATAAAGCAATACCTATGATTTTACTTGCAGCATTGGCAGCATGCAATGGAAGCGAAAAAAAACCAACTGCCAAACCATTGACCTATGTAAAAACGCGAAAATGCGACACCGTAGATACCTACTTCGGCACCAAAGTAGCTGACCCTTACCGTTGGTTAGAGGATGATAAATCGGCCGAAACAGGCGAATGGGTGAAAGCACAAAACAAAGTAACCTACGATTACCTAAGCACCATTCCCTTTAGAGACAAGATAAAAGATAGATTGACCAAAATATGGAACTTTGCCAAATGCACAGCACCATTCAAGAAAGGAAAATATTACTTTTATTATAAAAATACAGGAGTACAAAACCAATCGGTATTGTATGTACAAGATGGTTTGAATGGCACACCCCGTTTGCTACTCGACCCAAACACCTTGGCAGCCGATGGCACTGCTTCGCTCGGAGTGTTGGGCATAAGCAAAGATGCCAAATACCTTGCCTATAGCATCAATCGCGCTGGCAGCGACTGGAGCGAAATATATACCCTCGAAATAGAAACAGGAAAGAAATTGGCTGATGAAATTAAATGGGTAAAATTCTCGGACATTGCATGGAAAGGCGATGGATTCTACTATTCGGCTTACGATGCACCTAAAAAAGAAACCAGCGCATTGTCGGGTAAGAACGAGTATCACAAACTTTGGTATCATAAAATAGGTACCGAACAAGCTAAAGATGAACTTGTATTCGAAGATAAAACACATGCCTTGCGAAACTACGCTGGCAGCACAACTGAAGATGAAAAACTATTAGTGGTGTATGGTTCTGAATCGACCTCTGGAACTTCACTTACTGTTAAAGATTTAACCAAAGCGGGTTCTAAATTTGTAACCTTGGTAGATAATTTTGAGAACAATTATGGTGTGATAGATAATGATGGAAACAACCTGTATGTTGTTACTGACAAAGGAGCACCAAAGTATCAATTGCTAAAAATTGACATTACTAAAAAGCCAGATTATGCTAATTGGGAAAAGATAATTCCAGAAACATCAGATTTGCTTGAAAGCGTTACCAACTGCAATGGCAAATTGGTGGCTAAATATTTGAAAGATGTTACAAGCAGATTATATGTTTTCGACAAAACAGGAAAGAAAGAAAAAGAGATACAATTGCCAGGCATTTGCAAAATAGATGCCTTTGATGGTGGCAAGGATGATAGTCTTGCTTTCTTTACTTACAAAACTTTCACTTCGCCTGATGTGATATACAAATACAATATGGTAACCAATACCATGAAGGTTTGGTTTAAACCTGAGATTGATTTCAAATCGGATGATTATGAAACCAAGCAAGTATTTTATACTAGCAAGGATGGACAAAAGGTACCTATGTTCATCACTTGCAAAAAAGGATTGGTGCTTGATGGCAACAACCCTTGCTTTTTGTTTGGTTACGGAGGTTTCAACTCGTATTATTCCCCAGAGTTTAGAATTGACAGAGCTGTGTTTTTAGAAAACGGTGGAGTGTATGCCATACCCGGATTGCGTGGTGGTGGCGACTATGGAGAGGAATGGCATAAGGCAGGAACCAAGTGCAACAAACAAAATGTATTTGACGACTTTATAGCCGCAGCTGATTATTTAGTGAAAGAAAAATACACATCCCACGAAAGGCTTGCTATTCATGGTCGTTCGAATGGAGGCTTATTGATAGGTGCAGTGATGACCCAGCGACCTGATATAGCCAAAGTAGCAATACCAACTGTGGGGGTATTGGATATGTTGCGCTATCATAAGTTCACCATCGGTTGGGCATGGGCGAGTGATTACGGCACGAGCGACAGTGCGAACTATTTCAATTGTTTGATAAAATACTCCCCACTACATAATGTTAAAGAAGTGGAATACCCGGCAACATTGGCTACCACAGGCGATCACGATGACCGTGTGGTACCTGCACATTCGTTTAAATTCATTGCTACGTTGCAAGAAAAACAAAAAGGTACTAACCCCGTGCTTGTACGCATCGATACCAATGCAGGACATGGTTCAGGAAAACCTACGTCAAAACAAATAGATGAATTCAGCGACATCTGGAGCTTTGTGTTTTACAACCTCGGAATGAAGTATTAATAGCAAGAAACAAGCATGGCTGAACTAAAAACAAAACCAACAAAAGTGGCAGTGAAGGATTTCATCAGTGCCATTGAGGATGAACAAAAACGAAAGGATTGCTTAGCCATTGTGAAGATGATGGAGGAAACGACAAATGAAAAACCAAAAATGTGGGGTGCTAACATTGTTGGCTTTTGTGATGTGCATTTAAAATACGAAAGTGGTAGAGAATTGGATTGGTTTCATATTGGGTTTTCGCCACGTAAAGCGAATATGACACTTTATATTGGCGGAGAAGCACATGAAAAGTCAGGGTTATTGAAAAAATTGGGTAAATATAAACTGGGAGGAAGTTGTTTGTATATCAAAAAACTTGCGGATGTAAATACAGAAGTATTAAAACAAATGATTGAGGAATCGTTTAAAGCAAGATCGTTTCATAAGTGATGATAAGGTTCGTTCTTTAGTATGGTCATAGCGCGATAAAGTTGTTCAACAAAAAACAATCGAACCATCTGATGTGAGAAGGTCATTTTTGAAAGTGATATTTTCCCATTGGCTCTCTTATACACTTCGTCAGAAAACCCATAAGGGCCACCCACGACAAAGACCAAGTTCTTGATTCCCGAATTCATTTCTTTTTGAACAAAATCAGCAAACTGAGTCGATCTTAATTCTTTTCCATTCTCATCAAGCAATATCAACTTATCGGAAGATTGAATTTCCTTGAAAATAAGTTCTCCTTCCTTTTTCTTTTGTTGCTCTATACTAAGCGCTTTCGTGTTTTTGAGTGCGGGAATGACAATGGTTTCGAATGAAAGATAGTGTTTTAAACGTTTTTCATACACCGAAAACCCTTTTGAAATGTAATCGTCTTCGGTTTTACCGTTAAGAATTAGTGATATTTTCATTTATTATTTATTAATTTGATACAAAAAAACTATATTTTTGTTTCGAAATCACATTTTATACAATTATATTTTATATGAATATAAAATTAATTACATGAAGAACACACTATGGCTCAGTTATTGCCGATAAAATGTAAGAATTAACAAAAATGAAAATAAAATCAATCATACTGCTCGTTGCGATAGGCTTCACATCTATGGGATTTACTTTGGATGTAATAGATGACATTGCCTCGGTCATTCGTTCGGGAAATCCCAAAAATATATCTAATTATTTTATTGAAAACGTTGAACTGAAAATGATAGATAAAGAACAGGTATACAGCAAACAGCAAGCTGAAATGATATTAAAAGATTTTTTCGATAAACACCCAGTTAAGGCATTTACTGTAGCTCATAAGAGCGAAGTTAAGAATGGTTCTCAATATGTAATAGGATTATTAGAAACTGCAAATGGTAAATTTAGAACCTTTTTTTTAATAAAAACTACCGGTGATAAAACACTTGTACAACAATTTAAAATAGAGAATGTATAAAGAAATAGACCCAGAAAAACTTTATAATTTCAAAATTGAAAGATTCATTCGTACTTCCCTTGCCGAAGATGAAGGTGATGGTGACCATACCTCGCTTGCTTGTATTCCCAAACAAGCTTTTGGAAAAGCAAAACTCTTAGTAAAAGAAGATGGAATAGTAGCTGGTGTAGAATTAGCTTGGTCCATTTTCATGTATATTGACGATTCGCTGCTTGTAAACATATTTATTAATGATGGAGGTAAAATAAAAGCTGGTGATATTGTATTGACTGTTGAAGGTAATGCTCGTTCCATTTTACTTGCAGAACGATTGGTTCTTAACTGTATGCAACGCATGAGTGGAATTGCTACTAAAACTAACGAACTTGTAATGCTTTGCAAAGGAACAAAAACTAAAGTGATTGATACCCGAAAAACCACTCCAAACTTTAGAGCACTTGAAAAATGGGCTGTATTAATAGGTGGAGGAGCAAACCATAGAATAGGATTGTATGATATGATTTTAATAAAGGACAATCATATTGACTATGCTGGAGGAATAAGAAAGTCGATAATAGCTGCTCGGAATTATATCAAAGGGAAAGGTAAAAAACTAAAGATTGAAATTGAAGCACGTGATTTGGAAGAGGTAGAAGCTATAATAAAGGTTGGAAGAGTACAACGCATAATGTTGGACAATTTTGACATTCCTACTCTGAAGAAAGCATTAAAATTAATCAACCACCGTTTCGAAACTGAAGCATCGGGAGGAATTACAGAAAAAACTATAGCTAGTTATGCCAAATGTGGAGTAGATTTTATTTCGGTAGGCGCATTAACACACAATGTCAAAAGCCTTGATTTAAGTCTTAAAGCAATTGATTAATGAAGCGAAAAAACATTAGGCGATTAATCAAATTCCCACCAGCTTTTGGATTAATTAAATTAAGCAAACGCATCGTTTTGCCAGGGTTCGAGAAACTATCCTTTTATATTGTTTCTAAATTTTTCATTAAAGGAATTCAGAATGGCACACTCAACACACGAGCTTCATCTTTGTCGTTTAGCTTCTTTTTAGCATTGTTCCCTACAATAATATTTCTATTTACCCTCATCCCGTATATTCCTATCACTCATTTTAAAGAAAATCTATTTGTACTAATGCAAGATGTAATGCCTAAATCGGCATTTGCTGCTACAAAAGAAACAATTCTTGATATCATAGAAAAAAAGAGAGGAGGATTAATGTCTGTTGGTTTTTTATCAGCGCTTTACTTTTCAACTAACGGATTCAATGCAATGGTAAATGCATTCAATTCAACTTATCATGAAGTAGAACCTCGTAACTTTTGGGCACAACGACTTATTTCATTATACATGTTGCTTGTTTCAGCACTTTTGATTTCTACTTCAATCGCTTTGTACATTGGAACAGAACGTTTAATCCATCCTTTAAAATATTCACACAACATTTTATACCTAACTCTACATTCTATAAAATGGGTATTGATGTTTGGTGTGTGTTATTCCATAGTATCATTTAATTATTTTGTTGGACCAAAAAAGAAAAAAGGTTGGACATTCTTCTCGGCAGGCTCCATGTTTGCAACCGTTCTTATTGTAATTGCTACTGTAGTATTTTCGTATTACGTAAACAAATTTGGGAAGTACAATAAAATCTATGGCTCAATAGGTTCATTGATTGTAGTGATGATGATAATTTATATAAATTCTTTTATTCTTCTTTTAGGCTTCGATCTTAATGCAAGCATCCATGGAGCTAAAGAACATTTTGAAAGATTTAAAAGATCAAAATTTAGATAACATCCCTCTGGTCGTTATTAGTGTCTCGCCTTCCTTTCTCTGATTTCTTTCTCATTCTAATGTTCATCATTTCAACGAACAAAGAAAAGGCAATGGATATGTAAATAAACTTTTTGTCCACATGTTCGTGAAAAGATTCAAGAATTAATACCACCCCAATCATTAACAAAAATGATAAGGCCAACACCTTTATAGTAGGATTGTCATTTATAAAGTCGCTCACTTTTCCTGAAAACAAAATCATGATAATCATGGCTACAATTACTGCCAAAACCATGATCAAAAGATTAGTAACAAGCCCCACAGCTGTTAGTATGGAATCAAATGAAAAGACAATGTCAATCAAAACAATCTGAACAACGATTGCGTTGAAACTAATTTTCTTCACTTTCATTTCCTCATCATCATATCCTTGTATCTTGTTGTGCAGCTCCATTGTTGTTTTGTACAGAAGGAATACTCCTCCAGCAAATAGAATTAGGTCGCGACCAGTGACCCCAAAATCCAAAATATAAAACAATGCGTCTTTTAAACCTACTATCCAAGTGATACAAAACAATAATAAAACTCGCATGATCAATGCAAGCATTAAACCAATGGTTCTAGCCTTCCCTTGTTTGGCTCTCGGCAATTTGCCTGACACAATAGAAATAAAAATGATGTTATCAATACCAAGAACAATCTCAAGTACAGAAAGCGTTAATAGACTAATTAATGAGGCAATGGTAAAAAGTTCTTTAAAATCTTGCGCTAAATGCATCGGCCTTTTTTAGTTTTTTGCAAAAATACATAGTTTTTGCTCAATCCAATGAAATTTTTTAAAGTTGATTTCCAGCATTTTAAAAATATATTTAGTACTATGTGATACATGGTACTACATTTTATATATATCTTTGCAATGTTTTATTGCTTGTATAACCAAGAACAATAAAATTTGAATTCCATTTTTATCGAAACAATAGTCAATACTAATAATTACTTAACTAATGAATATAGAGAACACAAAAGCTCAAATGAAAAAAGGAGTGCTTGAGTTTTGCATTTTATCAGTTCTTTCAAGTGGAGATAAATATCCATCGGAAATAATAGAAAAACTAAAATCGTCAAAACTTATTGTGGTAGAAGGCACACTTTACCCCTTATTAATGCGACTTAAAAATGATGGCTTATTAACCTATCGTTGGGAAGAATCATTATCAGGTCCTCCACGCAAATACTATAAGCTAACACCTATCGGGAAACAGTATTTGAAAGAACTAAAATCAACCTGGTCGGAACTAGTTGAATCAGTTGAGAAAATAGTTGAGAAAAAATAAATCAAGTTTTAATAAAGTATTTACAAATTAGATTAACACTAAAACCTAAATAAAATGAACCGTACAATAACAATGAATTTAAATGGCATCATTTTTCATATTGAAGAAGATGCTTACGAAAAGCTCAACAAATATTTGAGTACCATAAAAGGATATTTCAAAGATTCGGAAGGGCGTGACGAAATAATGAGCGATATTGAAGCTCGTATTGCAGAAATGTTATCGGAAAAGGTAAGTAACACCAAACAAGCAGTATTGCTTGTTGATGTAGAAAACGTCATTGCGGTAATGGGGAAACCTGAGGACTTTGCTGATGAAGCGGAAAGAAAAGATAATTCAAATTCACAAAATTCTTCAACGGAAGAAAACAGGACTTCTTATCCATACAGCAAAAGAAGACGTGTATTCAGAGATACTGATGATAAAGTGTTAGGGGGAGTTTGTGCTGGGGTAGGAAACTATTTTGATTTCGACCCTTTGTGGTTAAGAGCTGCTTTTGCCATTAGTTTTTTTGCCTTTGGTTCGGGTTTATTGCTCTACATCATACTTTGGATTATCATTCCTGCTGCTAAAACAACTGCAGAGAAGCTTGAAATGCGTGGAGAGAAAGTAGATGTGAATAATATTGGTAAAGCTGTGAATGAGGAGTTTGACGATTTCAAAAAAAGAATGAAAGATTTCGGAAATGAAGTAAACTCGAAAGAAAACAAAGAACGGCTTAAATCAACAGCTCAAAAAGGAGCGGAATTTGTGGGTGATGTTTTTCACAACATGATTCATGTTTTTGGAAAAATTGTTGCATTTTTTCTTCTCTTTATTGGTATTGCTTTGATGGTTGGATTGCTTGCAACTATATTTGGAAGTGGTACTATATCGGTATTCAATAGTTCTACAAGTAATATACACTTTTCGTTGTACGAATTCTGTTCGGCCATATTACCTTCTGATTTACCAATATCGCTTGTGGTAACTGGTTTAATGTTATTCATTGGTGTGCCTTTAATTGCGATGATTTATTCAGGGGTGAAACATTTATTCAACATCAAACAAAAAAATAAAATTGTGAAATATGTATTCAATACATTATGGATGATTGGTCTTGGATTGGTGATATACATTGGAATATTGATAGGAAGCGATTTTACAGAAGAAGCAACTGTGAAACAAAAGATTGATATCAATCAACCAAAGAGCGAGGTGCTGTACCTTGACTTAAAACCATTGGCTGATGATGATTTGGATTTCACGTTCAACCACAAACATCGCAAAATTCGTTTTGGTGATTGGGTGATGTTATCGAGAGATGAAAATAACTACCGTTTGGGATACCCAAGTTTGAACATCATTCCATGCGAATGTGATAGTTTTCAGTTAGCTGTTTTAAAAAATTCAAATGGCTTGAATAAAAAAGAAGCCACTTACAAAGCGAAAAGCATTGAATACAATATCACACAGAGCGACTCCACTTTACTATTCAACAATTATTTTGATATAAAACCAAATGATAAACTAAGAGGGCAGGAAGTGAAATTGATTCTTAAAGTTCCGATAGGGAAAATAATTTTCTTGAGTAAACGAATGGAAAAAATTATTTTCAATATCGATAATGTGAATGATGCATTGGACAATGATATGGTAAATAGAAGATGGAAGATGACTAAACAAGGTCTTGAATGTGTTGATTGCAATGGTTTAGACAATGTAAAAGCAAAAACCAATTAAGATTAGTTGAAAAATTAAAAAAATATTTTCATCAAGTTGTAACTTTTTATAATTGCTTTTCGTCTGACCGATAAACAATCTAAAAAACATAAACAAAATGAAAAGATTAATCGCATTAATGATGGCCTTGTTGGTTGGAACAACTGTAACAATGGCAAAAGAACCAAAAACAATTCAAGAAGTAATAAGCAGTCAATTAAAGGTTCGGGCTGAATTATTAACCGAAAACTTTGAGAAGGTAAGTATCGACTTCACGATGAAAACAAATGGAGAAGTGGAACTGGTAAAGGTGCATTCGATGAACAAAGAACTGAGAAAAGAAATTACTGAACACTTTTGTGATATTGATTTCACCAAAGCAGAAAAACTTTCGGAAGGAAACTACACAATTAATGTTTTTTTCAAAGTTCTGTAACTTTATCATAACCTTGTTCGTCATACCTTCGAATAAAATTAAATCGTTCCTTCCAAGGGGTTCAACCATTTCGTGCAAAAGAAAAAAGAGGGGAATAAGTTTGTAGCATTTCTTATTCCCCGCCCCTTACCTACTCAACCCAACGAATAAAAAAAACAATAAATTTAAAAGCAACCCAATTCGGATAAAACCAAATTGGGTTTTCTATTCAACCTATTTGGGTTTTATTTGTACATTTGTAAATATAAAAAACAGATATGAAAAAAACTCTTCTTCTTTTTGTTGCCTTCTTCGTAAGTCAATTTTTATTTTCTCAAGATACCATCTTAAAATATTCAGGAGAATCAATAGTTGCAAAGGTTTTGGAGATAGGTCCACTTGAGATTAAATATAAGAAATTCGATTTTCAAGATGGCCCTACTTATATTATAAAAAAAGATGATGTTGACTGGATAAGATATGCAGGCGGATTGAAAGAACATTTCGAAAGACAGAGTCAGCCGAAATCAAGTACACAAAATTCGACTGATTATTATGGGGCACCTGCAACTAACAATCGATATGCTCCTGATAATAAGATAACAGAATTTGGTTCGAGGTATAGGTATAACAATGGATTGATAACTGAACGAGAAATGCAAAGCATGCTGATGAATACCAAAGACAAACGAATCATGGGATTGATAGAAACATCGAAACAGGCGCATGGTTTGCAGTTTGTTGGTTTTGCTGCCATCCCTTTGGGCATTGGTGCCCTCGCTTTCATTTCCGAGTCGAGTACAACAACCTATAATGCGCAAACCTACACGTATAACAAGAATCCAAATCAACAAACCTATCAGATGCTTGCATTTATTTGTGGAATGGTGGCCATTGCTTGCCCTATTTATTCAGGTATTTCGAAGCATAAACGAATACAAAGCAACCGAGAAGCCATTAACCTGTACAATCAGAAATATTAATTGAACAAATCAACAAATGAAAATCAAATCGCTACTAGTTGTCTTATCTTTTTTCTGCGCTAGTTCGATGTTTGCGCAAGACACCATCATTAAATTATCGAATGAACGAGTGATTGTTAAAGTGATGGAGATAACTTCCTCAGAAGTAAAATACAAACGCTTCGACATGCCTGATGGACCTAGTTATGTGGAAAGCAAAAATAATTTGAAAGCAATAAAATATGCAAATGGTGTTGTTGAAAATTTCGAAACACCAAATGTGCAACCAACAACCATAGAACCAAAGCCAAGCCCTGAACCTATTGCCAAGATAGAACTTTCGACAAAGATAACTTATAGTGGTGGCAAGTATATTTATCAAAATCATTTGCTAGATGATGAAGAATTGAATTCGATGTTGATGCAAACAAAAGACAAACGTATCATGGGACTGTCATCAGAAGCATTGTCGGCCAAAAGAGCTAGTAACATTTGGGTAGGTGTTTTTCCTTTTGCCATTGGAACTACAATTGCTATACCCTATTGGGCGGTGTATGCCATTAATTTCAACAACAATTGGGGAGACACTAACAGAAGCGAACGCGACATGCGTGCTGCCCTTGCATTGCTTGGCATTGCTGGCACCATTGCTTGCCCTGTAGCTGGAGGAGCTTTTAAATCGAAACGAAATAGATGTAACCGAAGAGCAGTTGAACTGTATAACGAGAAGTATTAATTAACATTTATATATTTAGTTTATCATCACCAGCTAAACTTGCTGGATTTAATTTATGAGAGTATTTTTTTGTTTGGTAGTGTTTTCTGTTTTGCTTACACTCAAATCTTTTTCGCAAGACACCATCCTTTTAGTGAACAACGACAGCCTTTTCGGAACCATCATCGATAACAATGCTGATGAAGTTCAATATCAAAAAACAAATAGTGACGATCGTTCGGTGTATATTCAAAAGAAGAGCAACATCAAAGCACTTATTTTTGCGAATGGACGAAAAGAAGTGTACGAAGTGAAAGAAAAATTGAAGCCTAGAAACCCTGAAAACAAAGAAAAGACAAAGGATACAGTAAAAGGGTCATCGTATAAAATAGAAGATTACCACAATCGGTATTTGTACAAAGGAAAATTTAATACCGAACAAGAAATCCATGCACTCTTGATACAAACCAATGATAAAGGGCTTTACAAGCTGGTACAAAAATCGCAACGCGCAAAAATGATTTCTAGGCTTGGCTTTGTTGCAATACCTTTGGCCATAGGAGCGGTTTATTCGAAAATGATGTATGCAAAAACTGCTTCCGAAAGAACTGCTTCTGCTCAGGCAGATGATTTTAAACAATCGCAATTAAATCGATATGCTACTTTAAGTAATCTCTACACGATAGGCGCTATTGGTTTTTCTACATTAGCTATTGTGGCCATTATTAATAGCCATAACTACACTCGAAAAGCTGTAAAAGTTTTTAATCAACTTTATTAATTCCCTCCTTTTCCGTTCACAAATTTTCGAAATAGCTGTTTCAATAAGGTTTTCCTTCCTCTTGTTATATAAAAAACGAGAAAAATAAGCATCGAGACCATCTACCTTTTGAAAACATTTATTTTATCAACTAAAAACGCAAACCATTAAGTCAAGATGGCTTATTATATTGGGATACACAAGCAAATAAAATTCTTCGTTTCTTCATTTTTCGAATACTTATTTTCATTAAATTTGTAATCAAATCAACATGCATTTTATGCTTGAATAATTTACTGAATAATACTTTGTTTTTGTAATTCTAGTTTTTCAAAAACAATTTTAACCTTCTAATACTTCATCAACTATGAAAAAAAAAATTGAATGCCTCGTGAATATAAACGGAAAACAAGCATCGTTTATAGAGCCAATAGAAATAGATAGTGCTAACGAGAACTATCTTGTTTTTATCAAATTAAATAAAACCTTAGGTGAAGAAGTGTTTGAGAATAGCAACCTCATAGTGTTCGATATTTCTACCCATATCATAAGAGGCCCGCTGGCATTGAAACTAATGATGGAGAAAAAATTTGAATTGAAAGACCAACAAAAAAGCATGAAGGTAGGTGCTTGGGAAATCACCCATATCACAGCAAATGGGTCGTATTGCAATTTTCATTTTAAAGATAAAACGAGCTTCATGTTGTCGAAAAATTTGAGCGAGGCAGAACAATTTCTCCACTCTGATTTGTTTTTTCGCATAAACCGCTTTTTAATCGTTTCGATACTTTACATGGACCTCGAACTTGACCCAACCTGCCTCAAAACGATATGCATTAACAACGAAAACCATCGAATATGTGATGAATTCAAACCTCAATTCGTCAAATGGTACAAACTTTTTTCATTCATCGTTCGTAAACAATATTGAGTTTCGTAAACAATTTCTTGTTTTCGCCAGCTTCCTGTTTTTCCTTTGTGTCCTATTTTATAGTTGGTTCTATTTTTTAGTGAAAGCGTGGCTCATTTTTTCCATTCCTCCCTCCTTTTGGGTTAAACCTTGGAAGGTTTTTATCAGAGTTCGGGAAGTTTTGACCAAACATTGGAACATTTTCGCCAAACCTTGGAAGGTTTTGTCAAAAGTTCGGAACATTTGATGCATTGTTCGGAACAATTGACTCAAAGTTCGGAAACTGTTTACCAAAGTTCGGAAGAATTGGTCTGAAGTTCGGAACTTTAAGCAAAACATTAGGAACTTTGATGAAAAAGCAGGGAACTTTGGTGAAAATGTAGGGAACTTTGATGAAAAAGCAGGGAACTCTGAGAAAAATGTTCTGAGGAATATGCTAAAAGTTGGAAGGTATTGGGTAAAAACGAGAAACGCTGAACGAAAAAGAAGAATCACTCTATAATAATAGTAGCAATTTAAAACAACAATTAGTATAAATCTAAAAAACTTTAAAAAATGAAAGAAATTATTAATTGCCTTCGGGAGTTTGAAGGCCTAAAAGAAGCAGAACGTAGTCCTTATTTGTACACACATGGCGATGCTATCACCGATAATGCATCTATCTTTCCAGCAATTCCACACAATGGAGTAGCGGTGCTCGCTTCCTCGGTGCAACTTGGAAAAACTTTTGCACTTCGCCATAAAAGCGAAGCCAACATGGACACTTACGAAACCACATTGGCTGATTGTATTAAAATGATGAATGAAAATTATGATTACATTGATTTGGTTGCACAAGGCGATGGAAGCATAGTGGCAAAAGCAGGAGTAAAAGGCACAAGTGGAAATACTTCTCGCACCTCTCCTCCATCTAAACCTGCAAATACTCATTTCGAATTTGCAACGAATGCAGGTGAAATACTTATCTGTCGCGATGCTGATAAACTAGCATTAGTTTCTGTAGCCATCACTTATAGTAATTCCAAAATTGCCGTTGTGAAAAGTGGAAACAATCAAATAAAAATAACTACAGCCGATGGCGATAACATTTTTGTTGACCTTGCTACTACTATCAAATCAACCATTCAAAATCAAAAAGAAGGAACTAAACTAATAACAGCACTGGGTTTGTTCAACCCGAATGGCCTTTCGCCATTGGCAAGTCCTGAGTCGGTAGTTGTTCCGAGGTGATTGAAAAAAAGGAACAACATCCCTTTCATCACTCATGCATCCATCCTAAGAGAGCCGAGCAGCAATGCAAAGCTCTCTTTTTATTTTGTAAAAAAAGTAGCAAACACTTTCACTTTCGACACTAATAAAAAGCAACGAATAGGATAATCGAAAATATGAATTCCAAATTAAATAATAAACCTTACTTTTGTCGATATGCAATCCATCATTCAATTAAAAAATATTGCCAAGGCCTATAAAATAGGCACCGAAACGATACATGCCCTTCGGGATGTGTCGTTGGAGATATACAAAAACGAATTTGTTGCTTTGATGGGCCCATCAGGCAGCGGAAAATCGACATTGATGAACATGCTTGGATGCCTTGATAGTCCTTCGAGTGGAGAATATATATTGAATGGAATTTCGGTATCGCAAATGCTCGATAACCAATTGGCCGAAGTGCGAAACAAAGAAATTGGTTTCGTGTTTCAATCGTTTAACCTCTTGCCACGGTCAACAGCACTCGATAATGTAATGCTTCCATTGGTTTATGCAGGGTTCAACAAAGCCGACCGATTGCAAAGAGGAAAAGAAGTGATGGAACAAGTAGGATTGAAAGACCGAATGCTTCACAAACCCAACGAACTATCGGGAGGTCAACGCCAACGGGTAGCCATAGCTAGGGCTTTGGTCAATCACCCTGCCATTATACTGGCCGATGAACCAACCGGAAACCTCGATTCGAAAACTTCTATCGAAATCATGGCACTGCTCGAAGAGATACATAAACAAGGAAACACCATCATCCTTGTTACGCACGAAGAAGACATCGCTCAGCATGCACACCGCATCGTTAGGCTGAAAGATGGTATAGTAGAACGAGATTATAAAAACGAAAACATCATTTCGGTGAGCAACCGAATGGTGAAATAGGAGTAAAACCAATATTTCCGCAAACAAATCATGTCATTTAAAATATATACAAAAACAGGCGACAAAGGCGAAACCTCATTACTCGGAGGAACACGTGTGATGAAACACCATATCCGCATTGAGTCGTACGGAACGGTTGATGAACTCAACTCCTACCTAGGTTTAATTCGCGATCAAGACATCAAGCAGGAGGTAAAAGATAGTTTGATAGAAATTCAAGACCGTTTGTTCACCATTGGCGCATCATTGGCCTCCGACCCCGAAGTAAGCAAGGTAAAAATCCCTGATTTGAAAGAAGAAGACATCGAATACCTCGAAAAAGAAATGGACAAAATGGACGAAAAGCTACCGGTGATGAAGTCGTTTGTGCTACCAGGCGGACATACTACCGTTTCGTATTGCCATATCGCTCGTTGTGTTTGCCGCAGGGCCGAACGCATCACCACTCAACTCTCCGAAACCAGTTATGTGTCCGATTTGGTTATCAAATACCTCAATCGATTGAGCGATTATCTTTTTGTGCTCTCTCGCAAACTCGCTGTGGATTTGGAAGCCAACGAAATTCCTTGGAAACCGAGAATGTAAATCTCTGTTTTCGGTTTGCTCATCACTATTTTTTTAAAAAAATAAAATACTTCTTTCACAATTGAAATTAATTTTTACTTTTGCAGAAAATTAGAAAAGAAAAGAAAAAATGTTTTTTCGAATTCCTTTTTTAAATTACCAATTAAATTAAAAGATAACTATGTACTGGACACTTGAATTAGCAAAAAACCTAGAAGATGCGCCATGGCCTGCAACAAAAGACGAATTGATTGATTTCGCTATTCGTTCAGGAGCACCAATGGAAGTAATTGAAAACCTTCAGGAGATAGAAGATGAAGGAGAAATTTACGAAACGATAGAAGAAATTTGGCCTGATTATCCTACCAAGGATGATTTCTTTTTCAATGAAGACGAGTATTAGCACTTCGTCCGGCATCAATTAAAAAATCTCGCAGCAAAGCGGGATTTTTTAATTTTACCTATTCCTTTGTTTGCAAGCCTTGCAAACGATCCCTTAAAACTTAAACTTTATTTCAGCTCTCACCTCCGATTTGGTGTTACCATTAATCTCGGTAAGCGAACCTGCACTAATCACATTCTGATTGTCGTACAGAGTCTGCGAATACCGCAACCAAACTTCAATCTTACGAGTGATGTTGTAATCCAACATCAAGTAAAACCGCGAACCACGATAGTAATATGAAGGAATGGAATAAGAACCCGGGACATCTGTTTCGAAAGCGTACAAACGTGCATCATAACTATCGGTTTCGAACAAGGCATAGCGCATAGTGGCCGAAAGAGGCTTGCCTAGCTTATTAAATGTAATGTCTTGATACACCAAATACCCCTTCTCTGTTTTGTTATCACCAAGTTTGTAATACACTAGCTCCACACGGTTCTTTAATTTGACCGATGGCAGTATGGAATAAGAAATATCTATTCTATAATTTGTTTGCTTTACAGGGATTAGATAATTGATGCTTGCATCTGGGTCAACACCGTTCTTTTCTTTGTTGCGCTGACGTATTCTTGCATACATGGCTACTTTCTTATTTGGAGTATAAGTAAGTTGTGTCATGTAATCATTTCCTTTCGAAGGCGCATTCACTAGGTATTTGAGCCAAGGGAATTCAAATCGATCGTAAAATGCAGTAATTGTAAGTACAGCATTCGGTTTCGTTACAACACCCAAATAAAGTCCCTTCTCGTTCGAAGCAGTTGAGTTTTCAGCAAAACCAGTGCTCAATAAATTCTGAAAGTTTCGTTGATAATAACGATGCAATACGGTAAAAGATAAACGAGGATCGAGACTAATTAAAGCACCGTTCAGAAAAGCCTTACCACCATTGGCACTCATGGCTTCTTCTCCGAACAAATTAAAATTGCGAAAAATAAAATTATAATCCAATCCTACATTGGTATTGTGTTTTGATGAAAATTCGAATTGACTATAATAAGAAAGAGCACGGTTGAATTCATGATTAAGTTGATAATTAACAGCAGTAATACCAACATTTACTTTTTTTGATTTATAGGTCACATTACCTCCGGCAATTGTTTGTTGAATGGTATGTTTGTCGGCAAGTTCAGAAGGTGTGGTATGATATCCTGTTGTTTGTAAAGCAGAGATGGCAGCTATTTCACCATTCTCAAGGGTATCACTCACATTGGCATCCACCTTTTTGCGGGAGAAAAAACCAGTAGCTTCGAAATGTTTGAAACCAACGGTGGCAGCAGCACCACGCATAAATTTATTTTCGTCAACTGATGTGTAAGGGCTAATTCCCCTTGCCGATTTTTTTACATTTACAATGTCTGCACTTTTTCCAAAAGCATAAGAAGTCCAAGCTGTGAGGCCTTGTCCAAAGGTTACTTGATAATCGCCAATAGCCAATGATTTAACAAAACCAATATTGTGCAAATAAAGATGTGCTGAATAAAAATCGAAACCGCTTTGTTGATTGCCTTTCAACGATTGTTCGTACCAATCGTACTTAAACTTTTGTTTGTTTTTAAAAAACAATTCACCTTGATCTTTCTCAGCAGTAATACCCCAACTTACATTGGTTCCATAAGTAAATTTATAACGAGCATATAGTTTATCAGGACTTCCAATGTATCTCGAATTAGGGCTTTTGAACAATGATGCACTATCTATAGAGGAGAAACCTGTTTGAGGTTCAAGTACCCTGCCATATCTGAACATTACCATATTTTGTCCATTCAAAAACATTTGTTTCATCGTGAAATGATTACTCGATACATTATCTGTTACACGAACGTAAGGAAGTAGTTTATTAATGGTCTGTAAATCGAAACCATCCACACTTTGCAATTCATAGATGCTAAGTAACTTTCCGCTGTTCTTAATATGTGTGAGCAAGTTATTGATTAAAATATCATTCAGAAAAAAATGCAATTGCCTAAGTTCATCAACTGATGTATTGTTAAGGTTGATGCGGTGTTCCTTGAAATAATTCAACGATTCGAGCAAATCTGTATAATCAGTTTCTTCCGAGTTGGTTTCTTCTGCTACGTTTTCGAGTTGTTGTTGTATATCGCTATCCTCGTTCTTAACAGGAACGGTATCTTGTGCCAACAATCCATTCCACGAACATAAGGACATCAGCAAAAAAGAAACAAGTACAAAATAATATGTCGACTTCTTTTCCAAATTATTTGCTAGTCTTTTCTTCAGGGGTAACCACTTTCTTTTTAGTGAACGAGAATGTCATTCCAAACTGGGGACTAAAACCAAGAACTTGATGATATGATTCGGAGAACTCAAAACTAAAATTGCGAAGGTTAATGCCAAACCCAAAAGAAGTAAGCGTTGGATTAGTGCCAATACCTGCTCTTAAATAAAGTTCTTTCACCAATTTATATTCAATACCCGCTTTAAAAATTGCTTTCTGTGAAATGTCTTTTTGAGTTTCAATTGCTAAAATTACATTCTCCGAAAAAGAATAATTGGCACCCAATCGAAGAATGGTTGGTAAGCGTTCGTCATTGTATTCGGCCACCTTAGCACGTGTAGGATTAAACACATGAGCACCAATGGTAAGTCCTTTCAATGGTTTTGCTTGTATCCCCATTTCAGCAGCAAATACAGCACGTGTGCCATATCCTTCTGAAATATGTGTACTAAGATAATCGATAGCTATACCTCCTGAAAGTTTGTTTCCAAAGGCCTTAGCAAACGAAAGACTGTATTTGTTTTCATTATAAAGTGCGTTACCAAAATTGGTAATGCATAGGCCAAAAGTACCGCCTTTAACAGGCACAGCTACTGTTCCACCTTTGATACCTAGTTCTTTTAATTGAAACCTATTTTCGTAATATACTCCACCACTATACTCTCTCACAAAACCAAGTCCCGCTTGATTATGCTGAGCACTCCACACATCGCTTAGTGAAACAGAAGCATTGCCCATAGCAGCCGAACGAGCACCAATAGGATAATCTTCGTTTCCTGCCTTCAGATGAAAAGCAATAAAAACAAGGAATACAAGGGAGTAATATTTGTTCATGAATTAAGGCTAATTTGTTTTGTATTCAAATTTTATCTCTGATAGCTCTTTATTAGCTTTCAGAATTTTGTTCTTCAAATTTTCTTTGAAGTCAATCACTTTTTGTAATAAAGCGGAATCTCCTGTTGCTAGTATTTGCACCGCAAGTATTCCTGCATTCATACCACCATCTAAGGCAACAGTTGCAACTGGAATACCGGGAGGCATTTGCAGAATAGATAAAACAGAATCCCAACCATCAATTGAAATAGAAGAACGACATGGCACACCTATAACGGGCAATGGAGTAAAGGCTGCGACCACACCCGGTAAATGAGCCGCTCCTCCAGCACCTGCAATAATTACTTGAATTCCTTTTGAATGAGCTGTTCTTGCAAATTCAGCAACTTGATCAGGTACACGATGTGCACTCAGGGCGTTGATTTCGAAAGGTATTTTAAACTCATTTAATATCTTTGCAGCCTCTTGCATGATAGGCATATCAGAGGTACTGCCCATAATTATACTAACTTTTGGTGTCATTTATATATTTTTTATAGTTTATTACAAGTCGTAAAAATAACTATTTTATATCTACAATAATATTATTCTAACGTTTTTGATTGCTATATTTTGTTTACTTTCGTTTTTTAAAAAAAAGCCAATATGAGCAATGTGATTATTCACAATCATTCTTTTAAGATGCAAATAGCCGCTTCTGAAATAGACAAAGCGATAACAGATGTTGCACGTCAAATCAACACGAACCTTAAAGGCAAAAAACCTTTGTTTCTTGCTGTACTTAATGGTTCGTTTATGTTCGCATCTGATTTGATGAAGAAAATAAGTATTGAATGTGAGATATCATTTATTAAAGTTGCCTCATACGAAGGCACCACTTCGAACGGTACTATGAAAGAACTTATAGGAATTAACGAAGATATTAAAGGGCGCACAGTAATAGTTATTGAAGACATAGTAGATACAGGATCAACGGTAGAAAGTGTGTATAATCAACTCGAAAAACTTGGAGCTGCTGAAATAAAAATAGCGACACTTTTATTCAAGCCCGAGGCTTACACAAGGTCTATTCCTATTGAATACACCGCCATCGTAGTTCCTAATGATTTCTTAGTAGGTTATGGTTTAGATTACAATGGTCTAGGCCGAAATCTTCAAGACATCTATGTACTAGACTACAAAGCTGAAGAAAATAAATCAACTTTAAAATAAATTATCATGCTTAACATTGTATTATTTGGGCCTCCTGGAGCAGGCAAGGGAACACAATCAGAGAAATTAATCGCAAAATATCATTTAGTTCATCTTTCTACTGGTGACATCTTTCGTGCAAACATAAAAGGTGCAACCGAACTTGGAACCTTAGCTAAAAGTTATATGGACAAAGGACAATTGGTGCCTGACGAAGTAACCATTCGAATGCTAGAAAGCGAAGTAAATAAAAACCCTTCAGCCAATGGATTCATCTTTGATGGTTTTCCGCGTACTCAAGCACAAGCTGCTGCTTTAGATGTATTATTGAAAAGCAAATCAACATCCATTACCTTGATGCTTGCATTAGAAGTTAAGGAAGCCGAACTAAGAAAACGTTTACTATTGCGAGGTAAAGATAGTGGTCGACCAGATGATCAAAATCCAGAAGTAATACAAAAGCGTATTGATGTTTATAACAACGAAACATCACCTGTTAAAGACTTTTACACTGCACAAGGAAAATATAAAGGGATTAATGGAATTGGTGAAATAAATGAAATATTTAATTTGCTGTGCGAGAAAATTGATGCAGCAAAATAATATTGATAACACAGAAATATTTGTTTTGGAATACTCAACATTCTTAAATTCTAAAATAAATTAAATCTAAAACGTAAAAAAATGTCAGATAGCAACTTTGTTGATTACGTAAAAATATGTTGTCGTTCAGGCAAAGGAGGAGCAGGTTCAATGCATTTGCATCGAAGCAAACTCACTGCTAAAGGGGGGCCAGATGGTGGAGATGGAGGACGAGGTGGTCACATTATTGCTAGAGGCGACAAACAATTCTGGACACTAATCCACTTAAAATACCGCAAACATGTGATAGCTGAAGATGGTGAAAGTGGAGGAAGTAGTAAGAAAACTGGAGCAGAAGGGAAAGATGAAATTTTACATGTTCCACTTGGAACTATCATTAGAGATGCCGAAACAGGATTGATTGAAGGAGAAATTACAGAAGAAGGTGAAGAAAGAATTATTGTTCCAGGAGGAAAAGGAGGACTTGGTAATGACCACTTCAAAACATCAACCAACCAAACTCCAATGTATGCCCAACCGGGTGTTCCAGGGAAAATGGAATGGAAAATTCTTGAGCTTAAAGTACTCGCGGATGTTGGTTTAGTTGGATTTCCAAACGCAGGAAAATCGACATTATTATCAGTTCTCTCTTCAGCTAAACCAGAAATTGCCAATTATCCATTTACAACATTAGTTCCAAATTTGGGAATCATCAAATACCGCAATTATAAATCTTTTGTAATGGCTGATATCCCTGGAATCATTGAAGGGGCTAGCGAAGGGAAAGGTTTGGGGATTCGATTCCTTCGTCATATCGAACGAAATTCTACTTTATTATTTCTTGTACCTGCTGACACAAATGATATCATCAAAGAATATAAAATTCTTCTTAACGAATTGGAAAAATACAATCCAGAACTCATTCATAAAAAAAGAATATTAGCCATTTCGAAATGCGATATGCTTGATGAAGAATTACTAACTGAAGTCAAAAAAGATCTCAACAAGCGATTCAAAGAGAAAAAATCCGTTCCTGTTTTATATTTCTCCTCCCATACCGAGCAAGGATTGACAGAACTTAAGGATGAACTTTGGAAACAGCTTAATAGCAAAGAAAACTCTTTTGAATATTAGATGAGCCTTATTGATTTAATAAAAGAAATTGACACTAAACTATTTTTATTTTTAAATAGTAAACATAATTCTTTTTTTGACTTTATCATGTTTTGGGCTAGTGATAAACTTATTTGGATCCCCCTTTACTTACTCTTTGCATTTTTGGTTTATAAACATTTTGGTAAACGAATATGGTTGGTAATACTAGCGGCTTTGGTTCTTATTCTATTGAGCGATCAATTATCGAATCATGGTTTTAAGAATACCTTTTTACGTTATCGCCCTTGCCACAATTTGACCATTCAAGATAAAGTTCATCTTAATGGAGATTGTGGAGGAACCTATGGATTTGTTTCATCACATGCCGCTAATACGTTTGCATTAGCCATTTTTCTTGGAATGTTATTCTGCAAACGAATCAAGTATTTTGCTATTGCTATTTTCGTTTGGGCATTTTTTGTCTCTTACAGTCGTATCTACAATGGAGTTCATTACCCTGCAGATATTGCTGTTGGAGCCATCATCGGAATGGGTATTGGGATCATGATTTACAAACTATATGGTTTTGTTGAAAAGAAAATATTTGTTTAAAAAGTTCTTATCATTAATTTTTACTTCCCTTGAAGAACAATTCTCTTAAAACTCAATTTTCATCTCTTTCCCCACAGAACCATTCGTTTTCATTTTTGCATAATAAACACCTGAAGGAAGATTCAGTGTGCGAAATGTGAAATACAATTTATAATTCCCTCTTTGATGCTCTATGTTTTGAAATAAAACTTGAACCAATACCCCATTTTCATCATAAATACCAATAGTTACGTGGGCATTCACGGGTAACGCATAATCAAAAGTTCCATCAATCGTTCTAGCACTTCCTTGCACTTCACGCTCACTGTTTCTAACATAAGAAACTTCGTAAGGCGGTATTTTTTTTCCCGTAAGTTTCGAAACATATCTTCTAAGCGTTTCGACTACTGTTCTATTTCCATCGGTAATGCTACCTAAAGAATTGTTATCGGATACTACCCATACAGCTTGTTGTGCGGAAAAATTCGCATAGTATTTATTTTTATCAATGAAGGTTGCAAGCATTATTAAATTACTATCAGCCATTCTTCCAATTGAATAATCAGCATTTTCGTGAGGACATAAATTATGCGCCTGACAACACATCCCTGTCACCTTTATTGTCTTAGTTTGATTTGAACATAAGCTAAACTCTTCTGGTTTGGTCACCAAAATATCTTGTTCGTTGTTATTTTTCGAATCCAGTTTTCTGCCAGTTTCCAATCTAAAATCAAGAGAACGATTGCTATTGTTCTTAACTTTCATCTCTATTACTTCTCCAAGATACCCCCCTTTACTCTTGATGATAAGATTGATGAATCCTTTTTTTACAGCTTCTTCGAGGGAAACAAAATTCAATGCGAACGTCTGATTAATAGTGCTTGCAAAAAGCCCTACAAAAATAATTGATTTTAAAGTTTTCATGGTTCCTATCTTTTAAGTTGTTATTTACTCCTATAATGGATTAAATAAAAAAAGATACAAATGAGCTTAACAAAAACAAAAAATGTTTCTCGAATGAGAAACATTTTTAAACATAGAAATAATTAGAAAAAAAAACCTCTTAATGAGAAATTATTATCTTTTTGACGAATTGTTCATTCGATTTAGTATCCTCTATTTTCAAAAGATACATGCCATCAGGTACATTTTTTGTGCTTAAAGAAGTAAAATTATCCGTCACTATTGTTTCAGATATTCTTTGACCAGCTATACTGAATATTGACATTCTATACTCCGATTCTTTTGATAAATATATGTTAAATAAATCAGTTGACGGATTGGGATAAACATAAGTTTGAGTTAAATCAAATGAATGTTCGTTTACATTAGCCGAAAGCAAAGGATCATTAGCAAGGATTGAATCAATATTAATTGTTTCATCACCCGGTTGATATAGCAGACATTGAATAGCGTCAAAAAGCATTTCATCGGTTGTACTTGTTCCTGCATAAACATTCAAGGGAGGAGAATTAGGATTATTTGGATTGTTAATTGTATTGTCAAAAAAGTGACTTGCAAACAATGTGTAACCACTTGGAACTTTAACTAAATTCCTAAATGTATAATATCCTTGCCAATCAAACTTCCAAGAATTAATTCGAATGAGAGGAATCGTATCATTAGCCTGATAAGCATAATTAATAAGGCTAGTACACACTTTATGGGAATGCGGGAAATCTGAAAAGATGGATATCGCAGCAGGAAGAGTATAGCTTGCATTAAAAGTTCTAGTAGTATTTGCAGGAATATTCAATCCCCAATTCTGAAGTGGAACATTGTTATAAATTGTTCGCACACCTGTGGTTCCAATTGGATAAAAATACAATCTTATCTGGGTACTATCAATTTGCCCAATGGTTCCTGCTGGATAATGAATTTGTAACACCAACTTTGAACCTGCTTTAATTCTAATCCCAGCCTTTAATGGGGCTTGACCCGGAAAAACAGTTGGTGGGGCTCCTGGTGCGTAGCCCCCTATTCCAATATCACCGGTAATGGTATAACAGGTTCCCGATAAACTGCTCGAAGTTGTTCCCATTGAATCTAAATTTACTACAACATGATGTACAATAGGTACATTACCTGGTACAATTTCATAGGCACGTAGAATTCTATCTTGAGTTAAATTAGTAGGGATGGAGAAGCAATTGTAAGCATCGGTTGAACCAGCATTACTTGTAAACATTCCGGTTCTTAAAACAAGATCGGGTGTTCCATTCAATTGAAATGGGGAATATACAGGAGGTGGTGGAGCCAATGTGGTATCTCCTGCCAGCCCACCATTGCTAATCCAATTAATGATTGCATTCTTTTCACTAGTTGTGATGATGTGTTCATGTTCAAATCGAGTATAAGAAGTATCTGGAGGCCAAGGAGGCATTTTGTTTGTCATCAAATCACTCATCATTGAATAAGATAATGCAATAGTTTCACTGTAGTTCATCATCGATGGAGCATGTTGATTTTCGTGATGACAAGAAGTACAACGACTATAAAAAATTGGAGCTACATCCTTATAAACTGTTTGAGCGTGAATCTTGGGGATAGTGAGGATACAGAATATGGTCATAATGACCTGACAAAAAGTTTTCATTGTATTGAGTTTAAGTTTGGTTTAAATGAAAAGTGCTTGTTGTAAAGCACTTTTCATTCTACAAATCTAAACTATATTTTTGAAACAACTACATAAGCTCCATAACTATTTTCTGCCTCCTACGCTGTTACCTCTAGGCATAGCATGAGAACCTGCTCTTTCAGCTCTGCGCTCAGTTCTTGTTTGTCGTTGTGAAGGAGCAGGACGATTATTACTTTCCTGTTTGTTCACTCTATTCTCGTTTCTAGGTGCGGTGTTAGGATGTTGTCTATTTTCATTTCTTGGGGCAGATTTTCTGTTTTGACGGTTATCAATGCGTTGTTGTCTTTCCGTTCCTCGATTATCATTACTTGGGGATGTTCTATCTTGGTTGTTTTCTCCACGATGAATATTATCAGAGTTCCTTTCTTCGTTTCTTGGCGAAGTATTTCGGTCTTGAACTCCATCCTGACGTTCATTTCTTCCATTTTCCCTTGTAGGACCTTCATTTCGATTTTGCCTTTCTCGTATTTCTTGGTAATGTCTTTCAGAAACTGTCTTGTTCAGCAAATCTCTTCTTCTATAAGTAGTATTGTATGAACCAGAATAATTTCGTTGAATGACAGCCTTCGACACAGACCTTCTTGGACCATAATACCCGTGTGCTTCAGGAGAACGATATTCATTACATCGATGGAAATATCCATAATTATGGTAATGAAAACCATAATATTCATGCCAATACAAAGGAGTCCAAGGATTCCAATAACTAGGATAAAAACCCCAATACCATGGTGAAACATAGAATGAATAAGTAGGAGCATATAAGTAATCCCACATGTACCAAGTGTTCACGGGATAATAAACAATGTGACGCCCCCCATAATAATACCCTTCTCTTCCAAAAGAGTTGTTTCTGTAATAATCATCGTTATCATAATAATTATTAATTATCGTTGTTTCACCCGATTGACCTTTGTATCCAGGATTAGGAGTGCTAGTACTAGTTGAAGAATTGTCCTGGTCTTTTGGTTCTACAATGTAGTTTTTTCCGTACAACTGTTCATCACCAACTACTTGAATGATAATTTTTCCTGTATTGTCCTTATTTACTTCTATTACAGCAACATCTTGAAGGTCGTGTTCATTCACTTCATCTTTCAAAACGATAGCGTGGAGGTTACCTTTTCCATTATCTACAACTTTAATATAATCAATCTTGTTATCTCCATTTAAATCCAGATTATTTATTCGAGAATCTTTTGAATTCAATTTAGCTTCGAATTCTTCTAACGTTTTCGATTGTTGAAACACATCAAGTACAGCATATAGATTTAGATTATCACCTGGTAAACCAAGAGAATCTTTTACTTGTCCTTGCGAGAAAATTGGTGATGAAAACATGATTGCACCAACTGTTGCTATTGTTAAAAAGAAATGTTTCATAATTAATTAGTTTATTATAATTCTACTACTAAAATTTACAATACAAGTTTAATTACATAAACCGTTCCAAATTTTTAAGTACATTTACAGTCAAACTTTAAATTATGTTAACTAATAACGATATTCTCAAAAAACTTAGGGTTGCACTTCAATTAAAAGATGAAGATGTTCAACAGATATTGAAGCTTTCTGACTTTGAAATTTCGATATCTGAAATTAATGCACTTTATCAGAAACCTGACCACCGTAATTATAAAGAATGTGGCGACCAGTTGCTTAGGAATTTCCTTGACGGTTTGGTAATTTACAAGCGAGGCCCAATGCCTCCAAAAAAGGACTAATATGTAAGTATAAAACATGGGACTGAAAGTATCAGAATTGGAACCTGCCGAATATGTTTCGAAATTTATAAGTAGAACAAATAAGAATATTTTCTTAACCGGTAAAGCCGGGACTGGAAAAACAACACTTCTATATCATATTGTAAAAAACACTTACAAGAAGTGTTTAGTAGCAGCCCCAACTGGTATAGCGGCTATTAATGCTAAAGGTGTTACACTACATTCATTGTTTCAGTTACCTTTCGGAAGTTTTATTCCTGTAATCCAATCCCGTTCTTATACTGAAAATTCAAAATTGACCGACCCTAATACATTGATAAAGGGGTTGCAGATGTTTGATCGTAAACGAGCCTTATTGAGAGAATTAGAACTCTTGATTATTGATGAGGTGAGTATGTTGCGTGCAGATATGCTTGATGCTATTGATTTAATTTTACGTTATGTAAGAAGAAACACTCTTCCTTTTGGTGGTGTCCAAGTATTGTTTATTGGCGATTTGCTTCAACTTCCTCCAGTGGTGAAAGATGACGAATGGGTTGTATTGAAGGAACATTATACAAGTATTTACTTTTTCGATTCAATGGTATTAAAACAACACAAGCCCGTTTACATTGAACTTGACAAAATATATCGGCAAGCCGACAACAATTTTATAAATCTTTTAAATCATTTACGAAACGATGAAATGACTTTAGAAGATTATTCTATGTTGAACAGTTATTATAAACCTGATTTCAAAGCATTACCTTCTGATAATTACATCACTTTAACAACACACAATTTCAAAGCGAATGAAATAAACAAGACTTTCCTCAATAGTTTAACCAATAAATCGTTTTTGTTCGAAGCATCGATTGAAGGTGATTTTAATGAATACGCCTACCCTATTGAAAAAACACTTGAATTAAAAATTGGAGCACAAGTGATGTTTGTAAAAAACGATCCAACAGGACAACAGCGTTTTTTTAATGGAAGAATTGGAACTATCTCCACGTTAAGTGACGAACGAATTGAAGTCGAATTTGTCGAAACCAATTCAAAAATAATTGTAGAGCCGTATAAATGGGAGAATGTAAAATATAAATTAAATACTACAAGCAATGAAATAGAAGAAAACACAGCAGGCACATTTACTCAATATCCAATTAAACTAGCATGGGCGATCACAGTGCATAAAAGTCAAGGCCTTACATTTGACAAAGCAATTATAGATATTGGTGACGCATTTGCATCGGGTCAAGTATACGTGGCACTTTCTCGTTTGCGCTCTTTACAAGGATTGGTTCTTACTTCGTTAATCAATGTAAAAAGCATCGGCAAAGACGGAAAAATTAATGTTTATGCAAAGACACAAAGCGAGGAGCAACAACTTAATAACTTATTATCTTCCGAAACACATCTATTCATTAAAAATTACGTCATTCGAAGTTTTAATTTTGAGACAACTGTTCGCGAGATACAAGAACATGCCGATACTTACGTTAAGAAAGATGAAACACGGTCTGTGAAACAACGCCATCACACATGGGCAAAAGAACTTGAAAACGATTTACTTGAAATAAAACCGATTTCAGAAAAGTTCAGGAATCAAGTTTTGCAAATCACAGCTTTTCAAGCGGCAGGATACCTTGACCATCTTTTGAATCGAGTAAAAGCAGCTTCTTCCTACTTTATACCCGTTCTCAAAAACATATCCTCTAAGATTTTTAAACAAATATCAAAAGTAAAATCGGAGAAAAAAATAAAAACATATATAGATGAGTTGGTGCAACTTGAAGTAATGATTTTCGAGCATGTAAAACTCATCAATAAAGCTTCTTTTCTAATTGAGGCTATCATTAACAACAAAGAACTTAATGGTGATGAATTAAAGAAACTTTATACAGATTTTCATCGTGATGAACAACTTCGTGATTTATTCGCAACTTCTACAAAACCAGGTGACAACAAAAATTTGGAAGCAGTTATAAAAAATAAGAAAACAAAATCACAAAAAACTCCGAAAGAAAAGAAATCTAAAATTGACACCAAACTTGAAACCTTTAAACTTTATAAACAAGGCAACACATCCGAAATTATTGCTCAACAAAGAGGAATGAGTTTAACAACAATCGAAGGCCATTTAGCTCATTATGTAACAAAAGGGGAATTAAAAGCAACAGATTTTATTTCAGAAGAAAAGATGAATAATATCATCACAGTTGCGAAAAAACTGAATACGCTTTTCTTTGGGCAAATAAAACAATCCTTAGGTGATGAGTATACTTATAGTGAAATAAAATTCGCTGTGGCTGGTTATCTATCTTCGGAACCTGATAATAAATAAAACAAGACCGAGATATTGGGTTAGATTTTGTGAACTAAAATTTACTTTGAGTATATCATGAATAAAGGCAAAAAATAAAAGCAGAGAAAACATCACTAAACCTTTACCTAGTTTTGCAAATCACACAAATTATAAGCTACCCCATACTATTCGCTACTTTCATGAAGGTCAGATCCTTCTTCCCTAGACTAGAAATGATACGTAAATGTGATGCTAATGCTCCCCAGAAAGATTGATTGTATAAATAAGGAATACCGAATTCCCTAGCCGTTTGTTCGACAATTGGTGCTATTTTAGGATAGTGGACATGACATATATTAGGAAACAAATGATGTATAGCCTGAAAATTCAGCCCTCCCACAAAATAGGTGATGAACCAATTGTGCCGACAAAAATCAGCTGTAGTCTGCATTTGATGAATCGCCCATTCATTTTGTATATTATCTTTCTCATCAGGCATTGGGAAAATCGTATTTTCAACCACATGAGCGAGCTGAAAAACAACCGACAAGATAATGCCTGCAACTAAATGAAGAGATATAAATCCAATAAAAACTTGCCCAAAACTCAGATGCAAAAGTACCATAGGCAGGACAAAAATGTAGGAATAATAAATAAGTTTCCAAAAAACGATGGTCACAAGTGTTCTTATTTTCCCTACTGTCGATTCGCGATTATGTCCTTGTTTTATAAATTCGAAATACTGAATAAAATCCTTTGCTGTAGTCCAATAAAGCGACATGATGGAGTAAAAAAAGAAAACATAAACCACCTGAAAACGTTGCACTTTCCAATATTTCCCTTGTGGAGAAAACCTCATTACTACTTTATCATCAATATCTCTATCATGTCCGTATATATTAGTATATGTATGATGAAGTATATTGTGTTGCATTTTCCAGTTTTTGTTATCACCACCCACCAATGTAAGCGATAAAGAAATGATTCTATTCAAAAAAGGATGTGGTGAATATGCTCCATGATTTGAATCATGCATAACACCCATTCCTATTCCTGAAAGACCCAAGCCCATTATCATACTAAACAACCACATCAACAACAGACTAAAATGCTGTGTCATGATTAGTATATATGGTATAAAGTAAAGCGAAAGCATGACAATGGTTTTAAAAACCATTGCATAATTGGCATGAGGAGAGATTTTATTGTCTATGAAGTATTGGTCTACACGTTCTTTCAGGGTAATAAAAAACCGCGTTTTATCTGTATTGATAAACTTTATTTTTTGTTTCATTCTTATAGCTTAGCAGACAAAAGTACTCAAAAGAAATGAGAATAATGGGCTGAAACAAATGAATCCAAAAATGTTTATCACAAATTCAAATCCATCCCTTTGAAATAAGCCATCAATGAGGTGATAAAAAAGACTGACACTATAATGCCAGGATAGCTGATATCGTTGATTAATACAAACATTATTTCTTTGATAAAAAAAGTTATGATGAACAAACTGCATCCCCATCGTTTCATGTTCCACACTCCTATGTATGAAATAAAACTGGAGGCAACTATCATCCCAAAAAGCGCTGGATACCAATCGCCAAGTTTCTTGATTGAAGGAGAAAACACTGCGGGAAGACTAAAAACAATCCATATAAAACCAATGATACAAACAATGGTAATTAATACAGGCCTTTTCCTTACAACTACTGCCATATTATAAAAAAACAGAATTTATAATTGAATTCCTCATAATTAACTTGCACGAATTGCTTCAACAGGGTCTAGTTGTGATGCCCCATAAGCTGGAACAAAACCGGAAACAAGACCAATTAGTATGGAAATCGTAAAACCCAAAATAATGTTGGAGCGACTCAAAGATATTTCCATGCCAAACGTATCACCTGCAGTAAGAGTGATGACATAAACTATCAACAACCCAAAGATACCTCCAAGCAATGACAAAAATATCGATTCAAATATAAATTGCAACAGTATAAAATAGTTTTTTGCACCTAGTGATTTTTGAATACCTATGATATTAGTTCGTTCTTTCACGGATACGAACATAATATTAGCAATTCCAAAACCTCCAACCAAAATCGAGAATCCCCCAATAATCCACCCTGCGATACCAACCATATTGAACAAACTATCAAATTGATTAGATATTAAACTTGTTTGATTGAGAGCAAAATTATCGTCTGCTTTTGGATGTAACTTACGAATAGACCGCATCAAACCAGTAAGTTCGTCAATTAAATCATCATTACTTATGCCCTTTTTAGCTCTCACCATGATTTCAGGATCTAAGTTATCACTTCTTATATCAATCAAACTTCTTGCGTATTGAATGGGAACAAGAACTTGAGTGTCAGAGCTTCCACCTAGAATGCTTTCACCTTCTTTTTTGAATACTCCTATCACCATAACCTTTGAGCCATTAACCTTGATCATTTGTCCAATTGGACTATGATATGGAAAAAGCGCTTTTGCAATAACATCTCCAATTATCGCAACTGGGCGACCCGCGGATGATTCTATCTCTGTGAAATACCTTCCTTCGTCAATTTCGAAGTTTTTCACTCTATTATATTGGTGCGAGGCACATATAATACTTACATTTTCAATACTACTACTTTTGTATTTCACCGTTATATTAGCATTAATAACGAACGCGGCAGATTCCGCACCATCGCATTTCCTCAGAATATCGTCAAGTTCAGTATAATCAGGCACTGGTCTGTTCATGTATTTCCACCAAGGGTAATCAGGACCAAATGTCCACGGCCATTTCTGAACAAACACTACATCATCTCCCAAACTTTGAACACTTTTCCTTAAATTTTGCTCAAGGGAATCCACAATTGTAAATACGGTAATGATAGCAAAGATACCAATTGTAATGCCCAAAAGAGAAAGAAATGTGCGAAGTTTGTTCACCACCAAAGCATTTATGGCAAAAAGGATACTTTCTCGAAACAATCCTAAAAAAATCATATTCAACTCCGTTTTGGGAGGTACAAATGTACCATTTTTTATACTCAAATTCAGAATGTAAATTCATCGGGTTAAAAAAGTTTAAATTGCCCTTTTATTAACAAAAAAAACATTTATCAACAAAATACAATTGCAAGTTGATGCCTTATAATAATTCCTACTTTTGTGAGGCGAATTATAAAAAATAAATGAGTGGCTTAAAAAAGATAAAAAATGCACTAATTTCAGTGTATTATAAAGACAATTTAGAACCAATTATACATCAATTGAGTGTATTAGGGGTAAAAATATATAGTACTGGAGGCACTCAAGATTTCATTGAAAAGCTTAATGTATCAGTTATTCCAGTTGAAACATTAACTACTTATCCTTCTATCTTAGGTGGAAGGGTCAAAACTTTGCATCCAAAAGTTTTTGGAGGCATCTTGAGTAGACGTGGATTACAAAACGACATTGACCAACTTGAACAATATGACATACCAGAACTAGACCTTGTTATTGTTGATTTATATCCCTTCGAAGAAACACTTGCTTCTGGAGCATCCGAACAATCAATTATTGAAAAAATAGATATTGGTGGTATTTCACTAATTAGGGCAGCAGCAAAAAACTTCAAAGATGTTGTCATCATTTCTTCTAAAACTGATTATCAATTTCTACATGACACCATTTTAGAAAGGCAAAATGGCGAATCGACCTTAGAAGACCGGAAAAGTCTCGCGGGAAGAGCTTTCGATGTTTCTTCACATTACGATACAGCAATATTCAACTATTTTAATCAAGGAGAAACTGATGTTTTCAAACACAGTCTTCAGCATGCCAAGGTTTTAAGATATGGAGAAAATCCTCATCAAAAAGGAGTTTTCTATGGCAATCTTGAAAAGATGTTCACCAAATTAAGTGGTAAGGAATTATCCTACAATAACCTTCTGGATATTGATGCTGCGGTAAGTTTAATGTCAGAGTTTACAGAAACTACTTTTGCAATTTTAAAACACAATAATGCATGTGGAATCGCTTCGCGTACTATGCTTGTTGATGCTTGGAAGGCTGCACTAGCAGGTGACCCAACAAGTGCTTTTGGCGGAGTATTAATTTCTAATAAAACAATTGATTCAATTTCTGCGGATGAAATCAATAAACTTTTTTTCGAAGTAATTATTGCACCGAACTATGATGTCAAAGCTCTAGAAACTTTAAAATCCAAACCTAATAGAATCATTTTAATTCAAAATAAGGCTGAGGTATCAAAAAAATCATTCAGAACCTTGTTAAACGGGGTGATAGAACAAGATAAAGATTTTAAGACAGAAACAATTGCTGATATGCAAACCATTACAAAAATCTCTCCAAACACCAATGAAATGAGAGATTTAGAATTTGCAAACAAAATTGTTAAACACTCAAAATCAAATACTATTGTACTCGCTAAGAACAATCAACTCCTTGCAAGTGGAGTAGGTCAAACATCCAGAGTAGATGCATTAGAACAGGCTATTTTAAAAGCACTTAAATTCGGATTCGATTTAAAAGGATCTGTGATGGCTTCAGATGCTTTTTTCCCTTTTCCTGATTGCGTTGAAATAGCTCACAAAGCTGGAATTACTTCCGTAATCCAGCCAGGTGGCTCCATCAAAGATAAAGATTCGATATCATACTGCGATGCGAATGGAATTTCGATGGTAATGACAGGGACAAGACATTTTAAACATTAAGAATACAACTGAAAACAATTTAAATTAATATTAATTAGATCCAAAAACTTGAAGTTCGCTTCAACACGGATTCAAAATAACAACATGGGATTATTTAGCTTTTTAACACAAGAAATAGCAATTGACTTAGGTACTGCAAACACATTAATTATTTACAACGATAAAGTAGTTGTTGACGAACCTTCCATCGTTGCGGTGGATCGAATGACAGGAAAAGTGATAGCTGTAGGGAAACAAGCCCAACAGATGCATGGAAAAACACATGAAAATATAAAAACAATACGACCATTGAAAGATGGAGTAATTGCGGATTTCAGTGCTGCAGAACATATGATTCGAGGCATGATTAAGATGATTAATCCGGGTAGGCGTTTGTTCACACCTTCCTTAAAAGTTGTAATATGTATTCCTTCTGGTATCACAGAAGTAGAGAAACGTGCGGTGCGCGATAGTGCTGAACGCGCTGGGGGAAAGGAAGTGTATTTGATACATGAACCAATGGCAGCAGCGATTGGAATTGGAATCGATGTGGAAGAACCAATGGGTAATATGATTATTGATATTGGTGGTGGAACAAGTGAAATCGCTGTAATAGCTCTTGGAGGAATTGTTTGTGATAAATCTATCCGCATCGCTGGAGATGAATTCACTTCGAACATTGAAGAATATATGCGTAGACAACATAATATCTTAATAGGTGAACGTTCAGCAGAGCGGGTTAAAATTGAGGTTGGTGCTGCAATGACAGAAATTGATAATCCACCACCAGATTATGCTGTACATGGAAGAGATTTGATGACAGGAATTCCTAAAGAAATTTATGTTTCCTATGTTGAGATTGCTCATGCATTAGATAAATCAATCTCGAAGGTTGAAGAAGCTATATTAAATGCACTTGAAATGACTCCTCCCGAACTTTCGGCTGATATTTTCCGTACCGGAATTTATTTAGCAGGAGGTGGCTCAATGCTAAGGGGATTAGATAAACGAATTTCACTCAAAACAAAATTACCTGTACATATAGCAGAAGATCCACTTCGTGCTGTTGCTAGAGGTACTGGTATCGCACTTAAGAATGTTGGCAAATTCCCATTCCTAATGAGATAAAAGTTTTAAATAAATGCGCAACCTCTTTTTATTCATTTGGAGAAACTATTTTATTTTTCTTTTTTTTATTCTTGAATCACTCTGCATTTACCTTGTAGTTCAAAACAACTATTATCAACACGCTAGTTTTTTGAACTCTTCTAATCAATTCGCTGCTTCTATTTTAGAAACATCTGCAAACATTAAAGAGTATTTTTATTTGAAGGATGTGAATGAAAAACTTGCAAAAGAGAATGCAGAATTAAGAGGGAAACTTTTTGTCTCTTTCGCGGTTACAACAAACAATACTCGTACAATAAATGATACAAGCTATCATCAAAAGTATACGTTCACAAGTGCAAAAGTAGTAAACAATTCAACCAACCGAAGAAACAATTACCTTACGCTTGACAAAGGATGGAAGCATGGAATAAAAAACAACATGGCCGTTTTTACAAGTTCGGGTGTGGTTGGTCAAGTAAAAGATGTATCTGAAAATTTCTGTACAGTGATGTCATTGTTGAATTCAAAAACTACTATAAGTTCTAAGATAAAAAAAGATGGTTCGTATGGTCCTCTTTCTTGGGACGAAGGTGATAGTTTTAATACAGCTACATTACATGACATCCCTACGCACGTTAGATTAGCCGCTGGAGACACTATTGTTACTTCTGCCTACTCACTAACTTTTCCGGAAAACATTATGATTGGAACAGTCGAGAAATTCGAAAGAAAATCTGGTCAATATTTCTATACTGTGAAGGTAAAACTTTCTACTGACTTTAAAAAGTTGTCTCACGTCTTTGTGGTAAACAACATCATGAAAGATGAGCAAGAAGAACTCGAGAAAAAATCAGAATCTGATACTAAAAACAATCAGTAAGCAAAGGTGATAAATACTATTCTAAGAAATATTATTCGCTTTATAGTACTCGTGCTAGTGCAGGTATTGGTCATTAAAAATATTGAGTTGGGGATTTTTATTAATCCATTTATTTATGTACTTTTCATTTTACTATTGCCTTTCGAAACACCCAAATGGATGCTGTTATTGATTGGATTATTTTTAGGATTAACTATTGATATGTTTTATGATACCATGGGAATGCATGCAACCGCTTGTGTTTTTATGTCCTTCCTTCGACCAAGTGTATTAAATTGGTTCTCTCCACGTGAAGGTTATGAATATGGTATGCACCCAACGATACAGTATTTAGGCATTCCTTGGTTTCTCTCCTATTCAGCCATATTAGTATTTTCGCACCACCTTATTCTTTTTTTTGTTGAAATATTTAGATTCTCTGAAACACCTTCCACATTGCTAAGGGTGCTGATCAGTTCCTTATTTACATTACTTCTGATTGTTGTAAGCCAGTTTCTTTTCAACCGTAAAAAGGAAGAAGAATGAGTCAATTATCTGAGCGGAAATACATCATACTAGGAGTGTTTATTCTAGTTGCAATTGCATTTATTATTCGTCTGTTTTATATACAGGTTATTGATGACAGCTACAAATTAGATGCACGAAATCAATCATTCAGATACAACACAGAGTTCCCTGTACGTGGCTACATATACGACCGTAAGCATAAACTACTTGTTTATAATGAAGCAGCCTACGATTTGATGGTGTTACCAAAAGAGGTGAAAGACCTGGATACCGCTGATTTCTGCAAACTTCTTGACATTACCAAAGATGAGTTTTTGAAGAAAATGAAGAAAGCGGTGCTTGCACCTAATTCACCTAGAAAAGAATCAGTTTTTGAAAAGCAGCTTTCACCACAAGATTATGCAAGTTTACAAGAAAGACTTTATAGATTTCGGGGATTCAAAGTTCAATCACGTACACTAAGAAAATACCCTATGAAGATTGCAGCTCATCTTTTAGGGTACATTGGTGAAGCCGACAAAGAACGAACTGAAATTGACCCATATTATAACGAAGGCGATTATATTGGTATCAGTGGGATGGAGAAGACCTATGAAAAAGTACTAAGAGGAAAAAAGGGCTTACACATCATGATGGTGGATGTAAACAACAGAGAAAAAGGAAGTTATATGAACGGCCTTTACGACACCATGGCTCAATCGGGAAAATCTTTGATGTCGACATTAGATGCTGATTTACAGTTGTACGGTGAACAACTTATGCAAAACAAGATTGGAAGTATTGTGGCCATAGAGCCCAGCACAGGCGAAATACTTGCATTGGTTTCTGGTCCATCTTACGACCCTAATTTATTGGTCGGTAGAGCAAGAAATAAAAACTTTTCTAAATTATATTTAGATACCGTCCGTGTACCTTTGTTTAACAGAGCAACCATGGCTTCGTACCCTCCAGGTTCTACCTTTAAATTAGTTGAATCATTGATAGGACAAGAAGAAGGTGTGCTGACCACAGAAACAAGGTATCCATGCTCTGCAGGTTATGCTCCATTGGGAGGCCACCCGAAATGTGAAGTTCACCCTTCACCACTAGCTTTGTATGACGCAATCGGGTATTCATGTAATTCATATTTTTCTTATGTTTTCAAAAGTATTATTGAAAATAAAAAGTACTCGAACATGTATAAAGCTTTCGAAGCATGGAGAAATATTGCACTTAGTTTTAACATTGGAAGAAAAACAAATTCGGATTTAGCGAATGAATTAAGAGGAAACATTCCTTCCATTAAATATTACGATCGTGTTTTTGGGAAAGGCAGCTGGAAAGCATCAACTGTTATTTCGCTTGGTATTGGACAAGCTGAAATGGGTATTACACCATTACAAAATGCAAACGTTGCCACCATCATTGCTAACAAAGGATGGTATTACATTCCACATATTGTGAAAGAAATTGACAGCAATCCAAATGACACCACGCTTAAGCGTTTCAAAGTGAAACAAAACACAATGATTACCGATACCACCATATACAATAATGTTATAGAAGGGATGAGTCATGTTACCGAAAGCGGAACTGCTCATTTATTAAAAATAGAAGGCGTTGAATATTGTGCGAAAACAGGAACTGCTGAAAACCCTCATGGAAGAGACCATTCGGTGTTCGTAGCATTTGCACCAAAACAAAATCCAAAAATCGCAATAGCCGTATTGGTAGAGAATGCAGGATGGGGTGCCTCTTGGGCAGGCCCTATTGCAACGCTGATGATGGAGAAGTATTTGAATGGAAAGATTGTGAGGAAAGAATTAGAAGAAAAGATGATGACTTCCGATTTAATCAATCAGCCAAAATACCTTAAACCTCAAAAGAAAAAATAAAGTAACTCAAAGTGGAACGTAGTAAAAACAATAATATTTTTAGTGATGTGGATTGGTTCACTGTCCTACTTTATTTACTATTGATTACAATGGGTTGGTTAAATATTTATTCGGCTGTGTATAACGAAGATCACCATGTGATTACTGACATGACTCAGAAATATGGGAAACAATTACTTTGGATTGGCACTTCGCTTCTCATTGCTTTAATCATTTTAATTATTGATGAAAAATTCTACACAGCTTTTGCTTACCTACTCTACGGAATAGTTCTTATTGCTTGTATTCTCGTCCCCTTTTTGGGAAGAGAAGTAAAAGGTAGCCGTTCGTGGTTTCGATTTGGAGATTTTGGTATTCAACCAGCCGAGTTCATGAAATTCGCTGCAAACCTTGCTATTGCCAAATTCCTGAGTAACCAATTTATTAAAATTGCCGACTATCGAAACACCATCATTACCCTTATAATTATCGGTGTTCCATTCCTCGTCATCAAAGTACTACAAGATGAAACTGGCCTAGCCATTGTATTTGTTGCTTTTATTTTCACTCTTTATCGCGAAGGATTGTCGGTTAATTATCTTTTACTTGGCTTTCTTGCAATAGTTTTATTCATCCTCGCTTTGAAGGTAAACAATTTTTATTTGTTTGTGATAATCGGCTCCCTTTGCATTCTCGCTTCGTTGTTTATTAGAAGGAATGCTAAAAATTTATTTGTGGTGGCGTTAATCGGATTGATAGCGTGTGGAATGGTAAAAGGAACAAGCACAGTGTATGAGCACCTTGAAGCACATCAAAAAGTAAGAATAGATGTATTACTTGGAAGAGGAACTGTTAATCTTAAAAAAGAAGGATACAATGTAAATCAAGCTAAGATTGCAATTGGCTCAGGAGGTTTATTGGGCAAAGGATACTTGAATGGAACACAAACCAAATACGATTTTGTGCCCGAACAAGATACCGATTTTATTTTCTGCACCGTGGGCGAAGAGTGGGGATTTGTCGGTAGTGCTCTTGTTATCTTATTAGAGTTGACACTCATCATTCGTTTGGTATTTATGGCCGAAAGGCAACGCTCGGCCTTTAGTAGAATTTATGGTTATGGAGTGGCTTCTATTCTCTTTTTCCATTTAACAATCAATGTGGGGATGACCATCGGTTTGGCTCCTGTTATTGGCATCCCTCTCCCCTTCTTTAGTTATGGAGGCTCTTCGCTTTGGTCGTTCACCATTTTGCTTTTTATTTTCATCAAACTCGATTCGCACCGACTTGCTATTTTACGTTAATCAAACGATGGTTGTTCTATCAATTTACTTGCTCAATTAAAATTGAACTAATTATCAATTTATGTCAAAATACATGCATTTAATTTTACTTTTGTGTCCTTAAATTGTTTGCCAACCATTTCGTGGTGGTTTCTAACTTCGAAATGTTTCTAGCAATAAAACTATGACTAAAACAAGCAGAAAAATAAACTCTCCTATTTCCGAAAAAACGCTACTAAAAGCTTTCGAATTGATGTGTACTTCGATAGCGATGACCGAACTCTATGAAGCGAACAAGGAAATAACTTCGAAATATGTTCACGCTACATCGCGTGGACACGAAGCCATTCAGATAGCCATGGGCTTGCAGTTGAAACCTCAAGATTTTTTATCTGCTTATTATCGTGATGATAGTTTGCTTTTAGGCATAGGTATAAAGCCTTACGAACTGATGCTACAACTGATGGCAAAGAAGGATGACCCTTTTAGTGGTGGTCGTACTTACTACTGTCACCCAAGCTTGAAGCGAGATGACATGCCAAAAATTCCTATGCAATCGTCAGCTACTGGCATGCAAGCAATTCCTACTACTGGAGTGGCAATGGGAATTCAATATTTAGAAAAACAAAACTTATTACCCGAAGACGATAAATCAATTGCAGTTTGTTCGTTGGGAGATGCATGCATCACCGAAGGCGAAGTGGCGGAAGCTTTTCAAATGGCTGTGTTGAAAAACTTACCCATCTTGTATCTTGTGCAAGACAACGAATGGGACATTTCGGCTAATGCCAAAGAAATTCGTGCGCAAGACGCTACTGAATATGCTCGTGGATTTAAAGGCCTTGAAACACGAACCATTGATGGAACCAATTTCGAAAAGTGTTTCGCTACGATACAAGAAGTGATAGCGATTATACGCAAAGAGCGCAGACCATTTTTGATTCACGCCAAAGTTCCTTTATTAAATCATCATACATCAGGTGTGAGGAAAGAATGGTACCGAGATGATTTGGAAGAAGCCATGATGCGCGACCCTTTTCCTAAACTTCGCAACTATTTATTGGTGGCAGGATTTGATGAAAAGGAATTGAACGAGATTAACAAACAGGCGAAACAAAAGGTAGAGGACGAGTTTCAAGAAGCGGTAAAAGCCGAAGACCCAAGTCCTGAAGATTTGTTCAACTTCGACTTTGTGCCTACTCCTATTACCGAAGAGAGTGGCGAACGTGCACCTGTAGGCAAAGAAAAAACAGTGATGGTCGATTCGGCATTATTTGCCATTCGCGAGTTGATGACTAAACATCCCGAATGTTTGCTCTACGGACAAGATGTAGGGCGCAGACTGGGCGGTGTATTCCGCGAAGCAGCTACCTTGGCTCAAACCTTTGGCGACCATCGTGTGTTCAACACTCCCATTCAAGAAGCATTTATCATTGGTAGCACAGTGGGCATGAGTGCCACTGGTTGCAAACCCATTGTAGAAGTTCAATTTGCCGATTACATTTGGCCAGGTTTGAACCAATTATTTACAGAAGTAAGCCGTTCGTGTTACTTATCAAACGGAAAATGGCCCGTGAGCGCTATCATCAGAGTGCCTATAGGTGCTTACGGGAGCGGTGGCCCGTATCACTCGTCAAGCATAGAAAGTGTATTGGCCAACATCAGAGGAATAAAAATATGTTACCCATCGACAGGTGCCGATTTGAAAGGACTGATGAAAGCCGCCTATTACGACCCCAACCCAGTGGTGATGCTCGAACATAAAGGATTGTATTGGAGCAAAATTAAAGGTACCGAAGATGCGCGAACAATAGAGCCTGATGAAAACTACATCATCCCTCTTGGCAAAGCAAGAATGGTGCAAGAAACCGAAGCTTCGAAAGCTCACACCACGCTCACCATCATTACCTATGGCATGGGAGTGTATTGGGCAAAAAATGCAGCTAAAGAATTTACCAATAGAGTAGAAATTGTCGACCTAAGAACCATCATTCCTTTGGACGAAGCCACTATTTTTGCATCCGTGAGAGAACATGGACGATGCATTGTGCTTACCGAAGAACCTTACAACAACGGTTTTGCACAAGCTTTGGCCGGACGCATTTCGAACTATTGTTTCGAATCGTTAGATGCACCGGTTGAGATTATTGGTGCAGAAAACCTTCCTGCCATTCCTTTAAATTCAATACTCGAGGCTACCATGTTGCCAAACGCTGCCAAGCTTGCTTTAGCCATTCAAAAAACGCTCAACTATTAATATTATGATTGCACAAATGGGAATAAATATTCTTCGTAAAAGAATTAATATTCTTCCTGAAAGAATTAATATTCCACGTAGAGAAATTAATATTCCACGTGAAAGAATTAATATTCCACGTGGAGGAATTAATATTCCTGAGATTGGAATTTGAATTAATTTTAATGATTAATTTATTAAATATCCGTACGTTGCGAAACTTTTTACGTACAATTCTGCTGGCGCGAGAGCGATGTAATTAAGTTAAGGCAACGAAATTAACAATATGACCTTAATAACAATTGCTCACTGACACTTTATCGAGGTCATAAATGCTAGACCTTTGCAATAAAATGACAAAAAAACAATGTTCAGATTTTAAATTCTTTTAAGAAAGAATTTTATTCCAAAAAGTTAAAGGAAACATTCCGACAAACCTCACAAGCTTTTACACGAAACAGAAAATTACCGTTTACTATTGTTGTATTGTTTATGATAAGTTTAGTCAAAAAAAGTTTGCAATTAGAATTGCATAATTTTATGCAAATTGCACCCTCAAAACATAAATCAGTAAGCAATAGTGCATTCAATCAAGCGCGAATGAAAATTAAACCTGAATTATTCAAACACTTTGTATCTACACTCAACAAACAGTTTTATACTGACAATGATGAACGGGTAATATTATGGAACAACTTTCGATTAATCAGTTGCGATGGTTCTTATTTAACACTTCCAATAACCAAAGAAATAATAAAAGAATACAACACCTTTACCAATCAGAATACTACCCAAGTTGTTATAGGAAGAACATCTGTCTTATACGATTTAGAAAACCATATGATCCTTGATGGAGTTCTTTCACCATACAAAACGGGGGAAAGGCAATTGGCGATAGAGCAATTAAAATCATTAAAAAACAGTGGTTATAACGAACTGGTTTTATTAGATAGAGGTTATCCGTCTTTTGATTTAATTTATCAATTAAAGAAATGGAAGATAGACTTTGTAATACGCACCAAAGCCAATTTCAGTAATCAGATAAATGAGTTTGCACAAAGTAGTTTGACTGATACTGAGATGGAAATTAAACCGGGGAAAAATGCAAGTTTACTTAGTAAATTATATGGTAAGAAAGACAGCATCAAAGTAAGGTCGGTTAAAATTATTTTAGATAGTGGAGAGCAAGAAATATTAATTACCTCATTACAGAACACTAAAGATTATCCTGTTGAAATTTTCAAAGATTTATATTTTAAACGATGGGGTATTGAAACACTTTATGATAAACTAAAAAATAAATTGTTGATAGAAGAATTTACAGGTTATTCCAAAACCACAATTCTACAGGATTTTTATTGTACATTATTTTTAAGCAACATCCAGTCTTTACTCGTAAGCGAAGCAAATGAAGAACTTAAAAACAAAGGAGAAAACAATAAAATGTATGAATATAAAGTAAACACAAATCTGTCAATAGGTTTTATAAAAACTCGTTTAGTCGAACTATTTTTAAAAGACAGTGACACAGAAAATGTACTGAATGAATTGGACAAATTGTTTTTGAAAAACCTAATTCCGTTAAGACCAAACAGAAGTTTTCCAAGAAATACTCTAAAGTACAGAAAACGAAAGAAACCGACCATTACAAAGAACTTTAAACCTGCTTTTTGAACCCTTAACTTAATGACATTGGGCGCGAGAGGGCTCACTCGTGCATTTTAGTTGGGGGCTCTCACCACCTTTTAGAACATCATTGTTTGCCGAGACGCCAATAAATAAATGAGACGAGTTGACTATTCGTGCCAGCAAGATCAGTTTTACTAACAATGCCGAAACCACTAAGAGGAGAACAACAAGAAAGCTACGACAGAAAAGAAAAGCCGAAGGCATAACTTAAATAGCCATTGTACCAGCCTCTTTTTAGAATATAAACAGACAAGCAACATTGAAGATCGACCTCAATACATGAGTTTTATGGAAGGAAGGTATTTTGATGATGGCAAGATCTTTGCAAAATTGCCTTCACAATACCGGAAAAATAAGTTTAAGCATCTAGCTCAGCCGTAAAGCTGATATAGGTCAGTTTTGAAAGCCATAGAATTGGGTTTTTGACCAAATAAATATCATGTGTCCCTATTTCATAAATTTGTTTAAATTTGCGTCAACAAAAAAAATATTGCATTTTATTTTGAAATTGTGAGATAAGGTTATAATATTGTATCCGCAAAAAATAATGAAAGACTACTAATTCTTATTTTAATAAATGAAGTTATGAAAAAATTAAGCATTACATTATTAATCGGTTTGATAACAAGCACGGTTGGTTATTCAATCGGAGTAATCGTCCTTGAGGGCAATTATCAAGGCAAGAATTTATACGTGTCCAATCCTTATGCCAACTCATCAAACGTTGGTTTCTGTGTGCAGGAAGTGAGGGTAAATGGAAATGTAACTACTGACGAGATTACATCATCGGCTTTCGAAATTGATTTCAAAGCATTGAAATTAAAAATAGGTGATAAAGTAGAAATTAAAATTACTCACAAAGATGGTTGTAAGCCGAAAGTATTAAATCCAGAGGTGTTGAAACCAAAAAGCACGTTTGATGTTACTGAAATGTCGGTGGACAATAACATGATTTTGAAATGGACTACCAAAAACGAATTAGGAAAATTACCTTTTGTATTGGAGCAATATCGTTGGAACAAATGGGTGAAAATAGACGAAATACAAGGCGTTGGAGTGCCAGGAGAAAACCATTACACCTATAAAATTACACCACACTCTGGCAAAAATCAATTCCGAGTGAAACAAGTAGACTATACAGGTCAAGCACGCGTTTCGAAAAGTGTAGATTATACTTCTTCCGCTGGCGAAGTTACTTTTTCACCTTCAAAAGTATCGAAAGACATTTCGTTTACAGCAAACAACAAACCAACAGAAACCATGTACGAAATTTTTGACCAATACGGAAATGTATTAAAAAGAGGAACAGCTGCATCGGTAGATGTTTCGAACTTACCTAAAGGTTCCTATTATATCGATTACGATAATAAGATGGGAGACTTCACAAAAAAATAAACGCTCAACCTATTGAAATAAAAAAAAATAATCCCGACTCTAGTTCGGGATTATTTTTTTTGTACAAAATTTCGAAAATATTAAATAAACATGAAGAAGATTGAACACATTGGCATTGCAGTAAAAAATCTGGAACAATCGAACGAACTGTTTGCAAAACTATTTGGAAAACCAGCTTATAAAACCGAAAGTGTAGAAAGCGAACATGTTTCTACTTCGTTTTTTATGATGGGTGAAAGTAAAATAGAATTGCTACAAGCCACCAGCGAAGAGAGTGCAATAGCAAAATTCATTGAAAAAAAAGGCGAAGGCATGCATCATATCGCATTTGAAGTTGACGACATCCTTACTGAAATGAAAAGAATGGAGGAAGAAGGCTTCACACTATTGAACAAAGTGCCCAAACAAGGAGCCGACAATAAGTTAATCTGTTTTCTGCATCCTAAAACAACCAATGGTGTATTAATAGAGTTGTGTCAGGAGATTAAATAGAATCGACCTTGTCAATAAATCTTGCTTACCTTTGCCGAAATGAATCATTCCCCAATCAAATCAGCATTATATAGTATCACCAAAAATAAATGTCCGAGTTGTCATGAGGGCGATTTTTTTATTTATCATAACCCTTACCAACTATCCAAGTTCGACAAGATGAATAAACGGTGCACAGTATGCAACGAGAATTTTGAGAGAGAAACAGGATTTTACTACGGAGCGATGTTTGTGAGTTATGCCCTCACAGTTTGCTTTGGCATTATTCTTTTCCTAATTACTTGCGTGCTACTCAACCTCGAAGTCGTTACTTTTTTAATTGTATTTGCAGTGCTTCAAATAGCACTAATGCCAGTGTTTTACCGCACCGCCCGTTTATTTTGATAAACCTATTCGTACGGTACAAAAAAAAATAATCCTATTTTCCTTTTATTCGATTAACGAGTGATGAGAATGCATCTCCGAAAGATGTTTTAAATCTACTTCTATTTAAAGCAGTGGAGTTGTCGGCATCTTTGCACAGCTTAAACGAGAACACAAATGAAGAATCGGGTAAGTCCCATCCTCCCAATTGCCCAAAACGAATGTCGTTAAAATACACCGAACTATCGTGAGTAGACATGCAATAATATCCTTTCGAAAACTGTTTCAATAGTTTCACCTCGCTATCATTTTCGAATGGTTTCAGCAGCTCTTCTTTCTTGTTTACGTGGTAATAATTTATGTTGTTTGTTTTGTCGAGTAACGAATAATAACCAAACCAATAACCTGTTTTATCCACAGCATAAGCGGCCCAAAGAATGTTGTTTAAAGGAGTTGGAGTAGTCACAAAGTCGTTGGCTTCCATATTTTGTTTTGTAAGTGCATCGTGCATTTGGTGATTCACGTATAGTTTATTCACAAACGTCAGGAGAATATAAACTGTACTAATAATCAATCCAAATTTATTCCATCTTCTTCTTCGCTCCGAGAAATTTTTGGCAGATAAAGCGATGATGATACAAATGAGAAAAGGCACGGTATAGAAAAGGTCGGCCACAAATATGGTATTGAATGTAACTCGAAAACTACTAAATGGTTCGAACCATCCTGTGCCATAACACGTGAACGAATCGATGGTTAAATGGGTGAACATTCCTAATAAGAATAAGAGTATCCATTCCTTTCTTGTCACTTCCGATTTCGAGAAAATTCGTTTGAATAAATATCCTAACAACATCGAAGCAACAATAGCAAAAAAGAATGAATGGGTTATGCCTCGGTGAACCAACAATTGTTGGGCATTGGTAACACAAGGTGATGCAAAAACATCAAAATCGGGTATGGTGTCGGCCAATGCCCCCCAAAGCATGGCTTTCCTTCCTATCTTATTACCTAATAAAGCCTCGCCAATAGCTGCTCCTAATACAATATGAGTTAACGAATCCATTCTGAAAAATTTCGACAAAGATAAAATAGTAGTTTGGTTCATCATTAAAATAAATTTAAGTAAATGATTTAATAAAACACTTTAAGCATCGCTTTGCAATGGGTAAAGGCTATTCATCATCCCTATTTGTTGTTTCAGACATCGTTTTTAACATATATTATAAAGCAAGGTTTTATGAAACAAATAAGAATATGTACCTTTGAGGTATTGAAACAATACATTTAATATTGTTGCCAAAAAAAATGTCGAGCTCCAATTATCAAACATTAGTAGAAAAACTTGATGAATTTATTCGGAAGTACTATAAAAACCAGCTTCTGCGTGGATTGATTTACAGTATCGGGCTGGTATTATTGTTTTTTATTTCGGTTACTGCCCTCGAATATTTTGCACATTTTAATATTGTCATCAGAACGATTCTGTTTTATTCTTTTGTTCTTTCTACCGGCTTTGTATTTGTAAAATTCATCGCCATTCCATTGTCTCACCTTTACAAAATGGGTAAGATTATAACCCATACAGAAGCTGCCCATATTATTGGAAAACATTTCACAAATGTTCAGGACAAACTATTAAATGTGCTTCAATTGCAGTCGCAACAAATCACTTCGAATTACAATTCTGAAGTGCAAAGCCTAATTGAAGCGAGCATTAATCAAAAGACAATGGAATTAAAACCTATTCCTTTTGCGGCTGCAGTAGATTTTAGTGAAAACAAAAAGTATTTGAAATATGCACTCATCCCTGTGTTTCTTATAACTATTATCCTTATTGCTGCTCCAAGCATAATCAAAGATGGAACAAGCAGGTTAGTGAAACACGATGTATACTTTGAAAAGAGCGCTCCTTTTCAATTTCAAATTACTAATAAAGATTTGAAAACAATTGCACAGCAAGATTTCGAGCTAAAAGTAAAACTCAATGGCAATGAAGTTCCCGATAATGTATACATCGAGATAGAAGGGAATGAATTTAAATTGGAAAAAGAAAACATTGTCAATTTTAACTATGTTTTTAAGAATGTTCAGAAAGATATTACTTTTCAGCTCACCGCTGATGGATTTAAATCAAAAGAATTTGAGTTAATTGCACTTCCAAATCCAATTCTCCTGAATTTCGAAATAGCATTAAATTATCCAACTTACTTAAATAAAAAAGATGAAACATTGACCAATACTGGTGATTTAGTTGTTCCTGCAGGAACTAAGATTAAATGGAATTTCAATACACAAAACACCAAAGTTCTTAGAATAAATTTTAATGATACTTCTTTCTTAGTTCCTCCTAGTTCAGAGAATTTATTCAATTACACAAATCGATTCTTCAGAGATAAGACCTATTCAATATCCACATCTAATCAGTTTTTGAAAAGCAAAGATTCTATAACATATAATATCAATGTCATTCCTGATGCGTATCCTCAAATTGTAGTAGAGGAAAAGAAAGATTCCAACTCAACCAAACTCATTTCATTCAGAGGCGAGGTAAAAGACGATTATGGTTTTAGCCAACTAACATTTAATTATAGATACGTTACCAATAATGACACAGTAAGTTCGCAAGACGACAAGAATAAAAAAAGCGAAATTCACTCTAATACTATTAATATCAATAAATCGTCTACACAAGACCAGTTCTATCATTTTTGGGATTTAGCAAGTCTAGGTATTAATGCGGGTGATCAAATTGAATACTATTTTGAGATCTGGGATAATGATGGAGTGACGGGAAGCAAATCAACACGTTCGCAGAAAATGATTTTCAGGGCACCAACCTTAAAAGAAATTGCCGAGAACACTGATAAAAACAACAACAAAATAAAAGATGATTTGATAGAAAGTATCAAACAAGCTAAAGATGTTCAGAAGGAATTAACCGATTTACAACGAAAAGTCGCAGAAAAAAAGGAACTAAATTGGGAGGAAAAAAAGAAACTACAAGATTTACTTGAAAAACAAAAAGAACTGCAAAAGAAGGTTGAAAATATCAAAAACGAAAACCAAGAGAACAACCAAAAACAAAGTGAATACAAGCAAGTAGACGAGAATATACTTGAAAAACAAAAACAATTGGAGGAGCTATTTGACAAAGTAATGACTCCTGAACTCAAGGAGAAATACAATGAAGTACAAAAATTATTAGAAAAATTGGATAAGGACAAAATTCAAGATGCGCTTGATAAGATGAAATTGGATAACAAAGACATCATGAAAGAACTCGATCGTAATCTTGAAATTTTTAAGCAAATGGAAGTTGAACAGAAACTTCAACAAAATATAGACAAATTGAATGAACTGGCGAAAAAAGAAAATGAGGAAGCTAAAAAAACAGAAGATAAAAAGTCGGATTTAAAAGAACAGAAAGACAAACAGGATGAACTTAATAAACAGTTTGAAGAGCTAAAAAAGGACTTAAAGGAACTTGAAAAAAAGAATAGCGAATTGGAACAACCAAAGAAGCTTGAAAACACAGAAGAAAAGCAAGAAGACATCAAAAAGGATATGGAGAGTGGAAGTGATCAATTAAAAAGTGGTCAGAAGAAATCAGCTTCGAAATCGCAAAAAAGCGCAGCCGAAAAAATGGAAAAAATGGCTGAAGATATGGCGAAAGCTAAAGATAAAGAAGAGCAAGAACAAGAAGGAGAGGATATTGACAAACTGCGTCAAATATTGGAAAACCTAATTCGTCTTTCTTTTAGTCAAGAATCTCTCATGAGTGATTTTGAGAAAACAAAATTGAACGATCCATTAATTGCGAAAATAGATAAGCAACAGAAAAAACTTCAAGATGATTCAAAGATGATTGAAGATAGTTTGTTGGCATTAAGCAAAAGAAATCCCAAAATAAAAGAATCTGTTAACAAAGAGATTTCTGCTATTAATATGAACATGGAAAAGGCGGTGAGTGAGATTGAATTATCAGAAGCTCCATCAATGGATGGAAGAAATCACAAAGAGGAAGGCAGAAGTCGTCAGCAATTTGCAATGACATCCATAAATAACCTAGCCCTAATGCTTAACGAATCGTTGAGTCAAATGCAAGCAGAAGCAAAAAAGAAAAATGGACCTCCAGGAAATGGCAGCTGTAAAAAGCTAGGTGGAAAAGGAAGCAAGCCTTCTGCATCAAGTCTAAGGAAAATGCAAGAACAATTGAACGAACAGATTAAGAAACTCAAAGATGGGATGCAAAAGAATGGGAATAAACCGGGAACAAAACCAGGAACTTCTGGAGGAAATGGAATGAGTCAGGAATTGGCAAAGTTAGCTGCTCAGCAAGCGGCCATTCGTCAGGAAATCCAAAAAATGGGTGACCAGATAAATAAAGATGGGAAGGGTGCAGGTGGAATGAGCAAGTTGGCAGATAAAATGGAGGAGACAGAAACAGACCTCGTAAACAAAATGCTAAGTCAAGAGACCATTAAGCGTCAAGAAGAAATTTTAACACGCCTTCTTGAGAGTGAAAAAGCAGAGAAGGAGAGGGAGATGGATGAAAAAAGACAATCTAATGAAGCAAAGGATGAAATTAAACGTAACCCAAATCAATTTTTGGAGTATAATAGGTTGAAACAACAAGAGACAGAGTTATTGAAGTCGGTGCCGCCTTCTTTAAACCCGTTTTACAAAGAAAAAGTGAATATTTATTTCAATAAAATAGAAAAGTAAATTTATGGTACTTTCAGAAAATCAAAAATTGCGAATTCCTTCAAGAGCCGAGAACATTATTTTAGTAGAGCGAATGGTGGAGGACGTTTGTGATTTATACAATATTGGTGAAGATTATTATGGTAACATTCTGATTGCAATAACAGAAGCTGTAAATAACGCCATCTATCATGGCAATGCTGCAAATCCCACAAAAAGTATCGACATCCTTTTTAAAACACATAAAGACCATGTTTCTTTTATTGTAAAAGATGAAGGACAAGGATTTGATTTCTCGAATTTACCAGACCCAACAAATCCAGACAACATCGACAAACCGAATGGCAGAGGCGTTTTTTTAATGCGAAATCTCGCAGACAAAGTTTCCTTCGAAGATAATGGAAGTACTGTAATCCTTGACTTTAATGTAATAACGGCAAGTAAGTAGTATTAGTTTTTTACTAAGTGAGTCTTATTTGGGGTTTTAAAACAACTCAATTTGTTTTCCAAACACTGCGCTGTTCTCGTGATTAAGTAACCATTCTTTTCT